>JAAYKU010000028.1 GCA_012522275.1 Smithella sp.
AGTCATGTCCAGCACATCGGCAATACTTTTGTCCTTGTATCTGATCTCCAGAGTGTCTGCATTGAAACGCTTTCCCCGGCAGGCATCACAGGTGACATACACATCGGGCAGGAAATGCATTTCGATTTTAATCAAACCGTTGCCCTCACAGGCTTCGCAGCGTCCCCCTTTGACATTGAAGCTGAAGCGCCCCGGCTTGTAGCCGCGCAGGCGGGCCTCCGGCAGGCCTGCAAACAACTCGCGGATAAAGGTGAAAATTCCCGTATAGGTTACCGGATTGGAGCGGGGGGTGCGCCCGATAGGCTGCTGATTGATCATGATGATCCGCTGGATATCTCCCAGGTCGCGGACCTTTCTTACTTTTCCCATCGAACCGTTTTGTCTGCTCAGACGCCTGGCCACGACCTTGTAGAGGGTTTCGACCACCATCGTGCTTTTGCCCGAGCCGGACACGCCGGTCACCGCGGTCAGAACCCCGACGGGAATTTTAATATCAATATTTTTTAGATTGTTTTGTGTCGCCCCCTCCAGAATGATGTAGCGGCCTTTGGCCTTGCGCCTGTGCGCGGGCATGGCGATCGTTTCTTTGCCGGACAGAAACCGGCCGGTAAGCGATGTCGGGCTTTCGAGCACCTCGGCGGGTGTTCCCTGAAAAACAATTTCACCGCCTTGCTCGCCTGCGCCCGGTCCCAGGTCGATAATCTGGTCACACGCCGCCATCATGTCCGCGTCATGCTCCACTACCAGCACTGTGTTGCCCAGGTCGCGCAGCTTTTTGAGGGTTTCAATGAGCCGCAGATTGTCCCTCTGGTGCAGGCCGATGGTCGGCTCGTCGAGCACGTACAGGACCCCCGTCAGGCCGGAGCCGATCTGTGTGGCCAGGCGGATGCGCTGGCTTTCGCCGCCGGAGAGAGTCGAGGTCGAGCGCGCGAGATTCAGATAATCCATGCCGACATTGAGCATAAAAGCCAGCCTGCTTTTAATTTCCTTGATGATCCGCTGTGTGATGAGCATCTCCTGCTGGGTGAGCTTCAGGTCTTCGATGAAGGCAAAGCATTCGCGGATGGACATGAGGCACAGCTCATAAATATTTTTGCCTCCCACCGTGACGGCCAGGCTTTCTTTTTTCAACCGCGCCCCGCCGCAGGTTTCGCAGGGTCTTAAGTCAATATAGCGGGCCAGGTCATTGCGTGCAGCAAGCGACGCTGTTTCCCGCCAGCGCCGCTCGAGCTGCCTGATGGCGCCTTCGAAGGGACGGTGGGCGAAATAACGCTTGCCCGCACGGTCGTGATGGAACTTGATGAGCTCGCCTCCCGATCCGTAAAGAAGGACGTCTCTGATCTTCTCCGGCAGCTCGCCCACGGGCGTGTTGGTGTCGAACTTGTAATGGGAGGACAAGGCATCGAGTATGTTGAAGTAATACAAAGAATTACGGCCCGCCCACGGTAGGATGGCCCCTTCCCTGAGCGTAAGGCCGGGATCCGGCATCACCAGATCAACCGCGAAGTGCATGCGCGAGCCCAGCCCATTGCATGTCGGGCAGGCGCCGTAGGGCGTGTTGAAGGAAAACATGCGGGGTGCAAGCGAAGGCATGCTGATGCCGCAGTCCGGGCAGGCATATTTTTCGGAATAAAGCGTCTCGCTCCCTTCGGAGGTGACGATGCGGACCAGGCCGTCGCTTTTGGCGGCGGCGATTTCGACGGAGTCGCGCAGCCTTTTGCGAACCCCTTCTTTGATCACCAGGCGGTCCACAACCAGGTCAATGTCGTGGCGCTTGTTTTTAGCCAGTATGATTTCCTCCGCCAGGTCGCGCACCTCACCGTCGACGCGCACGCGGGCGAACCCTTCTTTTTGCAGTTTTTTGAGCTCTTTGGCAAATTCGCCTTTTTTCCCGCGTACCAACGGCGACATGACGCTAAAGCGCGTGTCCGGAGGCAGCTCCAGCACGCAGTTGACGATGCTGTCGATGGTCTGCGACTGAATTTCGCGACCGCACTGCCAGCAGTGGCAAACGCCGGCGCCGGCAAAAAGCAGACGCAAATAATCATAGATTTCGGTCACCGTGCCCACGGTGGAGCGCGGATTGTGACTCGAGGCACGCTGCTCGATAGAGATGGCCGGCGACAGGCCTTCGATGGATTCCACGTCCGGCTTGTCCATCTGGCCGATAAACTGGCGTGCGTAAGTGGAAAGGGACTCGACATAGCGGCGCTGCCCTTCGGCATAGATGGTGTCGAAGGCCAGGGATGACTTGCCGGAACCGGACACGCCGGTAATAACCACCAGCCTGTCGCGGGGAACATCGAGATTGACGCTTTTGAGGTTGTGCTGTGAAGCTCCTCTTATTTTTATAAAATCCATACTGCTTGTTCAACGCCTTCTACAGGCGGACATCGATGAAAGATTTTTTGCGGATGTCTTCAATCCACTCGTCATATTTTTTGGAGACTTTTTCATCTTCGATTTTCGCTTTTATTTCGTTGCGCACATCCGTAATCGGCTTGAGGCCCGCGCCGCGTCTGTCCGTCACTTGAATGAGATGCATCCCTACCTCCGATTCAATCACATCGCTCATCCGGCCGATCTCCAGGCTGAAGGCCACCTGCTCCACCTCCGGCAGGATTATCCCTTTTTCGATGAAACCGGTATCCCCGCCCTGGTCCGCCCCGGGCGCCCGGGAATACTGGGCGGCGATCATTTCGAACGGTTCTCCGCCGAGGATGCGGTCGCGCAGCTGACCGGCGAGCTGCCTGGCGTTTTGGCGTATATTTTCATCTGCGTGGGCGGGCGCCGGCAAAAAAATCTGTCTGATACGCACCGCCTCTTTACCTTCATAGTCCTCGCGATGCTCGTCATAATAGCGGCCGATTTCCTCATCCGTGACCAGAATCCTGGATTGAACCTCCCTTCTGAGCAGTCTCATGCGCATCAACTGCCGGCGCACATCCTTTTTGATTTCTTCCAGGGTCGAACCCTCGGCTGACAGCTTTTTCAGATATTCATCCATCGATACCTTGTTTCTGGAGAGCATATCTCCGATAACACTCATGACCTCTTCATCGCTTACCTGGCCGATGCCCGGCTCGGCTTTTTTTATTTCCCTCTCGATGAGCATCTGGTCGATGAGGCGCTGCAAAAAAGCCTCTTTGTTCTGGCGCAGCGCCTCCTCCATGTCGGCGCCTTTCAGGGTTTTTTCGATGTTCGCCGCATAGGGGGCGAAAGCCCGGTTAAGCTCGCTTTGCGTTATGACATCGTCATCGACGACGGCGACAATTCTGTCCAGCGTTTCGGCTGTGCCTACCGCCGCGGAAAATATAAAGGCCACAAAGATTATAAGAAGTGTTCTCACTGCTCCTCCCCGGTTTTTTAAAATATTACGGCGTTTTTTTACCGTAAGCGTTGGCTTCCCTTTTAACTTCGGCTTTGAGTTTCAGCGCGTCGAGCCAGGCGTTGAAAGCCGCGTCTTCTTTACGCGCCCGGATCTCCGCCATAATATCCTGCTTGCATTTGGCAAAAGGTTTTGTCCGTGCCGGCTGAATCCGGGTGACTTTCACTATATGATAGCCGTACGCGGTTTGTGTCACGGGGCTTATTTTGCCTTCCGGCAGGCTAAAGAGAATTGCGTCGAGCGGTTCAGGCATGGTTTCACGGCCGATAAAACCCAGATCTCCCCCCAGTGCCGCCTCAGGGCCGATGGACACCTCGGCCGCCACTTTGGCGAAGTCCTCACCGCGTTCGAGCCGGTCGGAGGCATCTTGCGCCTGGTCCATATCGCGCAGAACAATCTGAGATGCGCGCACGCGCGCCTCGTTTTTACAAAAATCGCGATGGTCGTTGAAATAATCCTCCGCCTCATCTTCCGAAACACGGATGGAAGCGTTGACATCCGTCTCCACCACTTTATCGATGAGCATTTCCCTACGCAGGTTTTCGCGCCAGTCCTCGTACGACACATTCTGGCCGGCCAGCAGATCAAAAAAACTCGTGCCGTAGTCGCCGCGGATATCTATTATTTTTCTTTCCAGCTCCGTGCTGCTGACGGTGAGGTTGAGCTGCCCGGCCCGGTGGAGGATGATTTTTTCCGTGATCATCGCTTCGAGAATTTCACTTTCGACTACCGCCAGCTGCTCAGGGGAGAAAGTGAAAAAGTCTGCCGCAAGGCGCGCTTTACGTACTTTAAGCTCCCTTTCAAATTCATCGAGGTAAATTTGGTCACCGGTGACCGTGGCTACGAGCTGCCGATCGAGAGTGCCGTTTTTGCAGCCGGGGCAAGGCAGGATCACAACCGCCAGCAGAGCCGCGCAAAGCATCCGGGTTAACCGGTAAGCTGATGTCTTGTATGTTTTTGAACACATATTTTTGTATATACCGAACCGGGCTAGGGGGCAAGCATCTTTAAAAGCTCTTCAGCCTGGGACAGAATTTCCGCGTCCGAGGCCGCCGCCGCGGGCAAAAACAGTTTATAGTCGGGTGTGAAGCGCAAACCCTGGATTTTTTTCCTCGACAGGGAAACGATATGCGCCGGATCAATCGGGGAGGTCTCCTTCAGATACAGGTAAAAATACCTGCCGTCGAAGCCCATTTTTTTGGCCCGCAACGGCTTCAAGTCATTGCGCAGGCCGATCACGCGCAGCAGGTTGGCGGCCCGCGCCGGCAGCGGCCCGTAGCAGTCGGCCAGTTCATCGCGCAGCCCGTCGATTTCCTCCTTGTTTGCCGCCAGGGAGATCCTTTTATACAAAACCAGGCGCTGGTGGATGTCCTGAATGTAATTCTCGGGCAGGAAGGCGGAAATGCCCAGCGCTATTTCCGGAAGCGCCTCCTCCTGCACAGGGGGGTGTTCCCCCTTGAGCTCACGCACGGTCTTTTCCATCATTTCCGTGTAGAGTTCATAGCCGACGGCTGAAATATGACCCGCCTGCGACAGGCCCAGCAGGTTGCCGCCGCCGCGTATTTCCAGGTCATTGTAGGCGATACGGAAGCCGGAGCCTGGTTCGGAAAATTCCTTGATGGCCTGCAGCCTTTTTAAAGCGTCGCGCGACAGAAGAGCGCCTCTGGGAAGCAGAAGGTAGGCTGCGGCTTCCACCGCGCCGCGACCCACCCGGCCGCGGATCTGATACAACTGGGCCAGGCCGAAGCGGTCGGCGCGATTGATGATGATGGTGTTGGCCGCAGGTATGTCCAGGCCGGAGCCGATAATCGTCGTGCAGACCAGTACGTCGAGCTCATGCCGGATGAACTGCGACATGGTTTTTTCAATTTCCGCGGGTTTCATCTGCCCGTGCACCACGCCCGTGCGCGCCTGTGGGGCGAGCCTGTGCAGCAGATGGGCGATGGAATAGATTGAGCGGACCCGGTCATGGAGAAAAAAGACCTGCCCGCCGCGTGCCAGCTCCGCCCCGATGGCTGAGCTGATGGTGTCTTCATCAAATTCCAGCACGTAGGTTTTAATCGGCTGCCGGTCCACCGGCGGCGTGTTGATGACGGACAGGTCGCGGATGCCGACCAGCGAAAGGTGCAGCGTGCGCGGAATGGGCGTGGCCGAAAGAGTCAGCACATCGACGAGAGTGCGCATTTTCTTGAGCTTTTCCTTGTGCGCCACGCCGAAGCGCTGCTCCTCGTCGATGATCACCAGCCCCAGGTCTTTGAACGACACGTCCTTTTGTAAAAGACGGTGTGTACCGATGACGATATCCACTCTGCCGAGGCGCAGATCCGCCAGCGTGCTTTTGACCTGGGCCGCACTTTTGAAGCGGTTGAGCGCTTCGACGCGAACCGGATAATCAGCCAGGCGTTCGGCAAAAGTCGCAAAGTGCTGTTCGGTGAGAATGGTCGTCGGCGCCAGAAGCGCCACCTGTCTGCCGTCCATTACCGCGCGGAAGGCGGCCCTAAGGGCGACTTCCGTTTTTCCGAAGCCCGCGTCGCCGCAGATGAGCCGGTCCATGGGCTTGACGTCATCCATGTCGGCATGCACATCTTCGATCGCTCTGGCCTGATCCGGTGTTTCCTCGAACGGAAAAGCTGAAGAGAATTCCTCGTAGAGGTTTTCCGGCGGAGCGAAGGATTTTCTTTCCATCGTCTCGCGCGCGGCATAGATCGCCACCAGCTCCTCGGCCACGTCGCGGATGGATTTTTTCACTCTTTCCTTGACCGCGTCCCAGGAGGCCCCGCCCATCCTGTCCACCCGCGGGGTAGAGCCTTCCGGCCCCAGATAACGCTGAATTCTGTCCAGCGCGTTTACCGGCAGGTAGAGTCTGTCCGCGCCGAGATATTCGATGACCAGAAAATCATTTTCAATTCTGCCCACGGTGATTTTTTTGAGGCCTCGGTAAACACCGATACCGAAATCAGTGTGGACGACATAGTCGCCCTCCTTGAGATCCCCGAACGATTTGAGGAAAAACCCTTCATGGCGTGAGCGTACGGTGCGGCGGGATTTTTTTCGGGCGAAGGTTTCCTCTTCGCTCAAAAAAGCGACGCCCAGATCCCGGCAGACAAAGCCGCCGGAGATCTTTCCCTCACGGATAAAAGCGGCCTGCTTTCCGTTCAGGGCACGGATCATGGAAAGTAGATGCCTCCCGGCGGGCAGTTTCTCGAGCGGCAGGTCGTACCCGGAAAGCAGGTGCGCCATGCGTGCCTCGTCTTCCGGCGTGGGCGAGATAAAAAACACCAGCAGACCCTGCGACAGCCATTCTTTTATCTGAAGAACCATCGCCCGCAGCAGCGCCTCTTCGCGTATTTCCCCCTGCCGGAGTTCTGCCACTAAAGAGACGGGCTGCGCCGTAATCTGAACAGGAGCGATCGCCCGGTCAGGCGTGTCAATTGTCAGTGACATGAGGCGCAGCTGACGGTACCGGCCCAAGTGTCCGCGCACTGATTCCTCACCGAGGTAGATGCCGGAGCTTTCCAGATAGAACCTGCCGCCTGCTTTGGCCTTGAAAAGCATTTTGTCTATACCGGTGGCGACGTTTTGCGCAGCCTGTCCGATAGCCGGCGGATCGTTTAGTACCAGAAGTGTGTTTTGCGGCAGATAATCAAACACGCTGGAGAGATTCTGAGAGCCGAAGCTTTCTGGTGCGTCATAATCTTCATAAAAAAGAGGCAGGAAAATCGGGTTGACCATGGCGGCTGTCTGTTCACGCAGTGTTTCCGTCAGGCGGCGGCGCATTTCACGCGGCAGCTCCAGATCATCGACCCTGCGTTTGACATTATTTAACGCGCGCGCAAGCCCTGAGTCATCCATGATGATTTCCGCGGCCGGTCCGTAAACGAAAGCGTTGACGGGTGCTTCCGAGCGCTGCGAAGAACAGTCGAAGCTGCGGATGGATTCAACCTCATCGGCCGCCATTTCCAGCCTGACCGGCAGCTTGAGCGTCGGCGGGAAAATATCCAGTATATTGCCGCGCAGGCTGAACTCCCCTTGGCTTTCCACCAGAGAAACCCGTCTGTATCCTCCGTCCGCGAGCCCTTGCGTGAATTCATCCAATGGCAGAATATCGCCGGTCGAGATGATTTCCAGGTGCTTTTGAAACAGGCCGAAAGGCATTACTTTTTGCGCGCAGGCCTCGATGCAGGTGACGATGATTTTACGGCTGTCCACTTGCAGGAGGGTGAGCGTCCTGAGTCGCGCCAGTTCCTCCTCGCGCTGCAGCGCGAACATGTCGATGGAAAAAAAATCCAGCGGCGGATAATGCAGGATGTCGTCCTCATCAATAAAGAGGGTGAGGTCCCGGGCAAAGGCGGCTGCTTCCCTGGCGGTGGGGCAGATCACGGCGAGCGGTTTTTGCAGGCGTTGAAACAAAAGCGCGCTTAGAAACGGACGCGCCGGGGCGCAAAGTCCCTGGGCCTCCACGGTTGATTCCTTTTCCAGCTCTCCTAAAAGCCTGCTAAGCGCGGGAGCTTCATCAGGATTGGATTTGTTGATGATTTTTCTCAATGAATATTATCCAGAGGCGACAGGAACAAGTCTATGACAAAGAAAGCATTTTATCGAGCGCTTTTTTTGCGGCGCGGCTGATGTTTTGGGGAACCGTGACGACAGGCTGCATCGTGGTGAGTGATTTTTCAATGTCGTCGAGTGTGATTTTTTTCATATCGGCGCACAAAAGCACATCGGAGGCAAGAATAAATGTCTTTTCCGGGCTTTCTTTCTTGAGCCTGGCCATGATGCCCGCCTCTGTCCCGATGATGATGGACTTGGCCTTGGATTCGCGCGCGAATTTCAAAATAGCCGAGGTCGAGCCGACAAAATCGGCAAGAGCAAGCACATCTGGGTGGCACTCCGGATGAGCGGCAAAAGGTGCGCCCGGATGCTCCCGTTTACGCGCGGCCACCTCTTGTGGAGTTAAAGCCTGATGAACCGGACAGCAGCCCTCCCAGGCGATGATCTCCCGTTGGCTTACAGAAGATATATGGCGCGCCAGATTGCCGTCCGGCAGCATGACAATTTTCCGGCCCGCCGGCTCGTTTCCGACAATTTGTTCCGCATTGGAGGAGGTGCAGCACACATCGCTTATGGCTTTAACCTCCGCGCTGGAATTGATGTAGGTCACAAACAGGGCATCCGGATGCTTTTCCCTCATCTGCCGGACTGATTCGGCCGTGGCCGCGTCCGCCAGCGGGCAGCCGGCGTCCAGTCGGGGCAGTAAAATAGTTTTTTCAGGCGAAAGGATGGCCGCGCTTTGCGCCATGAAATGCACGCCGGCAAAGACAATTACTTTGGCGTCGGAGTCCGCCGCCGCCCGGGCGAGAACCAGCGAATCGCCCAGTACATCGGCTATTTCCTGAATTTCGGGTCGTGCGTAATAGTGAACCAGTAAAATGCCTTGTTTTTCCTCGAGCATTTTGCGGATTTTCTTCTGTTGTGGCGTCATCTACTCGTCCCCTCACTGCAATGAGCTTTCCCTAGCGCAAATGTTCATATAGTTCAAGCGCAGAAAAAAGTGATGACGAAGATTGTATGATCATCCCCCTGCGGAACTTTTCAGGAAGTCGCCGCAGCCCCTTACCTCTATTTTCATATTGACAACGAATGAGTCTCTGATAATGTGCGTCAGATTAAAGCCATGGAGATGATTAAGTGATTTCTTTGGAAGAGGCGCGCCGGATCATTCTTGCCGGATGTCGGCCGCTGGAGCTGGAAAAGGTGGATATTCTGGAGGCGTGCGGCCGGGTGATCGGTGAGGATGTTTATTCCCCGCGTGATATTCCCGCGCGCGCCAACTCGGCAAAGGACGGCTACGCGCTGCGCGCGGCGGATATAAAGGGTGCGCGCGTCTCGAAGCCGGTCGTGCTCAAAGTCACGGAAACAATCGCCGCCGGTGTGCTGCCGCGCGTGCGTGTCGGAAAAGGGCAGGCGGCCCGGATCATGACCGGCGCGGTCATTCCCGAAGGGGCGGACACAGTCGTCTGCCGCGAGGATACGCAGGAGACGGACAAGACGGTGCTGGTTAAAATCAGCGCCTCCCGGGGGCAGGAAATTCGCGAGGCGGGCGAGGATGTCCAAAAAGAGGAGCTGGTGATCAAAAGGGGCAGTGTGCTGCGCCCGGGGCATATCGGCATACTGGCCTCATTGGGTAAATCGTTCGTTTATGTTCATCAAAGGCCGCGTGTGGCGATACTTTCCACCGGTGACGAACTGGTGGAAATTGACGAAGAGCCGCCGCCCGGCAGGATTGTCAATTCCAACAGTTACTCACTGGCGGCCCAGGTGAGCGCCTGCGGCGGGATACCGGTAATGCTGGGCATCGGCCGTGACCGGAAGGCGCAGTTGGCAAAGATCTTTCAGGCAGCCTCGCGCGCGGATGTCATCTTATCCTCCGGCGGGGTGTCCGTGGGCGATTTCGATTTTGTAAAGGATGTGATGCGCGACATCGGCAATGAGATGCACTTCTGGCAGGTAGCCATGCGTCCGGGCAAGCCTCTGGCTTTCGGCGCCATTGAGGGTGTGCCCCTGTTCGGCCTGCCCGGAAATCCTGTTTCCGTAATGGTGTCGTTCGAGCAGTTTGCCCGCCCCTGCCTGCTGAAAATGCAGGGATATACGAATATCTTTCGTCCGGAGATGAAAGCGGTGAGCGCCCGCGGCATCAGAAAACCGGCCGGGTTCAGGCATTTCCTGCGGGCCGTGGTCAGTTATGAAAAGGGCAGGTATGTGGCGCGACTTACCGGAGAGCAAGGCTCAGGCATATTGAAATCCATGGCCATGGCCAACGCTTTTGTAATTGTTCCCGAACAGATAGAAGTAGTGAAAAAAGGTGAGGAAGTCGTCGTACAGCTGCTCGATGGGTTCACGGCCGGAGGGTCAACGAACCACCCCGGACTGGTGTTCGGCCGGCCGGCCGATGTGTAAAAAATCTTGATTCAGGAAAGGAATTTTATGCGTAAATTGATTTTGTGTGTGTTGGTTGTGCTTGTCACCGTCCCGGCATGGGCCGCCCCGCCCGAGACACAGGAGCAAAAGGTCCTCTACGCGCTGGGCGTACATATGGCCAGGCAACTGTCCGTTTTCGGGCTTTCCGCGGAGGAGTTTGCATTTATCAAAGAGGGCATGACGGATCTGGCCGCCGGCAAGAAACTGCTTGCCGAGCCGGAAGCGTACGGACAGAGTATCAATGCTCTGGCGCACAGCCGGATGCAGGCAGCGCTAAAAAAGAACAAGGAGGCGGCGGAGTCGTTTCTGGAAAAAGCGGCCGCCGCCGCGGGAGCTGAAAAAACATCAAGCGGCCTGATCTATCAGGAGCTGAAAAAGGGAACGGGGACAAGCCCCAAGGCCTCGGACACAGTGAAGGTTCATTATGTCGGTACATTTATTGACGGTGCCGAATTTGACAGTTCCGTAAAGCGCGGTGAGCCCGCGGAATTTCCGCTGGGGCAGGTCATCCCTTGCTGGACGGAAGGTGTGTCTATGATGAAAACGGGAGGCAAGGCGAAACTGTTTTGTCCCTCCGATATAGCCTACGGCGATGAAGGCAGGCCTCCTTTGATTCCCGGGGGAGCCGCGCTTGTTTTTGAAGTGGAACTCCTGGAGATCAAAACGCCCGTGGCGCCCGCGGAAAGCCCGAAAACCGCGCCCAAAACCGGCAAGAAGAAATAACGGCCGGCCTTTAATAAAAAATAATAAAGAGGGGAAAGGATTGTTATGCGTAAATTGATGACGATTTTTATTGTCGCTGCGATTGCCGTGTGGGGCTGCTCGCCTCAGGCGCCGAAAACGGAGGAACAGAAGGCCTTTTACGCGCTGGGCGCTCACTTGAATAAGCAATTGTCTGTTTTTGACCTGAGCCCTGAAGAATTTAAATATGTGCAGCAGGGCATGGCTGATTCGGCCGCCGGCAAGAAGCTGGCGGTGGAGCCGGAAGACCAGTTAAGGAAACTCGGTGAGCTGGCGCAAACCAGAATGGAAAGAGCGACCGAAAAACAAAAAGAGCTCTCCAGGGCGTACCTGGAAAAAGCGGCCACCGAACAAGGTGCGCAAAAAACGGAATCCGGTCTCATTTACACGGAACTCAAAGCAGGCACGGGTGCGCAGCCAGGAGCGTCCGACATCGTCAAAGTTCACTATGTCGGGAAGCTGATTGACGGCACCGAATTCGACAGCTCCCTCAAGCGCGGCGAGCCGGTGGATTTGCCTTTGAATCAGGTCTTTCCCTGCTGGGCGGAAGGTGTGCGTATGATGAAGGTGGGAGGCAAGGCAAAACTGGTTTGCCCATCTGATATCGCCTACGGCGACCGTGGACGGCCGCCTGTGGTTCCCGGCGGAGCGACGCTGGTTTTTGAAGTGGAGCTTCTGGGAACAAAAGGACAGCCGGCTGTGGCCGCGCCGGCTTTGCCTGAAGTGAAAAAGCAAAACAAGTAAAAAAGATGTTTCATTGATGCAAAACAGTGCGTGGATTCTTATCCACGCACTGTTTTTTTTGGAGAGGCTTTAACGGGGAAGGCGCAGATCAATCCGTTCTGACGGCCTTTTTCACACGGTGACGGTCAAGCGCCAGTTCAATGAGCCTGTCGAGCAGTTCAGTATAAGGCAGGCCGCCGGCGGCCCAGAGTTTGGGATACATGCTGATGCCGGTGAAGCCGGGCAGAGTGTTGATCTCGTTTAAATAAAATTCCCCTGTTTTTTTATCCAGGAAGAAATCCACCCGCGCCATGGAGCTGCAGTTGAGCGCCCGATAGCCGGCTATCGCGCACTTGCGGATGGCCGCGGCAAGCCGGGCGGGAATTTTCGCGGGGATGTTCATTTTTGCCCCTTCCGGATCGAGGTATTTCGCCTCATAGGAATAAAATTCATGCGTGGGGGTGATTTCGCCCGTAACGGAAGCCAGAGGTTCATCATTTCCCAGTACGGAGCATTCGATTTCGCGGCAGTCGATTCCCGTTTCGATCATGACGCGTGAGTCAAACTCAAATGCATATTCCACTGCACGGGCCAGCTCGTTTTTTGTTTTGACTTTTTGGACACCCACGGAAGAGCCGGTGCAGACCGGTTTGACGAAAAAAGGCAGTTTAAGTTCTTTTATCGCCGCCGAGATAATCTTTTTGGGATTCTTTTGCCATGCGTGGCGGCTTAGAGTAATCCAGGGCACCACAGGAACTCCCGCCTGTTTAAGCAGCCGTTTGGCGATGTCCTTATCCATGCCGACGGCCGAACCGGTCACGTCGGCGCCCACATACGCAACCATGGCCAGCTCCAAAAGCCCCTGCATCGTGCCGTCCTCGCCGTAGGTGCCGTGCAGGACGGGAAAGACCACATCGATGGCAACCCGCCTGTTTTTGTCTTCGAGATTATAAAGATAAAGCCGGTTATTGCATTCAAACTGGTTGACCAGCCAGAGGCCTGTTTTTTTGAGGGCCAGAACTTTGCCGAAGTCTTTATGCGGGATTATTTCCGGCTTCGGCTGTACATACCAGCGTCCGTCGCGGTCAATGCCGACGGCGACGACCTTGTATTTGGTTTTATCCAGCGCCGCGGCCACAGAGGCGGCCGAACACGTGGAAACATCATGTTCGCCGGAGCGGCCGCCGTAGAGCACCCCGACGGTCAGCCTGGACGGCTTTAACGCTTTTTTGGCTTTTTTCATTGTTTATCCCTCAGTAAACATAGCTGATGGCGGCTCCGGCCGAAAACCGGCTCGTGTACTGCCCCTCGATATTCAGGCGAAACCCGCGTATCAGGGGAATGTCTGCTCCGAAGTACCCGCCCCCCGGCGACTTGTTTTTCAAAAAAGTTTTTTCCGTGCCTAAAGGCAGGCCCGGAATATTGTGTGACATGCGCGCGTCGGCGCGGGCCAGATAAACGAAGGGACCGGCGTAGGCCCGGATACCGCCGGGAAGGGTCGCCTGAAGGCCGGCGCCCAGGTTTATGTCCCAGAGGTTTTTGATTTCCAGGTCGGCCACAAAAAACGACCCGTTATAAAGCACCGGTGTTTCATCAGTGTATTTTCCGGGATTGTAGCTTGCCTGCATAAAAATGCCCCCCCCGAAGAACCTGTTGACCGGATAGAATCCTTTGGCCCCCAAAGTTCCAAAAAATTTCCAGTAGTCGTGAAATTCGCTCCCGATATTCATGGCAGCGGGCAGGCAGGAACGGAAAGCGTCGGACATTTTCATGTCCGCCGCTGCCAGGCGTCCGTAGATTTCCCACATACCGGATTTTCCCCAGGCCGCCTGGGAGTAGATTATATTGTGCCTCATCTTGTGGCGCGGGTGATTTTTGTATGTGTCTTCATGATATAGATAGCCGATGGCGGTGTTGAGCCCTCCTGCAGCGGCGGAAAGAGTTTGCGGAGGCCCGAACATACCGCCTGCAAGGGCGCCCGGAGGGAAGGCCGCCACCAGAAAAAAAATCAGTGATATTCGTGTGAGCCGTTTTTTCACAATCGCTCCGAGGTAAAAAGTTTAATTTTCATCTTCGGCCTCCTTTACCTCAGGAGGTCCAGCCGTCTCTTCTTTAAACAGCAGAGATCTGGCCTGGCGTGCTTGTACGCTCTTCATGCGGTATTGCACATAGGCGTTGCGCATCGCCACGTAAGGGTCGATAGCGGCGCCGACGAGCGATTCATACTCGCCGATTCTCAGCGAGGCGCTGTTGACATATTCAAGGGCGGTAAGCGCCGTGGAGGCATACCAGGGTCGGATGTAAAAAGGAGGATATAGTAAATACTCATCGATAAAGGAGGCGCTGTCGCGCGGACTGGATGGTCCGAAAACCGGCCAGACAATATAAAAACCATGCCCAACACCATAGACACCCAGCGTCTCTCCCAGGTCCGTATCCTGTTTTTCAAGATTGATGTTTTTCCCCGCTGCCGGGTCCATCAACCCGCCGATGCCCCACAAGGTATTGATGACGAATCTGCCTGTTTCTTCGGCGGCGCCTGTAAAATCTGTCTGCAAAAGACAGCTTAAGAAACGGGCCGGGTAGCCCAGATGGGAGTGTAAATTTTTCACGCTGATCCTGACCGGCTCGGGGGCCACGGCCTTGTAGACCACGGCGGCAGGCTTGAGCACCCAGAAATACATCCGGTCGTTGAAAACATGGGCAATTCTGTTGACAGGTTCCAGCGGGTCGGAAATCGTGACTCTTTCCTCGCCGAAAGGCTCGTCGTCATAATCATAATCATCGTCGTCGTCATATGCCGATTCATCCGTCGGGTCCGGCATTTGCGCCATGGCCGGCTCAGCCGCGGTGTTGGCGGCGTATGCGGTTTTCCCGTCCCCGGATACAGCACCGCTTGCGGGCGCGCAGAAGAGGGCAAGCCAGGCGAAGATGGCCACAAGGCAAAGGGAGTGCTTCATGATTGATTGTTTTATTGTTCCTTTACTTTCTTGCGCAGGATTTTGAGCAGCTGCTCAGGCGTGCCGTCGGCCAGTATCTCATTGAACTGTGTCCGGTAGTTTTGCACCAGGCTGACGTTTTCCACTACCACGTCATAGACCTTCCACTTGCCGTCTTTTAAAATCAGGCGGTAGTCAATCGGAATTTCTTTGGAGGAGGTGACGATTTTCGACTGAACCTCCGCCTTATCCTTGGCGATCATGCTTTCCTTGTGGAAAACGATTTTTTCATCGGAATAGTCCAGAATTTTATCGAGATAGGATTTTTCCAGAACCTGCTCGAAGAGCTCGACAAATTCTCTGCGTTCGGCCGGCGTGAAGTTTTTCCAGTTGCGTGTCAGTGTGCGACGGGAAAATTCCATCTCGTCGAACATGCCCTTGTAAATGACACGCAGCTTTTCCGTCTTGACGCTTTTGGCTTCCTCCCCTTTGAGTTTGGGGTCCTTGAGTACGTCGAGCACCTGATTGACGGACGCTTCGACGGCCGTGGTCGGTTCACCGGCCACGGCGATGGCAGACAGCATAAAAATCATCAACAGATTGAGCGCAAGTACATATTTTCTCATTATTCATTTCCCCGTCTTCACTTTTTGTCGTCTTCTTTCAAATCGTCTTTTTTGACTTCTCCAAAGGCATATTTGCTGATGAGCGATTCGATGTCAATGGGCGATTGCGTGTCCGCGATGACGCCGCCGGGACTGAGCAGGTCGCCTCCCCCTCCCGGGTCGATACTCAGGTACTTGTCGCCGATGAGCCCTTCCGTCTTGATGGCCGCGATAGCGTCATCGTAAATTTTAATATCTTTGTTTATCTTCATCTTCACGACCGCCTTGAGGCTGTCCTGATCCATCGAGATTTTCTCCACACGCCCGATGCTGATTCCAAGGATGTTCACCGGACTGCCGATTCTCAGGCCGGAAACCGTGTTGAATCTGGCTGTCAGCGTGTAGTTATTGCCTCCCAGAAAGTCAACCTTCCCCAGCTTTACAGTCATATATCCGACACAAATCAGACCGAAAACGACAAAAACGCCGACGATAGTTTCCATGGTGTATTTTTTCATTTTTCACACTCCCGGGGCGCAGCTGAGGCGCCCGATTTCTTTTTGCTGCGACATGGCGCGGGCAATGACCGCATCGACATCTGTTGACGGATGGCCCTCGGCAATGCCTGCCGTTATGGTTGCATCAACCGCTTGGGCCCCTTCCGGCGCACAGACGCCCGCCTGCAAGGCGGGTATGATCTGCTTGCGAAAATCCGCCGCGAAATTATCCAGAATCTCCTGCGTTTCGGCAAGACTTGAATAGGGAAGCATCGTCACGATTTCGCCTGTGTTGCGGCGGCTCGAAAAGCCTCCGATGTCCCCGAAGTGTTTGTCGATAAACACGCTCAGGTGACGCAGTGTCTCCTGCGCCGCGTCATGTCCGATGAGCCCGGCGATGGTGTCGAGCCTGTTGATGCTGAAGACCACCATACAGTAGGGATTTTCGTCTTTTCTCCTTTTGAGCTGCACGTGGTTGAGCATGGCGAACTGCCTTTTTGTGTAAAAGCCGGTCAATTCCTTCTGCAGAGCTTCGAGGCTGCCGATCACCTCATCCATAAACGGGTGATCGAAATCTTCCAGCTCGGTGGGCGTTCCCTGAAAGACAATCCTGCGGTCATACAAAGCCAGAATGCGGTTGGAAATAAAATAGACGTCCGGTATTTCGTGACTGACGAGCACGGCGGTGAAATTGAATTTTTTCTGATACTGGGCGATCATGCTCAAAATAGCATTTTTGCGGACCGGATCCTGTCCGGTGGTCGGCTCGTCAAACAGAACGATTTGCGGGTCGGTGATGAGCGCGCGCGCCAGCGCCGCGCGCTTTTGCATTCCGCCGGAAAGCTCGGAGGGGTACTTATGGATGGCTTCGGTAAGCTCCGTTTGCTTTACCCTGGCCATCACCTTGCGGTCGATCGCCATTTTTTTTAAATTGGTCGTCTCGCGAAGCGGCATGGCGATATTGTCGTAGACCGTCATGGAATCGAAAAGTGCGTTACCCTGAAACATGTAGCTGATACGTGCAAATGACGCGGCAAGCTCGCTTTTGCTCATCGAGGACAGCTGTCTGCCGCGAAAATAAATAGCCCCTTCGTCCGGCTGTAAAAGCCCGATGATATGCTTGAGCATCACGCTTTTGCCCGAGCCGGAAAGGCCGATGATGGTTGTGACCTCTCCTTCATAGATCTGCAGATTGACGCGGTCGAGCACGGTTTTCGCGCCGAAGCGTTTGGTGACATCCTTAAATTCAATCAGAGGCGTTTTCATCAAATCTCTCTATACCAGAAGCGAAGTCACGACATAGTCGGAGACTAAAATAAGCACGCAGGAGGTCACCACCGCGGCCGTCGTGGACAGACCGACCGCCCGTGCGCCGTG
>JAAYKU010000221.1 GCA_012522275.1 Smithella sp.
GGAAAATGAGAATGACAAGGCTGATCAGGAAGTCAACCAGTGCGGTTATGATCGTTGCGGCGGGAACAATCATCCGAGGAAAGTAAACCTTGCTGATCAGGTTGGCATTTCCGATCAGGCTGTTGGAAGATTCACTCAAGGCATTGGAAAACAACGACCAGGGCAGCATGGCTGCAAACACCATCAGTGCATAAGGGGCGGCCCCATCGCTGGGCAGTTTGGCAATACGGCTAAAAATAACGGTGAAGACAACCATTGTCAGCACGGGTCGTAGGATTGCCCAGAGGATGCCGATGACTGTTTGTTTATAACGCACTGACAAGTCGCGCCAGGACAGTATGATGAACAATTCCCGGTAGCGCCAGAGGTCTGCCCAATAGTTCCTTTCAGCCCTTCCGGGTTCTATGATGATTTCTTGGCTGATCATTCAGTTGGGTTTCATAATGAAAAGTTGCAGATTCAGCTCCGCCCCGTAAGTTACATATTGATGCCTGTAACCTGTCGGGGAAACAATATTGACAGCTGCGGCAGCAGCCGTGGCGGTAGCCGCGGTTTATTTTACTTGTCCTGTGGTCTTTGCCACACCAGGAAGTGGGGCCGGTCTTCCAGTTTGGACTTAAAATCGCTGAACTCATCGCCGGTCAAAACCAGCGGGCGAATCTTGCGTTTGATATAGCGTTCAGTTTTTCTGCTCAAATCATTGAGATGGTACTGGTCGATGTTTCCCACCAGCACTAAATCAACGATGCCTGTGTCTTTGCCTTCGGCATAATCATCGATGATATAAGCTTTTTCGAGATCGCCCAATCTGGTCAGTATGCTTTCGACAACCTGATCGAGGCCCATGACTTTACTGACCATGGAGCGCAGTTCCGGGAAGAGGGGATGTTCGCTGTTTGCTGTGTAGAATACGTTTCGCCCGCTTTTTTGAGAGGTAAGAAGTTTTGTTTTGGTTAGTTGGTTGAGTTCTTCACGGACGGCATTGGTGGAAACATTGAGGTCTTTTGAAAGTTCACGCAGGTAGGCTTTTGTGCCCGGATTGAAGAAGAAGCGCACCAGCAGATTGATTCTGGTTTTTGAGGATATTAAACCTGAAAAAAGACTGGTCATTGCCGCCCCATTACGAGTAGTAATTCTACTCATAACAGATGCAAAATAATTGTCAAGGGCTTTTTCCTACGGAATTGTCACTTGTACAGCCGTTCATTGTCCTGGATATCCATCCACATGGCGAACAGAAGTGACTGGAAACTGCTGGAAAATAAAAAGAGAAATGCCAGCATGGTGATGGTGGAGACTTGGCCGCCGGATAGCGCTATGAAGAGGATTTTAATCCCGTAAGGAATGGCAACAAGTCCCAGGGCCATGGCGAAATGGTACAGAAGAAACAGCGGGTGAAAATCGCGAAACAGGTATTTCACCCATAGTCTTTTGAAAAAACTCTTGACGAGCAGCCAGGAAATGGTCGGGATTACTTTGTGCATTTTCATTTTGGAGGCTTCGCCGACGTTGTAAACCGGTTTTATTTTCACTTCCTTGATGGTGCAAAAGGCAATGTTCAGTTTAACGAGTATGTCGTTGGGCATTCCGTAACGGGGGTAGATTTTATGGATCTCGATGGCGTTTAGCGCGGCCAGAGATATGGCCCTGTAGCCTGTTTGTGTGTCGGATATATGCCAGTAACCGGAAGCGATTTTGGTGAGGATGGACAGGATGGAATTTCCGAAAAACCTGGTTTTGGGCATGACCAGGCGTGCGCCGCCATGGATGAGGCGGTTGCCCTTCACATAATCGATATCCTCGGTCAGCACGGGGGTGCATATTTTTTCCAGCTCCGCCGGATCCATCTGACCGTCGCCGTCCATGACGGCCGTGCAGTCGATGGCGTGGTCCCGGCACCATTTGTAGCCGGTGGCGATGGCTGCGCCCACACCGCCGTTTTTCAGATGGTTGATCAGGATGATGCGGTCGGTTTCCGGGGTTTCGTTGGCAATTTCTGAAGGCACATAGTATCGGGCGTCTTGCTGCTGCTTTTTCTTGAGCAGCAGTTCGGCCGTGTTGTACTGGTTGTCAGGCGTTTCAATGCGGCTTTCGGAGATTGGCGCGGCAGGGGAGCATTGCCCGCGTAAGCAGGATAAAACGATGCCGGCCGTGTTGTCGCTCGAGCAGTCATTGACGACAATGATCCGGTCAATAAAATCGGGCATGGTGGAAAGGACCCGGCCGATTTGTTTTTCCTCGTTGAAGGCGGGGACAACAACCGCAACTGTTTTATTAAATAGCATGTCAAGGCCCCCTGAATATGAACGTGTTTTGGTACTTACTATTTTCAGAGTGATTTGTCCAAAATAAATTTGTCATAATATCTGAATTTGATTGACGATCCCTGCTGTGGAAGGCCCTCCGGGAGAAAAGGCCGTCCTGTATTCTGAATGCAAGTTTGCTTTCATGTCAGCAAAAGAGGGATATTTTTTTGACTTGCCGACGGAAAAATAAAAAAGCAATTAAATCAGCGGTTAATGTTCTATTCCTCCGGCAATTAAAGAGGCAAATATTCCGCCTTTTTGAATGTCCCCCTTTGGAGGGGGCCAGGGGGAGGAATCACGCAATTTTACAACCTGTTTTTTTCCACCTCCGGCCCGCCTCAAGCGGGCCACCTCCGCCAGCGGAGGACACACAGAAAGTATTTATATATTTAATTGCCGGAGTAATAAAAGCTGCGAAAACACAGTGGCAACATAGCGGCATTTGACTGGCTGTATCCAGGGAATTTATTTGCCTTGACTTTAGTTTTCCTTTGGTTTAAAAACTAGATTGACTTTTAGTCATTAATTGAC
>JAAYKU010000222.1 GCA_012522275.1 Smithella sp.
GGGCAATGCGGACATTATCGCCGATTGTGACTGAGCCCATCGCGTCGATATAAGATTGTCCGAAGATGAACGAGTTGTTTCCAATAACGATGTTTTTATGGTGCTGGATGTAAATTGGTTTTCTTATCTTACATTTATTGACGCAGTTCACGCCAAACATTCTGACAATAAAAGGACGTACGTGTATATTGGAAAAGGTGTCATTGGGCGGTAGATTTATAATAAAATTAACAAATGCTGGATATAAGCCTTTCAAGTAAATTAACAGCTTCTGTTTCAGAGACATTTTGCCTCCTTATAAAAACTCAAAAGAGCCGATGATTACGGCACCGTGATGATTGATCATGCCCAAACAAAGCTCCGCCCCCTCGGTTACATATGTGTTGCCGAGAAGCTGTGATAACATTTATGCAACGTTGTTTTTGCCGCATATTTGAACACTGTTTAATACAGTATTGTTCAATAATTTACAATATTTAATCCCGCTGAGGCGGGACGAGTGTCAATTCTCCGCAGCTTGCTGCGATATATTGACGTTCATTTCATACCTCGACAGCTTGCTGCGAGGTGGTTGATTAATGCGCCAGGCTGTTTTCAGCCTATATGGCGGTATAAAATTCTGCCTGCGGCTTTTAAGGCCGGGGCGGGTAGTTTCGAAATAATATTTTTCAGTTTGCCGGGGATTACATTATCGTTTGCGCGGAAAGCTTTTCCCCTTAGGTCGTACCTGTAATAAAGTATTTTATAAGGCTTTGCGCCCCATCCTTCTTTAAACTGCATTAAGCCTTTGTGCTGCGGTTCAGTGCGCCCGAATTGCAATTTTTCGAAACCTCTGTCGCAACTGTGTTTGATTGCCTCCCACATTATCAGGTTATTCGCCCGCAGGTGTTGATAACGCTTGTCGGATGCACCGTACTTGTAAATAACTTCCATACCGAAATGCAGATACACATTGGCGGCAATTACCTGCCCGCCGGTGGAGGCTGTGACGATAAATCCCATATCACGGCCGATGACCAGATTTTGCAAAATCCTGAAAAATCGGTCGGGCTGGGGGGGCAGGCCATGCTCTTTCCTGGTCATGACATTGAGACGGCAAAATTCCTTCATGGTGTCCGGCAGGGTGGATATGTTGATTTCCAGCTTCTCACCATAGGCTTTTTTAATATTCCGCCGGGTAGAGTTGCGCAGCCCCTGAGATAGCTTTTCGTGCCCGGGACGCAAATCCAGTTCGTGCCCCCAAAAAGCCTGGAAAGGGGGTGCTTCCATTAAATATTTATCACCTCCGCGAATTTCCAAATATTTCCAGCTGCTCTCTTTGCCCAGTGACATTGCCCGTGTCCATAGTTCATTAAATTGTCGGTCGCTTTTAACTATGGGCGCGCACGCGTCGGTGAAGGGCAGGCAGACACCTCTTTTTCCGGTGAGTGGACTTTTTACTTCCATCAAAGGAAAGAGTCCTGCCGGTGTGTTATCGTTATTTTCATACAGGTAAAGAGGCTGATACCCGTAGGCCTCTGCTAAAGTGCCCGCCCATTGCGCTGTATGGAAAAAGGAATAACCCGCCGACCGCAAAAGCAGGTCATTCCAGTTTGTTTTTTCCAAAGGATTGACAACCGCAATGTCAGGCATAGTATCCTTTGATTTGTTCGACAACATAAGCGACCTGCTCGTCGGTCAGTTCAGCAAACATGGGCAGCGAAACATATCCGGACGCGCATTTTTCGGCTACGGGGAAGCTGCCCGGGCCCTTTGCCATGAAAGCATACGCTTTTTGCAGATGCAGAGGCACAGGGTAATGAATGCCGCAGGCGATTCCTTTTTCATTGAGATAAGCCATGAATTTGTCGCGCTCTTTTACGCGCACGGCGTAGATGTGATATACGTGCCGGGCATAGTCCATTTCCTGCGGGACGATGATGTCCTTCAAAGCGGAAAGGCCGTTGGTGTAAGCGGCGGCGTGTTTCCGGCGCGCGTCGTTCCAGTTGTTGAGGTATTTTAATTTGACGTTCAAAACCGCGCCCTGAATGCCGTCGAGCCTTGCGTTCCAGCCGATGATGTCATGATAATATTTTTGGGCCTGGCCGTGGTCGCGGAACATGCGCATTTTTGCGGCGAGTGCGTCGTCGCTGGTGGTGATGCCTCCGCCTTCGCCATAAGCACCCAGGTTTTTCCCCGGATAAAAGCTGAAGCAGCCGATTATGCCGATAGAGCCGGCACGTTTTCCTTTGTATTCGGCGCCGTGAGCCTGGCAGGCGTCTTCAATGACATGAAGTTTGTGTTTTTGGGCAATCGCCATGATCGGGTCCATGTCGGCGGGCTGGCCGAAAAGATGCACCGGTATGATGGCTTTTGTTTTGCCTGTGATCACCGCTTCAATTGCAGCAGGATTCATGTTGTGTGTTTTTTCTTCAATATCCACAAATACGGGTGTGGCGCCGGCCAGTGATATGGCTTCGGCAGTGGCAATGAAGGTGTTGGGGGTGGTGATGACTTCATCTCCCGCGCCGACGCCCAGGGCTACCAGCGCCATCCATAAGGCGTCTGTGCCGTTTCCCACACCGATGGCATGTTTTGTCCCGCAGAATTTGGCAAACTCCTGCTCGAAGGCAGCCACAAAAGGTCCGCCGGCAAAAGCGGTATTTTCGATGACTTCGTTGATGGCGGCGTGAACTTCGTCCTTGATGGTTCTGTACTGCGCTTTAAGATCTAAAAATGGTACGTTCATGGTATTTTTTCTCCTTGAAAAAATAGGTTAAAGGTTAAAGGTCAAAGGCTACAGGAACAAGGCTAAAGGCTAAAGGCCAAAGGCGAAAGGCTACAGGCTTAAGGCTTAAGGCCAAAGGCTCATTTGCTCTCAATAAATTTGCGTCTTGTCTTTATTAGCCCTTTGATCATTGATGATATTTCGTTAGCTTCTTTAAGCCATTCCTCTCCTTTGGCTTTGTTTATATATCCAATCTCGCCACCAATATGTATTTGAGTTCTTAATTCTCCACAAGATCCTGCCGCATAGGACAGAAAGCTGATGGATTCTTTCTTTGATGTTCTTTCGAATCCCTCGGCAATATTGCTTGGCACTGATAACCCGGAGCGTGTGATTTGATTCTTAAAACCAAGGTCTTTGAGTTGATATAACTCTTTGTATATATCAACACTTAATCTGACCGCACGTTTCCATACGTCTAAGTCTTCAAATCGCAGCAATGATCTATCCTTTATCCTGTGTCCTTTGTCCTGTGTCCTGTATCCTGTATCCTTTGTCCTCTATCCTTTCGCGCGGTTTTGTTAAGTGTTGTTTCCACCCCCGGCCCTTCGGGCCACCCCCGCCGGCGGGGGACATTAGGGGTGCGCTTTGCGCATCCATGCAATTGATTCGGCTTTTTAAGTAATATCTTGAATGCGGTTTGCTTTAATTCCCGGCATTTTTTGTCCCCCGCGGGCGGGGTACAGTATCGTCATGCCGGTGAAAACCGGCATCCAGCACATAATGAGAAAATAGTTCGTAGTTCATAGCCTAAAAAGCCTTCCTCTTTTGTCCCCCTTGGGAGGGGGCAGGGGGAGGATGGGAAGCCAAGATTACAAAGTCCACCCCCGGCCCTTCGGGCCACCCCCGCCAGCGTGGGACAATAGGGATGCGCTTTCGCGCCTTTATCCCTTAGCCTTTCACCTTTCTTTTCACCCGGGCCGGGTTGCCCGCTGCTATGGTATTGGCGGGCACGTCTTTGGTCACTACGCTGCCTGCCCCGATAATGGCGTTTTCACCAATGGTGAGGTTGGCCAGAATGGTTGTGCCCGAGCCAATGGACGCTCCTTTTTTAATGAGTGTAGGTTCCACTTTCCAATCGGCTTCGGTTTGCAGCTTGCCGCCGGTTGTGGCGCGCGGATAGCTGTCGTTGGTGAAGGTGACGCCGTGGCCGACAAAAACTTCATCTTCTATGGTGACGCCTTCACAGATGAAGGTATGGCTCTGAATTTTACAGTTTTTGCCGATAAAAGCGTTTTTCTGTATCTCGACAAACGCGCCGATTTTGGTACCGTCACCAATGGTACACCCGTAAAGGTTGATGAATTTGGAAAGTTTTACGTCTTTCCCCAGCTTGACGTCATCCGCTATGCAAAGATAGGTCATATACTAATCATCTTTCCTTTGCTGTTGAGAGATTTACTGGAGGCTTCCAGCATTTTGACATTGCTCAAGCCGGCCTTGCCGTCGTTGATGCATTCTCCGCCGTTTTTAACATAGTCCACAAATTTTTCCGCCATCAGTTTGAGAGCCTCGGTTGACTCTATCTTGGGAGCCCACATGTCGCCGGAGCGGTAGTTGACCAGCAGGTTGTATTTTCCTTCTTTGGTCGTTATTTCTACACCTTTGTCGTAAATTTTAATCTTTTCGTCCGGTTCCAGGTCATTCCAGACGAGCATTTTTTTCTCGCCGCCGATAAGTGTGGTGCGCACTTTTACCGGTGAGAGCCAGTTGACGTTGATGTGGGCGATGATGTTTCCAGGGTAGTAAAAGGTCAGATAGGCAATATCCTCCAGGTTTCGCCCGAAATGACCGGCGCCGGTGGCCACAACAGCTTCCGGCTGCAGCCCGATTACGTAATCCATGATGGCCAGGTCATGGGGCGCCAGGTCCCACACTACGTTGACGTCGTGCTGGAAAAGGCCCAGATTGACGCGAATGGAATCAAAGTAATACAGGCTTCCCAACACTCCTTCATCGATGAGCTGCCTGATTTTTTTGACGGCCCCTGTGTAAAGGAAGGTGTGGTCCACCATGATTTTAAGATTTTTCTTTTCCGCCAGGTTGACCAGTTCCTCCGCCTCGGCAACCGTGTAGGTGAAGGGTTTTTCCACAAAAATGCTTTTGCCCGCCTCCAGTGCTTTTTTACCCAGTTCAAAGTGTGTGAATACCGGGGTGACGATAGCCACCGCGTCCACTTCCGGGTCTTTGATCAGCTCGTCAGGGTTTGTTGTCGTCTTGACGTGCGGGTAGGCTTTTTGCACTTTGTTTTTCAATGTCTCAATGTTCATGTCGCAGACCATCGCCACTTTGGAACCGTTGGCCGAGCTGAAATTGCGGACGATGTTCGGACCCCAGTAACCGTAACCAATTACACCGATGCGAATCATTTGATAAATTACCTCCATTTATTCTTTTCCGGCATAAAGCGGGAATGTTTTTATTTGCAGGGGCTTGTCCAGGAATTTTCACAGCCGCCGTTTTATGAAGGTGTACTGTCTGCCCGAAAAAGCCGCAAATTTTCATTTGCAGATCGTTGTTTTATTTACATTGCACCGGAGCCGCCCAGAACGGCTTTCGGTGTCTTTAAAAGTATCTTGATGTCCAGCCACAGGCTCCACTCGCGTATATATTTCAGGTCGAGGCGGACCATTTCATCAAAGGTTGTGCGGCTGCGGCCGACTACCTGCCAAAGTCCGGTGATGCCCGGCCTGCAGGAAAGCAGGCGGCGGCGGTGCCAGATGTCGTAAAGCTCGCATTCATAGGGAATTGGGGGTCTGGGGCCGACCAGCGACATGTCACCTTTCAACACGTTGATCAGTTGAGGCAGTTCGTCGAGGCTGGTTTTGCGGATGAAACTGCCGATAGGTGTGATGCGCGAATCGTTGGTCAGCTTGAAAACACCCGGCTCGACCGCTGCGTTTTTTTGATCATTAATGAATTTGGCAATGTAGGCCTTATGCTCCGAGCTGTCGTTGTCAACTTTCATGGAGCGGAATTTTAAAAAGGAGAAGACCTTGCCGTTGTAACCGACCCTGTCCTGACGAAAAAAGACCGGCCCGGGGGAGGTGGCTTTGATGGCGATGGCCATCGCCAGGAATACGGGTGAAAATATCAGCAGGCCGGTGAGGCTGCCTGCAATATCGATAAATTTCTTCACCGCCAGAGAAAGACGCCGGCCGATGGTTTTTTGTGTAAGGTCTGGGTACAGGTTGATGTTGAATGTTTCATCGATGATTTTAGAACCGTTTATTTCAGGAAATAAATGGAAAGAAATGCTGATATTTTTAATGATATCCGGGTCGAGGTGGTTGCAAAAGCGGGTGTAAATCTTCTGAATGATGACATCGAGAAAGTTTTCCGTGTCTGTGGGTATTTCAGTGAAGATAATGCCGAATGTCCGGCCTGTATGATACCAGCCGCGCACGTCCGTCTCCCGCAGGCAGGCGGAAAGCGCTGATTTTACCAGATCTATGTCATCGCCGTAGCGATATTTTTCGACCAGCCTCGAGGCATCGATAAGCAAAAGCATGAAAGGAGTTTTTGAGCGCTCGGTTCTCATTCTTTCCACGCGCAGCATGTGGCGGAAATGCGTTTCACTGAAAAAGGAGTGATCCTCTTTTACTTCGGGAACCACAACGTTTACCAGGTTTAAGCGGCTATCGCTTAAGTTTTCGTGTGTTCCCATCTTGAGCTGCTCATGTTTTATATCCCTGCCTGTATGTTTTAGAATTTGATCGGTCAAATTCGATATGACTAAAAGCATGAAGCATGCCTTATGGCTTCAAAATGCTCACAGTCTGTGGTTTTGTTTTTAAGACCTTAATATAATTGTGAAAATATTTTGTTAAATTTCTATTGCCGAATAATTATTTTCATTATCTATATGTGTCGCAATAAAAACTTTGCTTTTTTGGAGGTTGCCTACAAATTTTGTAGAAGCGTCTTCCGGTTGGACAGGCTATTTATCCTGTGGCTTTTTCATTCTGTTGGCAAAAATTTTCAAATCTTTGAAAAGCATGCCCGCCTTGCTTCGAGGCTGTGGGTCCGGATTGTGCCTTGCATAAGGATAATCATAATAGTGATATCTTGCGCCGAAGTGCTTTTGAATCATGTTTTTTGTTTTAAATTCCACGTCATTGAGCACAACGCCGATAATTTTATCTTTATCTATGAGGTTGACGGCCTGTTGTATCGTCTCGCGGGGGGTCTTACCCGAGCGTACTACAAAAATTATGCCGTCGGCCATACGGTTTAAAACAGCCGGTTCTGTCGTGGCCAGAATAGGCGAGGTATCCATTATTATATATCGGTCGGCATAGCGGGATTTCAGTTCTTTGATCAGCGTCTTCATTTTTTCAGACCCGATGAGTTCGACAGGGTTTTCCTGCACCGGCCCGCCGGGGATGATACTGAGCTTGTCAACAGCGGTTTTAGTAAATAAATCAGGTATTTCGGATTCCCCCTGCAGGTAGTTGGAAAGGCCCTTTCCTTCATGGAGACCAAAAAAACGTGTAATCGATGGATTGCGCAGATCGCAATCGACTAAAAGAGCGTGGCTGTGCAGCTCCAGGGCGATGATTACCGCCAGATTGATGGAAATGAGGCTTTTGCCTTCGCTGGGCATGGCGCTTGTCACCATGATGGTTTTGTGCGGAGAAGGCGAGTTCGGCTTGATAATATGCGTCCTTAACCTTCTGAATTGTTCGGTCACCAGCGAAGACGGGGCGAAAAAAGAGACAAGCTTGTCATCTAGTACATCATATTCCGGGGTGATTGGTTCAAGTGGTTTTTGTATATTTTTGCCGGTTTTTTCCCGTTCAAGTTTTTGTAAAGCATCAAACATTCTGCCCATGTGTTATTTATCTCCAGTAAGCTAAGTGAAATTGTACTGCAAAAGCAGACAAAAGTACAAGTAATAAGATGGCCGCAGCCAATGCCGTCCGGAGAATTATTTTTTTGATTTTAGACTTACCCGGCGGGCTGATGTCCATTTCTTTGGCTGTTTTTCTGATAATTTCCCGGTTGATCCTTTTTTGTTCAGATGAAAAGCCGGTAAGAAGGGCATTGTCGCAAATAATATTGATCAGGCGGGGGATGCCCCCTGAAAAGCGGTAAATTTCTTTGACGGCGCTGTTGGTGAAAACGGTTATGTTACGTGAGCCGGCGCGTTTGAGACGGTATGAAACATATTGTTTTGTTTCGTCAAGATCAAGAGGAGACAGATGATAGCGGACCGTAATCCTTTGCTTGAGAGGCCTGAATTCCGTCTTGTTCAGTATTTGCGTCAGCTCGGGCTGACCGAGTAAAATGACGTGGAGAAGCTTGTGTTTGGCCGTTTCCAGGTTGGTCATGAGCCTTACTTCCTGCAGAAGTTCGGGCTCCATGCAGTGGGCCTCGTCAATGATTAAAAAAACTTTTTCGTGCCTGGCGAAGCAGCTTAAAAGGAAATTATGCAAAGCCGCGATGTTGTCTCCCCTGGATTTCATGGCGGAGGTGTCGATGCCCAGATCTTTACAGACGAAAAGCAGAAAATCATCACGATCCATCAGGGGATTGAAGATATAGCTGGTGCGGACGCGCCCGTCGAGGTTGCCCAGCAGCTTGTGGACGAGCGTTGTCTTGCCGGTGCCGGCTTCGCCGGTGATGACGCTGAAGCCCTTGCCCTCCTGAATGGCGTACTGCAGCGAGGCGAGCGCCTCCTGATGCGCCTCGCTAAGGTAAACATAGAAGGGATCGGGCGTTATTTCAAAAGGTCTTGCCTTGAAACCGTAAAATTTCTTGTACATATCAGGACTCTTGTTCCTCGATCTTGGGTATTGTGGCCAATACTTTGAGTCCCAGGGCTATTTCCACATCCGATGAATCATGGAATGACCTGTCCATCTGCTCTCTTAAAAATGCGGCCGCCAGTCCGCATCCTAAAGCGGCTATTATGCCCATCAATAATGTTTTTCGAACGTCCGGAGAAAAGGGTTTTTCAGGAACTCTGGCCGGGTCAACCACCTTGAACTGTTCGCCTTTTTGTCTTTTTTCCAGGTTTTCCGCCTGTTGGGCCTCCTGGCTTTTCCTTAAAAGAGTTTCATAGTTGTCTCTGGTGCTCTGGTATTCACGCATCAGGCTGGCCATGTCCTGTTCGCGCACGGGCGTCTGCTCGATACGGATCAGGTATTTATTGATCTGGGCGGATAGGGATGCGGATTCTTCCTGAAGGCGCTTGATTTCCATATCTGTCAACGCGAGCTGATTTTTAAGCTCCCTGTAGTGGGGGTCCATACGGAAAGAATCTTTATTCTTTTCCAGATTGGCTATTTTCCTTTGTACCGAAATGACGTCAGGGTGGCTTTCCGTAAATCTTGTCAGCA
>JAAYKU010000223.1 GCA_012522275.1 Smithella sp.
GGCCGGGTAATGGACGCCCCGGCCCCTGGAGTGCCCACGATGTCCTCGTGCTCAACACCTATCCCTCACCCGCCCTTTTTGGATACCCGGTAATGTCGCGGATCGCCTCATAAAGAGGCTTTAATTTTCTGTACATCTGTTTGTAAACCCGCCTGTAGAGCTGGTCGTAAATTCTATGTGTGGCCTGATCAGGCTCGAAGCATCTGCCTGTACGTGTCATTTCATCAACCGCGCTTTTAAAACTTTTGTGCAGCCCCAGACCGACAGCCGCATCGATGGCCGCGCCGAGCCCCGAGGTCTCATAAACCAGCGGCCGTGCCGCGGGTATACCGAAAATATCCGCAGTAATCTGCATGGCCGTGTCGCTTTGAGAACCTCCGCCGGATACACGCAGCTCGGTAATGGGAATTTTGCTTCGTCTCTCCTGGCGCTCTTTCCCTTCCCTCAGGGCGTAGGCCAGTCCCTCGAGTATGGCGCGGTACAAATGAGCACGGTTGTGAACATCGCCAAAGCCGATGACCGCACCTTTCGCTTCAGGCCCGGGAACCCGGATGCCGGGTGACCAGTAGGGCTGCAAAATCAACCCCATGGCTCCGGGCGGCACATCATGCAGCAGCTTTTCGATCAGCATTTCCGCCTCAACGCTCTGCTCGGCGGCGGTCATCTGCTCAAGCTGGGCAAACTGCTCTTTAAACCAGCTGACCATCCAGTATCCTCTGTAGATCATGATTTCCAGGCTGTACGCGTCGGGCACGGCCGAAGGATAGGGAGGGATAAGAGGAATGGCTTCAACATACCTGTAGTGCGTCGTATTGATGGTGGCAGTTGTTCCGTAGCTCAGACAGCCGATATGCGGCTCAAGACAGCCGGCCCCGATCACTTCACTGGCCTTGTCCGCCGCCGCGGCGATAAGGGGCAGGCCTTCCGGAATCCCGGTATCCTGTGCGGCCTCTTTATTGATCTGCCCTAATACGCCCGACGGTTCGACCAGCTCCGGCAGCATCCGCCGCTCGATGCCGGTGAGTTGCCATTTCCAGTTCCACGATGCGGCCCACGTTTTTTTCTTGTAGTCAAAAGGAACATACCCGACCTGACAGCCGATGGAATCGACAAAGCGTCCGGTCAGCCGGTATGTAAGATATCCGGAGAGAAATAAATATTTGTGCGTTTTCTCCCAGACGGCGGGCTGATAGTTTCTAATCCAGTTGCTTTCCGCTTCAGCCTGCAGATATGCAGCCGTTTCACTCATCCCCGACAGTTTAAAGGCCGCCCCCCATAAACCACCCATCCGCTTTAAACCGGCTGTGCGCCTCTGATCGAGCCAGACGATGGCCGGTCTCAGAGGCTTGCCGCTTCTATCTACATTGACCACGGTGGCGCGCTGCGTGGTCAGGGTCACGCCGGCAATAGCCTCTTTCAAACGGGGTATTTCACTCCAGAGGGCTTGACAGGCCTGACACAGACAGCTCCAGTAATAGTCCGGCTCCTGCTCCGCCCACCCAGGCTCGCGCGAAAAATACGGCATGAGCGGCACCCGCTTTTTGTACAGCAGGTTTCCGCGCAAATCAAAGACGAGGGCGCGCACGGACTGAGTTCCATTGTCGATGCTGAGAATCAGATCACGCATTTGTATTCATCCGGACAACACTTATTTCGTAATATCACTTGAAAGATCATCAATTGAAATAATTTTCTTATGAATGGTTGACGAAGGCCCGTGGCGCGGCACCATTTAAAAAAAGATTTTTTGAACAAGGCGGCAAGCGCTGCCTGCGGGAAGGGGTATTGAATAAAGCTGATATTTAAAGAGCAGGCCTTGTAAGCGGACCTGCCCTTTAAATGATCCTATTGCCTGATTTATTTTTTTGCTGCTTTTTTGGCGACTTTCTTCGCCGCGGGTTTTTTGGCTGCCGTTTTCTTCGCTGCCTTCTTGGCAACTTTCTTCACCGCAGTTTTTTTGGCTGCCGTTTTCTTGGCTGTTACTTTCTTGGCTGTTGCTTTCTTGGCTACTGCTTTCTTGGCAACTGTTTTTTTGGCTACTGCTTTCTTTGCCGCCTTCTTGGCGACCTTCTTTGCCGCTTTCTTAACGACTTTTTTTGCTGTTGCTGCCATCGGGTTTAGCCTCCTTTTGTTGAGTTTGCTTTTTTCTATAACCCACTTCGTTAATTTGACAAGGATTTTACTTTATTTTTTTTATTTGGTCAACAAAAACTATTGAAAAAATAATTATTTTTATTGATTATTTTACCGTGAATGATTTTCATTTCACGAATGAAAGGCCGGACACAACACATCTATTTTTTAAATTCATTTTTTAGAAAACAAGGAAACTCAAGGCTGGTAAGGGTTTTAGCGTTTCGGTTTTTAAGTGTGGCTACAGATAGGTTCTTGCCCCGATGAAACGCGGCGCATAGTAGTCATCACTGAGTGAGTCAATGCGGATTTTTTTCCCCGATGCGGGGGCGTGAATGAATTTATTATTGCCGATGTAAATGCCGACGTGGGATATTTTTCCACGACCGCGCGTAGCGAAGAAAACCAGATCTCCTTTTTGCAGACGATTCGGTGCAACTTCGTCACCTGCATCAAATTGAGTTCTGGAATGCCGCGGCAGATCAAGACCGTTGAGCTGATAAACAGTCATGGTCAGACCACTGCAGTCGAAACCTGTTTTCGCTGATGTGCCTCCCCACAGATAAGGGACACCGATAAAATCATGAGCGCTTTGCACAAGCGAGCGTCTCACATAATCAACGCCAAGTTGTTTTTGCCGCGCCGCCGCCGATTCTTCAGGGCGTACGATATAAAATTCTTCTATCACGCCCGTACGCTGCAGCGACTGAGCCCGCAGGTGCGCCTGGTCTTTTGACGCAAAATTGCCGAAGCGCACTTTGAACAGACCATCAGGGGCTTTAAAGTAGGTTGCGTCAAGACCGCTGTCTTTGAGTTTTTCCGTCAGGCGCACCGCGTTTTGCACCTGCGCGAAAGCCCCCACCTGAATTGTATACCCCATCATCGCCAGATGTTTTTTATGGGCGACGGGAGGCACTGGTGCCACCTTCACCGCGCGGCTTGCACATGACGGCAATATCAAAGCGGACAGTAAAAAAAATATAAGGGGTGTGATTTTATATTTTTTTGCCTTCATTGTTCAGTCGCCGACCCGTTTTCTTTAGAGATCCAGTTCTCCCGCACAAATGTCTCTGCCTCGCTGCGGTTTTTTATTCTGTTTTCCAACTGCTCGTCTTCCAGCCTCCCGAGAATTTCACCGATGAGCCTGCCTTGCGTATATCCCATGGCGATAAGGTCATGGCCGGTCAGAAACCGCACAGGACGCAGCTCTTCAGGGGCCGAAGCCTCCAACTGCGTGAGACAGAACTCATGGTGATTCAGCATACCATGACTGGCCAGACAATCAAGTCTGTGCAGCTGCAGATGCAGATCAAAATCCGGCATGCGCAAAAAACGTTTCAAACGTGACGGGCGCATTTTCTGTACATTCATGAAAGCCATGTGATGATGAATCAAAGATATAACGGTCTCACGTCTGGTGCGGGAAAATCTCAGGCGGCAGGCGATATCCACGGCGATTCGCTCTCCTTCTTGCGTGTGTCCGTAAAAATGTATGCCCTTTTCATCTTCCGTGCGCGTTGCCGGCTTGCCTGTGTCGTGCAAAAGTACGGCCCAGGCAAGCGTCGGATTCGTCTGGGGAGATGTCTGTGCGGCAAGGATATCCAGCATGATCATCGTGTGCTCCCAGACATCGCCCTCCGGATGATAGCGCGGCGGCTGGCCGACACCTTTCATGTTTTCAACTTCCGGCAGAATGTATCCTAGCAGCCCCGTTGCCGACATCAGCTCAAAACCATGGCGCGCGCCGCCGTGCGTCAGGATTTTTTCCAGTTCGTCGGCCACTCTTTCTGCGCTGACGTCGCGTATTTTTACGGCATGCACCGCAATCTCGTCTTTTGTTTCCTGATCAAGAGAAAAATCCAGATTCGCCGCGAAGCGCACGGCTCTGAGCATCCTCAGGTAATCTTCTGAAAAACGCACGGAAGGGTCGCCGATGGTGCGGATGATTTTCTTTTCAATGTCCTTTCTGCCGTTCACATAATCGATGATTTCTCCCGATTCCGGATCCATCAGCAGACCGTTGACCGTGAAATCACGCCGGAGAACATCTTCTTCAGCCGTGGCATAGTGAATCTGTGAAGGTCTCCTTCCGTCTTCATAGGCCTCGTCGCTGCGGAAAGTGGCCACCTCATAGGGATGCCCCCCGACGATCACGGCTGTAACGCCGAATTTCGCGCCGATGCCTGTCGTGCGCTCAAAAAGCCCGGTAACCTGCTGCGGACGGGCGGAAGTGACAATATCGTAGTCGTCGGGCGTCACGCCGCGCAGATAATCACGCACCGCTCCACCAACAAAAAAAGCCTCATGCCCTCCCCGCCTCAGCCGCCGGACAATCTCCAGCGCCGCGGTGCGCTTTTCGTCATCAGGACCACTCACAACATGTCCCTCCTCCGGCTGTCGGCCATGCACAGCATCACCTCAATTACACGGTCCTTAGCCTGATTCAGGTTTTCGTCTCCGGTCGGAATGCCGGCGAGCCCGCACTCTGCTCCTTGCTGCACAGATGCGGCCTGTGAATGCTGGTTCCCCAACCTCCCAATCCGCCAATCGCCTATGTGTCCATTATTTCTTTCCCAGCCTGATCGCGCACAGCTCCGCGCACATTGTGCAGCCTTCTTCATTGGCGCTTTTGCTTTTTTCCAGAAAAGCTGCCGTCTTTCCCGGATCGAGCGACATATCCACCTGGCCCTGCCAGTCAAATGTTTTCCTGTATTGAGACATTTTGAAATCTTTTTCGCGAGCTCCGTTTATATCTTTGGCAATATCCGCGATATGCGCGGCAATACGCGATGCCATCACTCCTTCGTGCACATCGGCAAGTGAAGGAAGACGTAAATGCTCGGCCGGCGTCACGTAGCACAGAAAATCGGCGCCGGCCGCGCCGGCAATCGCCCCGCCGATGGCGGCTGTGATATGGTCGTAACCGGGCGCTATGTCTGTGGGCAGTGGCCCCAGCACATAAAAAGGCGCACCTTCGCAGATATTTTTTTGCAGACTGATATTTGCTTCAATGTCTGTAATCGGCACATGGCCCGGCCCTTCAATCATCACCTGCACGCCTGCGGCGCGCGCCCGCGCAGCCAGCCCGCCGAGAATGATCAATTCGGCCACCTGCGCCTGATCTGTTGCATCGGCAATCGCGCCAGGCCGCAGGCCGTCGCCCAGGCTCAAAACCATATCATAACGATGCGCGATTTCCACAAGACGATCATACTGTTCATAAAGAGGATTTTCCTGATCATTGCAGCGCATCCAATTGGCCGTCATGGAACCGCCTCTGCTGACAATACCCAGCACCCTGCCCTGTTTTTCCACGACCTCCACGCTCCGGCGCGTCACGCCGCAATGAACGGTGATAAAATCGACTCCGTCGCGCCCGTTTTCCTCGATCACATCAAACATTTCATCCGCGGTCATGTCGGACACGGCCCTCTCCTCACTGATCATTTTCACGGCAGCCTGATAAATCGGCACTGTGCCGACGGCAACGGTTGATTTTTCCATGACCGCCTTGCGAATCTCCGCCAGATTGCCGCCCGTGGATAAATCCATCACCGCGTCCGCGCCGGCGGCGATCGCCACGGCCAGCTTTTCGAGTTCCGCCGGAAGATCATTGTTGTCTTTAGATGTGCCGATATTGGCGTTAACCTTGGTGCGAAGCCCTGAGCCTATCGCCAGCGGCCGGATGGATATATGCCTGCTGTTGCGGCAGATAACGATCGAACCTCCGGCGACGCCCCGACGGATATATTCCGGCTCGACATTTTCCGTATCGGCAGCCATGGTCATCTCTTCGGTAATCAAACCCTGACGGGCTTTTTCCAACTGTGTCATTTTATCCTCCCGGTATGATGCATATTTACTAAAATATTCACAGGCCCGTGTCCTTTACCTATCTTGAGGCTGCCTTCGATGGCTCTGGTCACCAGCGATTTAGCCGCGACAACCGCATCGGGCACGTCTGCCCCGCGCGCCAGATAAGCGGCCAGTGCCGCGGCAAATGTACAGCCTGTGCCGTGTGTGTTTTTCGTTTTGATCCAGTCCGCGGTAAACTCATGATAGTTTTTTCCGTCATAGAGTATATCCACGCTGCCGGTTTTACGGCCCAGCGCCAGGTGGCCGCCCTTGATGACTACATTTTTCACACCGAACCCCCGGATGACCGCCGCGGCCTTTTTCATGTCGTCTATAGATCGAATGCGAAGTCCTGACAAAACCTCAGCCTCCGGGATATTGGGTGTTACCACGCGGGCCACGGGCAGGAGCTTTGCAATCACCCCTCCAACCGCCTTGCCCTCCATCAGGGCATGGCCGCCTTTGGCGACCATGACGGGATCGACTACAACATTTTTTAAACGGTATTGCCCTATCTTTTCCACAGCGGCAGCCACAGCCGCCCGTGATGAAAACATGCCTGTCTTGACGGCGTCCGCGCCGATATCGGAAAGAACCGCGTCGATCTGCCGGGCGATGAATTGCGGTGACACGGGGAAAATTCCCTGCACGCCGCGCGTGTTTTGCGCCGTCACGGCAGTAATCACGGTCGTCGCGTAACACCCGCAGACACTGATAGTTTTCAGGTCAGCCTGAATGCCGGCGCCGGCGCCGCTGTCGGATCCCCCTATACACAATATCTTTAATATTTTTGCCATTTACACTGCCTCCGGAAAAACGCCGGGACGGCGGTAACGGACAATCAGTAAGTTTCCTGACTGTACACGGACCGACGCGACCGGCGCGGTGATGGTGTTGCTGATCCCGCGCGACTCAGCGATGATGAGATTTTCGCCGGCAAGCGGGTATTCAAATCCTTCGAGCGTGATGCCCTCGACAACCGGCGACAGGGCAAGAAGAGACACCACACACCCGCGTGCCTCGTCAATTATGGTTTCATCGCCCGCGATACTCACATCGGTGAATTCATCCACCAGGCTGGCCCTGATTCCC
>JAAYKU010000029.1 GCA_012522275.1 Smithella sp.
AGCGGCCCGATCAGCTTTGCGTAAAAACCGCCCTGTTTTTTCTCCTCTTCTTCACCGGTATGGCTATAGCGGACATTCTTTAAAACAATATAGGCCAGCCACGGGCTGACGATAAAGGCCACCAGCAGTGAAAAAAGCATCGCGGCCGACGCGCCGACGGGTATCGGCCGCATGTACGGGCCCATCAGGCCGGAAACAAACGCCATGGGCATTAAGGCGGCAATGACCGTGAAGGTGGCCAGAATCGTGGGATTGCCGACTTCGTCAACAGCCTGCACGGTGGTGGAAGGCCCGGCTTTGCGCATGCGAAAATGCCGGCTGATATTTTCAACTACGACAATGGCATCGTCCACCAGTATGCCGATTGAAAAGATGAGGGCGAAAAGAGTCACGCGGTTCAAGGTGTAACCGTGCAGATAATTGACCAGCAGGGTCAGGGCCAGCGTCACCGGAGCAGCCACGGCCACCACCAGCGATTCGCGCCAGCCCAGAAACAAAGCGATGAGGATAATCACGGAAATGGTGGCAATCAGCATGTGTTGCAGAAGTTCGTCTGATTTTTCCTTGGCCGTCTCGCCGTAATTGCGCGTAACGGTCACCTCCACATCCGAAGGGATCAACTCCCCTTTGAGGGCTTCCACTTTTTTGATCGCCACATCGGCCACCAGGCTGGCGTTGGCTCCCTTTTGCTTGGCAAGGGCAATTGTCACCGCCTCCGACTGTGATGCGGCCGAACCTTTGAGATTTTTTTTCGCGGCGGCCGGCCCCAGGCCCATAAAGACATAATCGGCCGCTTCGGCAGGCCCGTCGGTAATGTCCGCCACGTCGCGCAGATAGACTATGCGGCCGTTTTGGACGGTCACGACCAGATCTCCCACCTGACGCGCGTCTTTCAAAAAGGCGCCCGTCTCGACAATCATTTCCTGATTGCCGGCGGGAAACGAGCCGGACGCAACGACCACATTGGCCTCGGCGATGCTTTGCATGACTTTAAGTGCGGAAAGGTTGTAGGCGCGCAGGCGCTGCGGGTCTAGTGTCAGGCGGATCTGGCGCTTTTGCCCGCCAATGACCGAAAATTCAGAAACATTTTCATCTTTTTTCAGCTCACTGCAAAGCTCTAGCGCAATGCGCCTGAGTTCATAGCCTGTGTAGCCGGGCTGTCCACTCCAGAGTGTGAAAGCCAGAACCGGCACATCATCAATAGACTTCGGCTTGATCATCGGGGGCGACACGCCCGGAGGAATAAGATCGTAGTGGGACATCAGCTTGTTGTACAGCCTGACCAGCGAGTCTTCCATGTTCTCGCCGACATAAAAACGTACGATGGTAATGTTGAAGCCGGGCTTGACGATGGAATAGACATACTCCACGCCTTTGATCTCCCACAGGAGCTTCTCCATGGGTATGGTCACGCGCTGCTCGACTTCACGCACGCCGGCCCCCGGATAGCTCACGTAAACATCCACCATGGGTACGACAATCTGCGGCTCTTCTTCGCGCGGTGTGACCATGACGGCGAAAACGCCCACCAGCAGCGAAGCGACAACCAGCAGGGGCGTAAGCTTGGACCTGAGAAAGACCCTTGCTATTTTACCGGAAATGCCGACTCCTTTCATCGGGCTTTCCCTCCCGCGAGCACGCCTCCGTCGAGCGCCCGCTTTACGCCCTTGACGATCACCCGCTCACCCGTGGTCAGGCCGGAAAGAATTTCGGTATTGCCCGCGTATGTCGCGCCGGTGCGTACCAGGCGATAAGTGATGATTCCTTCATCATCGACCGCGTAAACACCCGTGAGCTGGCCTTTTTCGACAATGGAAGCGGCGGGCACCACGATCGCCTCTTTTTTCCCGACCGGAATCCGCACGCGGACAAACAACCCGCTGGACACAGGCAGATTGCCGGGATTGATTTTGACGATGAATGTACGCGACAGAGGGTCGATGGAGGTCAGCACCCGATGGACAGTTGTCTGCTGTGAAAGTGCGGGCCGGTCCACAACCAGCTCGGCGGCCATGCCCGGCTTTATTTTTTCCCTGAGTCGCTCGCCAACAGCCGCCTCCACATAGAAGCGGCCCGTCTCCTCGATTAACAAAAGAGGCATGCCGGGTGTGGCCATTGAACCCGCGTCGATGTGTTTTTGCGTCACGCGACCGGCGACCGGCGCTTTGACCTGCGTGAAGGAGTGATGAATCCGGGCCTCGTCGGCCATCGCCTCGGCCCGCTCATATTCCGCGCGGGCTACATTTTTCTGAGTTTCCACCTGATCCATTTCCTGGCGTGACAAAGCCTTCTCCTCGAAGAGGTTTTTATACCTGAGCCACGTTGCTTCCTGTAAAAGCATATTCTGCTTTGCGGACTCGAGCGTCATTTGCGCCGCGTGCAGACGCCGGGCCGCGTCGCGATCGTCAATGGTGACCAGCAACTGCCCCGCTTTGACCATGTCGCCTTCACGCACGAGCACGGAAGTGACAACCCCCATCACCCGGCCGGCCACCAGGCTTTCCCGCTCGGAGCGGATGTTGCCGGTGGTTTCATACACCTCATCTATCTCGGCCGGCTCTATGGCAAGCACCTCCACTCCCTCTACCACCGGACGCTCCACCTGCTGGTCTGCGGGGTTTGTGCTGCAAGAGACAATGAGAAGCCAAAGCAGTGTCAGTCGGGACGCAAGACGAAATATCCTTCGTAAACGATGATCAACCCTCTTCATAATATTTTCTCCGTCAGCGAATTTGTTCGTCAATATTCAACTCCTGCAAAAGAATACCGCTTTCGAAGCTCAACGCGGCCAGGGCGGTTTTGTAGGCGTTGTTTTTTTCCACCACGCCGGCGCGTGCCTGCTCCAGTGCGCTTTGGACACTCAAAAGATCCCCCAGGGGGGAAAGGCCGTTTTCATAGCGCAGCTTCAAAAGCCTTGCCCCCTCCTGGGCCGTGGCCAGCGCCTCCCGGGCAAGACCGGTATTGAGTCCGGCCTCCTGTGCATTGAGATACGTTTCGTATATCTTAAATGAAATACCGCTTTTCACCGCCGCCAGATGTTCGCGCGTCTGTGTTTCCCGGTGCCTGGCTTTTGCCCTTTCATACTCGCGCTTCGTCCCGTCAAACAGATCCCAGCGCAAAAACGCCGTCACCTGCCAGCTTTTGCCTTCGTAGCCCAATGGCAGATTATGATCATAAAGATGATAGCTGCCGCCCACGCCGATGTAGGGAAAGTAGCCGGCCTGAGCCATGCGAACATCATTGCGTGCGTTGTCTGCACGCAACTCGAGCGCGCGCAGATCCGGCCGGCCTTGTGCCGCCTGTACATAATAGTCCGGCTCCCTGAGGACAAAATCAAAATCCGCGTCGGACACATCCGGCAAGCCGCTCGTCGCCAGTAAAACCCCCAGAGCCCGCCTCGCGATCATCACGTTCTTTTCGGCCGCGTTGAGTTTTTGTCTGGACTCCGTAAGCGACGTTGACGCGCGCAAAAAGTCCGCGTATTGCCCCACATCGTTTTTGTAGCGCACAGAGGCGACGCGCAGCCGCTCTTCGGCATCCGTCACTCCGAGGGTTGCCGCACGGCGATATTCCTTCGCCGTCAGTATATTAAGGCAGGCGCGCACCACTGAAAAGGCAACCTCTTCGCGCTTGTGCCGGACCTCTTCTTGTAGGGCCTGTGCTTCCGTCCGGGACATTTCCAGGCCGACGAGGGCTTTTTTTGTAAATACGGGCTGCTCTATACTTATGGAGCTTTGAAAATCATTGATGGCCTCGGGTGAGTTCAGGAGGGGAGGATTGAAATCATTTTGTTCGATGCGTGACTGATTGAGCCTGGACATAAACGCCCAACCCGGATTGTTGGTGCGCAGATAGCGCTCTTCGAACGATATCCTGGGCAGAAGATAACTTCGCGCGATGCCGACATCCGCCCTGCCTGCCGCCAACGCGCTTCGGCCCGCCCTGATTTCATGGTTGTTTTCCAACGCAACGGCAACGGCCTGCGTCATCGTCAGCACACTCGCCGGCTTGTCTGCGGCCTTAGCGGAAAAAAAGGATAAGGCCAGAAGGACGGTTCCGGCCGCAATAAGAAGACGGCTCAACCGTAATGCAGGCAAAGTCATATTTTACAATACCTCCCCTTTTACTGCAGCAGGGCCGATACTAGCATTTTTTTTCAATAGTTGAAATGTTGAACGAAACGGTAGATGGGCAATGACGGCCCCGACTATTGGCCTTCGGAAACCGTCGTTTGTTTTTCTTCTTTCTCTGCCGCTGATTTGTCTTTTTTTCTGTCCCCGACCGGACAGGCCGGTCTCATTCAGGTGGAAACACCCATGCGGGGCAAAAGCCATCCCTGCAGAAAAAACCAGGCGGCAATGATGCCGGCAAAAATTAAAACTTCTTTCATTTTTCACTCTCCATTGTCGTCAATTCAGGTTCTGATTAATGACGTCGGCAATCTGCTGCTTCGACACCAGGCCGACGATCGTGTTTTTAACCTCACCGTCTTTAAAAACCAGAAGGGTGGGGATGCTGCGGATACCGTATTGAGCTGATATTTTCGGGTTGTCGTCCACATTCACCTTCACAATATCCACCTTCCCGCCCATTTCCGCGGCCAGCTCTTCCAGAATCGGCCCGATCGCCCGGCACGGCCCGCACCAGGGCGCCCAGAAATCCACCAGGGCCGGCTTGTCGCTTTTTAAGACGTCCGCCTCGAAATCGGCATCTCCTGCATGTTTGATAAGTTCCTGTTTGCTCATGTTTTTTCCTCCTTTTTATATCGAAAAATATTTTTCGCCATCCGCTTTAATTCGTGACACCTGTTCTTACGCAGCCGTCATCTTTTAATTGGTAATTTAAACCCTGTTATGTAAAATGTCATTGACCTGGGTCAAGATGGAGGATTATTTTTGATGAGTTTTCATCAGCAGATACAGGGCATCAGCCTGTTTAAGGGAGTGTCGGCCGAAAGCATGAATCTGCTTGTGGCGCAGGCGGCATATAAAAAATATGAAGCTAATCAGATGGTCATAGGCGAGACGGACCAGGTGAGGGCTTTTTATGTAGTGATTTCAGGACAGCTCAAACTGTCACGAAGCTCTGCTGAAGGAAAAGAGCAGACACTGTCTCTGCTGGGGTCGGGCGAGCCTTTCGGCCTGTGCACCGCGTTTGCCACCGAATCCTTTCCGGCCAACGCCATCGCCGTCGAGCAAAGCGTACTGATGGTTATTCCGGGTGATCTCGTCGAGGCGGTGGCGCAAAAAGAGCCGACTCTTTTGCTCAATATCATCCAGATTCTTTCCAGGCGTCTGAAAGAATCCATGACGCTTATCGAATCTTTGGCCCTCAAGGAAGTACCACAGAGGCTCTCCTCGTTTTTTCTGCACACACTGTCTGAAAAAGCCGGGCCTGCAACCGACAGGCTGGAGTTGTCCATCTCGCATCGCGAACTGGCCAAGATCATCGGAGCCACGCCTGAAGCCCTTTCCCGCGCTCTGAAGAAAATGAGTACGGACGGTATATTGACCGTGCAAGGCCGCGCCATTACCATTCTGGAAAGAGAAACACTCGAAAACATGGCCCACGGCGGCTGAATCGACCCATCAGGAGTGTGCAGCCGTCATTTCATCTCTTTTTTTGTAATATTCCAGCACAGCGGCCAGCGCACGGGCGGCACGCTGTGGCTCCTGGTAAACGGGGACGCCGTTGTCCAGGAGCGTACGCACCATCCTTTCTTGCAGGCTGCGATAGGTAAACCCGACGATCGGCTTATCCGGGTGCCGCCCGGTGAGGCTGATAAACTGCCGGGCGTATTCGTCAATCAACTTACCCGTCTCTTCGGGAACTGCATCCGGGGCGACGCCCATTTCGCCGAGAATCCGTTCAAGAAAAAGCGAGGGGGAAACAAAATAGGCCAGAAGCATATCCACCCGTTCGTCTTGTAAAATAACATCCGGTATGCCGAAATAATCGTCAGCATGATTTTTGCTGAAGGTCATATCGACCGGGTTGGCTGTGCTGGCTGTTTTGGGGATCATCGGCCGGAGCTTTTCCACTGTTTCGTCAGACAGGCGCGGCAGCGTGAGTCCCGCACGCCCGCAGGTATCCGCCGCCGTGGCGCCCGGCCCGCCGGAATGAGTCTGAATGACCACCCCGTTGCCGCGCGGCCGCGGCAGGGTTCCCAAAGCCAGTGCGTAATCAAAAAGTTCAGTGAGCGTGCGCGCGCGGATAATGCCGCATTGTTTGAAAATCCCGTCATAGATTTCGTTGGGGCCGGACATGGATCCCGTATGGGATAGTCCCGCCTGCTTTCCCGCCTCTGACCCTCCCACATAAAGGGCGACAATCGGTTTTCTCGGCGTGACGGCTTGGGCGATTTCCACGAATTTATCGCCGCGGTTGATGCCTTCGATATAAAGAGTGACAACTTTGGTATGAGGGCATGCGCCAAGATATTCCAGGCAATCGACAATGTCGATACTGGCCTCGTTACCTACACTTAAGGCCGTACTGTAGCCCATGCCGTGGCGCTGAAGGTAGTTGAACATCTGAGTGATAAAACTTCCGCTTTGCGAGGCCAAGCCGACAAAACCCGGCGGACAGTCCGCCTTGATCGGCGTGGGGTTGAGTTTCATGTGCAGATTGGCAACACCCAGGCAGTTGGGTCCCAGAAAACGGATGCCCCAGCGCCGGGCGATTTCTTCCAGTTCCTTTTGCAGCGCCTGACCTTCCGGACCAGCCTCGCGAAAGCCCCCTGAAACGACAATCGCGTGTCTGATGCCGCGCCTGCCGCAATCGTCTAGTGTGGGGCAGACGATTTCCGTCGGCAAAACAATAATGGCCAGGTCGGGAACCTCCGGCACATCTTTAATGTGCTGATAGGCGGTGAGGCCGCGGACTTCTTTTTCCACCGGATGGACGGGGAAGATCTTTCCTTCGTAGCCCAGCGCCTGCAGAGATGACAACATAATCGACCCCATGCGCATGAAGGTATTGGAGGCTCCGAAAAACGCTATACTTCTCGGGTTGACTATTGGATAAAGCGGACTTTCAGAAATAGATTTGATCATTTTTTCACCTGTATAATTATTTTATTGCTGAAAAATTTAGCGGCAAGGAAGGTTTTATACAAACATATCACCCGTCTCACGCTACGACAGCCCATGGCGATATCATTTTTTACACTACCGGCAATTCAGCCTTTTTATCTTTTTTCGCCTGCTCATCGAGGATTATCTCAAGCGCCATGCGGGCCGCCTGGCCCACCAGCGTGGAGCAGCCTTCGGGCATCCCCGCCGCCACCGCCGCTTTCATATCCTCCATATCGTAAAGATTGAAAAAGCGGCCGTACTTTTTGAGCTGAATGTCATGGCAGCGGCAGGTGGAAAATTCCTTTAGAAACTGCTCGTGGAATTTTTTCGCCAGTAAAAGCGCCCGGAGCTGTTTTCCCATTCTCGCCAGGTCTTCTTTTTTCCTTCCGAAAAAATAACTGATGGCCATCGTGCCGCCGGAAAGAGCGCCGCAGTGACCGTCGCCGGAAAGCCCCACACCGTCGGCAAAACCGGTTGCCGCGCGCACCACGTTGTCGTCCTCCACGCCCAGCACTTCAAAAATGGCGGAAAGAGAGCATTGCGCGCAATTGCCGCCTCTGAGTTCATAGGATTTCGCCCGTTTAAACACTTCCTCCAGCATTTCTTCTTTGTTCATTTGCTTGTTATCTCCATCGCGATCTTTATGTTTTATACTTATCCATGCCCCCTGCGGACTGAGGCAGGGGGTGGACGTTTTTAATCTTGGCGTCGTTTTCACGAATTGCACATGGGCACTTCTGTTTCCATCTCCGGCCCGCTGAAGCGGACCACCTCCGCAAGCGGAGAGCAAAGAGGCTATAGCCTATTGCCATAGCCTCATCTCCATCATTTCCGGGCGCGCTCCAGAATTTCCGCCAGTCCCAGCACCTCCAGACTGTCCTCCAGATTCTCTATTTTCACCGCGTCGGAAAGCATCTTGGCGCAGCTCGGGCAGGCGACGGCGAGAACCGAAGCGCCGGTTGCGGCCGCTTCGCGCACCCGCACACGGCTGGCACTGTCTTCGCCCGTGCCCAAAATGTCCGTAAAGAAATTCCCGCCGCCACCGCCACAGCAAAAAGCGTCCTCATGGTGGCGGTGCATTTCGACAAACTCGGCTTTGGGAATGGCTTTAAGAATTTCCCGCGGCGCCTGATAAACATTCTGATGCCGCCCCAGATAGCACGGGTCATGATATGTGATCTTTACGGGCCAGGCCTTGAGCTTGATCTTTTTCTTTTTAATGAGTTCGGCTAAAACCTCGCTGTAGTGGCGGACTTTAAAGCGTCCGCCCAGGCCCGGGTAATCTTTTTTAAATGTGTTGAGCGCATGCGGGTCGAGTGTGACGATTTCCTTGACCCCTTTGGATTTGAATTTTTCGATATTGGCACGGGCAAGCTCCTCAAACAGGCCCATCTCACCGAGCGTCCGCACGTCATTGCCGTCGCAGGTCTCTTCTCCTGCCAGGATACCGACAGACAGGCCCGCGTCCACCAGCATCTTCCCCACACTTTTAGCCATGCGCCGCCCCACCTCGTCAAATGAGCCGACACACCCCGCGTAAAAGAGATATTTCTGGTTGGTGTAGGGTTTGAGCCCTGTCCCTTCGGCCCAGTCGCCCCTTTCGCTTTGCGGCTGCTTGTAGGGATTGCCACTGGTTACAATTGCCTTGAAATAGTCGCGCACGCCCGGCGGGATAAGACCTTCACCTACCAGTTCGGCACGTGTTTCCTGAAAGATATCCGGCAGAAAATCCTTGAATCTTTCGAATACGCACTGATTTTTACAGTTGTCGCACGCGACACAGGAAAACATGATTTCTGCAAAACGCGCGGAGGTTTCGATTTCACCGGCAAGCCACGCACGGGTAAGCCACATACGGCCGCCCGGCGCGAAAGTGTCCCAGCCGAAAGCCTTATAAGAGGGACAGTTGAAATCGCTGTAGTCCGACGGGTACTTGCAGTAGCCGCAGCGGAAGCAGCGATGAACGATGTCTTCATGTTCAATGTGACGAATGTAGGTCATGAGTTCACCTCCCAGTTACCGGGGTTCATAATCCCCTGTGGATCAAGGTTTTTCTTGATCATCAAAAGCAGATTGCGCGCATTGGGTTCCATCTTTTCAAGAAGCATCTTCTGTTCCTTGAAATTAGGCTTCCAGGGGATGCCGCCCATTTCGAGTGCGAAAACAGTGGCCTCGTCAAGCGCCTTTTCCACACGATCCATCATCGCGGGGTCGTTACGATTAAAGGCAAAAGATATACTGTACATCATCGAGTGACCGCCGGAAATGAGTCTGGCGGTACTGGCGTACAAGACATCGTATTTGGCGGCCAGTTCCACCACCTTCGCGGCGTATTGCGGAAAATGTTCAATGGGCGCGATCGGCCCGGAATATTCGAACCCGCCGCCCCGGGGCACATCGGCAAATGCGGCGACGTTACGCCCGGGCATCTGCAAAAGCGCTTCTTTCATATAATACGTTCCCATGAAGCCCCCGTCTTTGGAATCCATGTATTCCTGCAGACAATCCCAGATCATCTTCCGCTTGAAATCGATTTCCGCCTCCGTGCTCCCGGTATAAAAGATCGTAATCTGATAGTTGCCCAGAAACATGAACGGTTTGGGCTGAAACCATACATTGATGTCTTCCAGTAGTTCCAGATCGGTCAGCTTGTAGAGAATTTCGGGAATCAGATCGACACGATCGGTGACAAACAGCTCCGCCTCGCGGATTTTTTTATTGGGATACAGCTTGAGGCCGACCTTGGTGATGACCCCCGTGCAGCCCAGCCACCCCAGGAAAAGCCCGGACAGATCGGGCATGGTCGGCCCTTTGGAAATCCAGTATGGCCCTATCGATGGAGAGCCGATAAGACAGATTTCACCTGTGGGCAAAACCACTTCCAGCCCCGAAACCATGTCAGAGTTGAAGCCGTACTGGTTGGTGAGCCGGCCCTGGCCGTGCAGCGAAACATTGGCCGCGATGGTGGTGACGGACGGAGAATCGGGAATGCTGTGCCTGAGCCGGGGATGGTGCTCTTCCAGATACGCCTTGAGCGCGCCCTGGGAGGTTCCCCCTTCGACAACCGCGTAACGGGCCATGGGATTGACCTCCAGAATTTTGTTCATCCGCTTCATGTCCATGACGATGCCGCCTTTGAGCGGAATCACCAGCCCGGCCAGCGACATGCCGTTGCCCATCGGCACCACGGGAATCTTTTCGCGGTTCGCCAGCTGTACAATTTTCTGCACCTGTTCGGTCGTTTTCGGCGCGACCACAAAATCAGGCCGGTGCGGAGCGAGCACGCCCGGGTCGCGTGAATAAAACCATAATTCTTCCGGCGCGTTGGAAACACCTTTTTCACCGACAATGTCAATCAGGGATTTGAGAATGTCGCTCATATCGTCCCCCTTTCTATTTCGCCGATGGCCATTTTGCAAAGATCGATGATGTGTATCGTTTTCAACCCCCGCTTCTCCACTTTTTGCGCAAAAGCCGTCTGGCAGGCCGGACAGTTGAAAACACAATATTCGGCTCCCGTGGCCAGCATATCGTCAATGTTTCTCTTCTGGACGTCATCGGCCAGCTCGTATCCGCCGATGGAATACATGATTTCAGCACAGCATAGAGCGGTTTCGTCCTGATATGTTCTTTTCGGCTCTTTGACGCCGATGAGGCGGAATATTTTTTTAACGAGGGGGTGCTTGTCCGGTATCAGGCGGTTGGAGCAGGGACGCTGATAGGCCACGGTCATGTTCAGCGGCTTGATTTTATCTTTCAGCTTTTTCATTCTTTCCAGCAGAAAGTCCATATAATAAACGGGCTTGAAAGGAACTTCCATGCCGTAGGCGTCGGCAATGGAGGTGAGCGTGCCGTAACATTCGTCATGCAGGCAGATAACCTCCTTCACACCGAGCTTGCTGTAGTTTTCAATGACCAAGGGGAGGCGCTCTTTAATAACCGACATACGGGCGAAGTGAGAATGAACCGCCGGGCACATAAATTCCGTACCGAACACGCCCGCCTCGGCGACATCCTTGAAAATCTCGCCCGAACCCAGCGGACCCAGTTCGGGGATGTAGCAGCACGACAGGGCCTTCTCTTTCACGTCGCCGACGAGATACTTGCCCTGCATCACCGTCATGTTTATCCACTGGTTGGTGATGGGCCGTGGCGCGGCAAAAATGCCCTTTTCCTCGCGTTGCTCTGAAATGAGGTAAAATGGGTGATTGCCGCGTTGACAATATTCCTCGCACGCGTAGCATGTCGTGCATTCATGAAGCACACGGGAATCTCTGCCTTTCATGATTTTCATCATTTCTCCGTGTGCTTCCTTGTGGCCACTGAAAGTCATGTACTGGCATTTCAGCAGACAGTCCGCCTGCCGGCAGCTGGCGCAAACCTTCTGGTCGAATTTCAGCTGATACATGAAACCACCTCCTGATTTAAACATACGTTTGTTTGTATAACCGCGTAAAAAGCCGTGACACCGTGATGCCGAACGACATCACTATACAAAAAATTGGTGTACGTCGCTACCGTTCAAAGGCCAAATTCACTTTGTTGTGCGGGCCAGCAAGGGCCGACGGATTACGACCGAAAGCCTCTTTGAATGACGAAGAAAAATGGGAAAGGTTTTCAAAACCGACCTCCAGATAAACATCTGAAGGCGCCTTGTTCTTTTCCTTAATCAGATAATATGCGCGTTCGAGCCGTTTTTGCTTCAGCCATCGGCTGGGCGGCTCATCAAATGCTCTTTTGAAATCCCTTTTGAATGTCGAGAGACTGCGGCCGGTCATTTTAGAGAAAGTCTCAAGCGGAACATTGAAAACAAAATTTTTGCTCATGAAATCTACGAGATCGATTTTATCCGGTGCGCTGAAATGAAACAACGATTCAAACAGGGACCTGTCAAGCTTTTTGATAATCAGTATGATTTCCCTCGTTTTGATCTCGCTCAATTCCCGGCTCATTTCCATGCCGGAGTCGAAATAAAGCCGCAGTGAGTCGAACAAATTGTCCACAAGAGCTGACGGCCACAGCTTTTTAACGCGGCAGAATGCATCTGCATGGTCAGCCGCCGGGTCGGTTTTGATGTTTTCCGATGGTGAATATTTCTGAAGGAAGGACTTCTTAAGAAAAATGCTAAGCGTTTTGAACGCCGCACCGCTTTCTTCCGGATGCTTGGTAAACTTTGCCAGCGTGTTGCGGCGGACAAAAAAAGTGTCGCCCTGCTTAAAGATGTGCTGCGAGTTTGCTTCAACCACACAAAGCCAGCCGGAAACTACATGGATCAGCACATGCGACGGAACATACTGCTCTTTTTCAGTCACCCTGCCCGCTCTTACGGAACAAAAAATACTCTGACGCTTAAAGCTGAAATCTTCCTTGTTCATTTCGGTCGGACGGCTTTCAGGCCCCGGTGCTACTTGTTCGCCGGGGACGCATCATTGTTTTTGGTAACCGGAGCATCCGGATCCTGCGCCCATTCCTGCATCGCTCCGGAGTAAAGTTTGACGTTGGTATAACCCAGCACCTGCGTCATCAGATAAGCCCAGGTCGGGCAGCACTGGCCGATGTCGCAGTAGGTGACAATGGCGGCACTGCGGTCTTTCCCCGCCGCCGCTTCCACGATTTGAGCCAGTTCCTCTTTTGTTTTGAAGGTTTTGTCATCGTTGAAGGCGCAGGAGGTGGGCATATTGAAAGCGCCGGGAATGTGGCCTGTTTTCGGAATGCAGTCCATCTTCTTTTCGCCGGAAAAGAACTCGCGCTCGCGGGTATCGAGCAAAATCAGTTTCCCCAGGTTTTCCTTGATGAAGGCCTTGCTCGCAAATCGCTCACCGGAGTATATACCCTTGAAGCTTTTGGGCTTGCGTCGTTCAATTTTACACGAAACAGGTTTTTTTTCGTCAACCCATTTATTCATACCGCCGTCGAGAAGCGCAACATTTTTGATGCCTGCATACTGCAGCGTACAGGCTACACGGGCGCTCTGATAGCTGAGCCGGGGCGTATCCATACAGCCGGTCACCACAATCAGATTGTCAAAATCGATACCGAAATAACCGATGGTATCGTCGACGTCGTCCTTTTCCGGCAAAGACGCAAACATCCCGTCTCTCATGTAAGCCCACGCGCCGTAAAAGGCGCTTACCGCACCAGGGATATGGCCTTCGCGGTAATCTTCAACACGGCGCACATCCAAAATGACCAGTTTGGGGTTCTTAAGATTCGCCTGCAGCCAGTCGGTGGAAACAACAGGGGCAATATCACGGGCCATAGAGGCAAAAGGCAGCAGTAAAAAGACCATCACCGCAGCCGGAAGTAATATAAAATAATTTCTTCTCATGACAAGACCTCCTTCTTTTATCGGCCGGTATGTTTTAGAACACTGTCATTTTCCGCTGCCCAAAACTATAGCATATTAATTTCATTTTCAGCCAGTTTTATATTTTGGCGTCACCTCCCGGGCATCAAGGTCATTTCGTAATCATTTTTGCACAAAGTCCGCCACAGGGCGGTCCGGCCCCCCGGAGACTATGTTATTCTTGACATATCTGCGGGAAATACCTATAAGGTGTGCCGCCGACAGCGCTTCACAAACCGCGGAGACACCATGAAACAAAACCCGCATGAAAAAAGGAAAAAACGAAATCTTCCGGCGGCCTTGTGCCTGCTGCTTGTGCTTACCTGCCCTTTGGCCGCGCACGCAGACGCAGACCGGAAGCTTTACGTCGCGGTCGTGGCCGGCTTTATTGAACCTTTCCACGAGATTGCCGCGGCCTTTGAAAAAGAAACCAACATGAAGGTGGTCACCTCCTTCGCGTCGGCGGGACGCCTTTACGCGCAGATTGAAAACGGCGCTCCTTACGATATTTTTCTTTCCGCCGATCTGGAAAGGCCCACGCTGCTTAATGAAAAATCACTTTGTGAAAAACCGTTTGTTTACGCACTAGGAGAGGTGATCCTATGGTCGGCCGACCGCAATTTCTGCCGGCTTGCCACCTGGCAGGAGGCGCTGGAGCAAAAAGGAGTCAGAAAAATCGCCATCCCCAATCCCGTAACGGCCGTTCACGGGACACATGCCAAAGCAGCGCTGGAAAGGGCGAATCTCTGGAAGGAGCTGGAGCCGAAACTCGTTATCGGCCAGGACATCGCCCAGGTCTTTCAGTACGCTACCATCGGCGCGGTGGATGCAGCCTTCTGTTCACCGATGCACGCACTTACGCCCGCAGGGCAAAAAGGCTGCTTTTATCAAATGAGACAGGCGCCTGAGGTAGTTTACTGCGCCTGCGTTCTTGCCGGCTCGCCGCGCCGGGAGGCGGCCCGCCGCTTCACGGAATTTCTCATCTCGCCGGCCGCGCGGCAGATTAAAGCCAAATACGGATACAAGGAGATCACAGACAGCGAATGATTATTGATCTTGCCAGAGAAAAGCTGAAGGCTCTGACTGACGAGCGCGGCATGGACAATGAGCTGATTACGATCAATTGCAGGGCGCTTTCTCCCGAAGAGGCCATCGGCAACCCGCTGCATGACGATTACCCCATCCAGCTGGGGAAAGAGCGTCTCATCGAAGCGGAATTTATGGGGAAAAAAGGACAGGCCTTTTCCGATTCCTATTTCCATTACACAGGATCGGTCAAGGAGATCCTTTCATTTCGCCTCGATACAAATGCGCGGCGCGCGATTTTCATCTCTTCTTTAAACGCCATCATGGCGGAAATCGGCAAAATGCCCGAAGCTCTCCACTGCAAAAACGACGACCTTATGCGCTGCGGCGAAACTTTTGCGGGCTATCTGGACAAATTTGCCGGCGCGGCGCAAAACGTCCTGCTTGTCGGCCTGCAGCCGCGCCTTCTGGAAATACTGGCGACGCGAAAACATGTACGCGTCTGCGATCTGAATCCGGACAATATCGGAACAAAAAAATGCGGGGTGACCATTGACGGGCCGGAGCGTTTTGCCGAAAACGCCCGCTGGGCCGATGCGGTTTTTGCCACGGGAAGCACGGTGGTCAACGGCACGATCGACTCCATTGTGAAAGCCAGGCAGGACACTGTGTTTTACGGTGTGACCATCGCCGGTATCGCCCGGCTGGCGGGCCTGCGGCAGTTTTGTCACATCACGGGGGCGACACATGCCTGAGGCCGCCGGCAGCGGGGATTATGACTCTCCCCGGTAAACCCCGCCGTAATCAAGCGTGGTAAGTCCCGGGGACTTGCCCGGATTAATCATGCCGCTTGCGGCAATCCGGACAATAAACAACGTATGGTCGCCTGCGTCGAGCGCCTGCTCCACCGCGCATTCCAGATAACCGATGCACTCGTCCACAACGGGCAGGCCGCCTTCGGAAAGACTGTAGCCGACTGTATCGAATTTGTTTTTCCAGTGTGTAATTTTGAAGTTTTTGATCGTGCCGGCAAAAGAGCGCGGCAGGACATTGAAACAGATTTTTTTTGTTTCGAGAATCTGCGCGTGCGACAGGCGGTTTTTTCGAATGGCCAGAGCCAGGCGCGGGGGTTCATGCGAGCATTGCGTCACCCACGAGGCGATCATCCCGTTGTAGCCTTCCGGCGTAGCAATCGTGACCAGATAAATTCCGTATGAAAACCTGTCGAGCACATCCTGAATTTTTTTCTCCATCATCAATCTCCATTTGTGTCCGTAGTTATATAACCGCTGCGGGCAGCTCCGGAAGTGTCGTCACAGGCCGCGCGCCCGCTCCTGCAGTTCTTTTTCCTCCTGTGTCGTCGCTTCGATAACGATACCGTGCGGCAGCGGCCGTCCGTCCCGGCCGACATGAACAAATGTCAGGAAACCCTCCACCAGCAGCTGTTCGTTTTTACTTATCGTCGCCCGCACGAAGCTGACCAGACGGGTTTTGCCCGCCAGCACGACCCTGCTGACGTAGCGGATCACGGTTCCGGCCGGCGCGGGCTGGAGAAATTTCATGCCGTGAATGTTCACACAGACAACGCTTTCCGGCTGCGTCAGGTTCGCGGCGGCGATGAACCCCGCCTCGACAAACCATTTGGCCCCCTGGCCGGCAAACAAAGTGCCGTGATGATTCAGATCCGCCCCCATCACAACATGGTGAATTTCGCAGAGTTTCATATCCATTGACTTCCCCTTTCCGGATGGAATCGTCTATATAAATCATCTTACCAAAAGCACCAACATATGGCAACGAGACAATGGAGTGAAGATAAACGTCTGCGGCTCTGAACGTTCATCGCCGGCCTTGCGTTAATCATAAAATAGATATAGATAAACAAGCGGACAAAAAAGTGTCGGGTGAATTTGCATGAAGGACACCATAACTAAAATCAGCTGCAGATCCATACTCCTTCTTCTGGCTTTTACTGTGTCTGCAAATATTGCCGACATCCCCCACGCCTGCAAATACAATCTCGCAAACATCCCGGTTGTCGAAAAACCGGACGGCTCTGCTATTGTAGATGCGCAAAACAGGTTGCGGATCAAGCCGTATCTTCCGGGAATCGTTTCCGCACACATCTTTCCAGGCGCCGGCCTTTCAGTTTCTGCATGCGTGTACAATCACATTGCGTACGCCGGTCCGGAAAGTTTCTTTTTCGCCGCCAGTTCACAGCGTGGCCCACCTTTAAAAATCCTTTCTTAACACAGTACGCTTTGCCTGGTTTGGCCGGATGGTTCTGCTTTCGGGCATCTGTCAGGCTTTGCCTTCTCCGCATGGGCAACCCATGTCCGGCGACGGCCGAAGCCGCAGATGAGCCACAACCGCCATGCCCATATCAGGCCTGATCAACATTATTATGTCGGGTTTTGCCCTGGAAAGGATATGTTAAAAATGAATGCTTTGTATGGAGAACTGATTCTGTTTGTCGTGATTGTACTAATCATCGTCGTTGCCGTAATCGTCGTCAAAAAATCCGGAAGAAAACCGGATAGTAAGGAAGGTGGCACAACAAAGCACGGGGCCGGATCTGAAAATCCGGCGACGAATTTTCAAAAAAATGGCCAAAACAAAAAGTAAAGACCACCGGCGATGGGAATGCCGACAGGCATGCAGATACTCAAGCGCGGGCGGCGGCCACAGAGCTGCCGCCTGCGAACCGGACTGGCATAAAATCTGTCCGTGCGACATGCAGTGGCGAAGTTTGAATTTCTGCCTGAGGCGGTCGCTCCGCGGGATGCCCAACGAGTCGCGCTAAAGCGACTCATTGAACAAAATCAGTCGCATTTACGCGATGCCACTTGCCTGCCATTTCCTGCCTGCCACAGCGATACCTGTCTAACACATTGTAACTACAATGAATTTCATTTTACGCCTCGACGCGACCCTCTGGCACGCAAAGTGCTTAAACATAAAGCGGGAGAGGCGAAAACCGTCGGAGATTTTACTGACAGTGTGATGCGATCTGATTGCTCTAACTTTTGAGCCGGCAGCCACTGATTGGAGCTACGGGCCGGTTACGACGCATTTTTCGCCGGGTTTTAAAATCGATTAACAAAAAAGGAGGTTTTGATATGCCCAGAGGAGATCAAACAGGTCCAACAGGAATGGGACCAATGACAGGAAGAGGCGCAGGCTACTGCGCGGGATATGCAACGCCAGGCTTTGCCAGTACTGCGGGCGGCCGCGGCAGAGGGATGGGTTTCGGTTTCGGCCGGGGAATGGGCGCCGGTTTCAGGGGGGCGCGCGGAGGCCGGGGAGGCCGCGGTTTTTTCGGCCGTTGGGGAATGCCTTTCGGCGCAGCTTCGCAAATGACTTTTGCCGCCCCGACACGTGAACAGGAAATCGACGCGCTCCAGGGACAGGCGAAGTATTTTGAAGACGCCTTGTCCGACGTCAAAAAGCGCCTCGGTGAATTGGAAAACCAAAAATAGAAACAAGACGATGCATAAATCATCGCCGTAAGACAAACGGGCCGGC
>JAAYKU010000030.1 GCA_012522275.1 Smithella sp.
AGCTGGTAAGGTTTTATGACACAGATGTACGATGCGGACAGCATTAAAGTTTTAGAGGGGCTGGAGGCGGTGCGCAAGCGCCCGGCCATGTATATAGGTTCAACCGGCAAGGACGGGCTGCACCATCTGGTGTATGAAGTGGTGGACAACAGTATCGACGAGGCGGCGGCCGGATTTTGCGACAATATTACCGTCAAGATACGGGTGGATAACAGCATCGTGGTTGATGACAACGGCCGCGGTATTCCGGTGGAAATCCATAAAACGGAAGGAGTATCGGCGGCGGAAGTAGCTTTGACGAAACTGCACGCGGGCGGAAAGTTCACCAGTGATTCATATAAAGTATCGGGCGGCCTGCACGGTGTCGGAGTTTCCGTGGTCAATGCTCTGTCCAAAATGTGTGAACTCGAAGTACGCCGAGACGGGAATGTTTATCGTCAAACTTATAAAAGGGGCGTGCCGGACGGTCCTTTGACCAAGGTCGGAAAAACAAAGGGAAGAGGTACAACTGTAACTTTTCTGCCTGATGACAAGATTTTTGAGGAGACGGAATTCAGCTTTGACGTTATTGCCAACCGATTGAGAGAGCTGGCTTTTTTGAATTCCGGTATCAAAATAACACTGACTGATGAACGCGATGATAGATCAACGGAATTTTTCTACAAGGGAGGGATAGTTTCTTTTGTCGAGTATATCAACCGCAACAAAAAGACCCTTCATAAAAATCCGATTTATATTAACGGGTCGCGCGAGGATTGCACCGTCGAAGTCGCACTGCAGTACAATGAGAGCTATCTGGAAAATATTTTTTCTTTCGCCAATAGTATCAATACCGTGGAAGGCGGAACGCACATGGTTGGATTTCGCTCCGCTCTGACGCGTGTTTTCAATAATTACGCCACGGCCAATAAAATTATCAAAGACGGCAAGGAGTCGCTGCGCGGTGAGGATTTGCGAGAGGGACTGGCATGCGTCATCAGCGTCAAAGTACGTAATCCACAGTTTGAGGGACAGACGAAAACAAAACTGGGCAACTCGGATGTAAAGGGATTGGTAGAAGGAATTGTCTATGAAAAAATAGGCACCTATCTGGAGGAAAACCCGTCTGTCGCCAGGCAGATTTTAAATAAATGCATGGATGCGGCCAGAGCCCGTGAGGCGGCCCGCAGGGCTCGCGAACTTACCAGACGAAAAGGAGCGCTGGAGGTCGGCTCCTTGCCCGGAAAACTGGCCGATTGCCAGGAAAAAGACCCCGCCTTGAGTGAGATCTATCTGGTGGAGGGAGATTCCGCCGGCGGCTCCGCCAAGCAGGGGCGCGACCGTAAATATCAGGCGATACTGCCCCTGAGGGGAAAGGTTCTCAATGTAGAAAAAGCCCGCTTCGACAAGATGCTGCAAAATGAGGAGATCAAGGTAATGGTCACGGCATTCGGTGCGGGCATCGGCGCGGATGACTACGATATCAGCAAGCTGCGCTACCACAAAGTGATTATCATGACAGATGCGGATGTGGACGGCGCTCATATCAGGACACTGCTTTTGACTTTCTTTTTCCGGCAGATGAGGGAATTGATCGAAAGGGGTCATTTATATATCGCTCAGCCTCCTTTGTACAAGGTTGTGGAAAAGAAAAAGGAGCTCTATATCCAGAACGAAGATCAGATGAAAAACTATGTACTGGAAAACGGCGTCGAAAAAGTCCGTCTCCAGATGGGCGACGGCAGCCCTTTTCCCGTTTCCGGGGCGAAGCTTCTTTCACTTGTCAAAAAAGTGATGCGCATTGAAGATATGCTTGACCGCTTTGAAAGGGAGGGCCGGGACCGCAGATTGATACGCGTACTGGCTGGCGATCCGGTGTTGATGGAGAGAACCTTTCAGAATGAACATGAACTTTTAAAAATAGCCGCCCGGACAGTCGTGGCCGTAGGCAATGACATAATAGCTGATTACCGTATCGACGAAGATCCGGATCACGGCGGCTACAAGATGATTTTTGTCATTCGTAAAAACGGTAAAACATCAACCAGCTGTATCGACCGCGAGACCTTTCTGACGCCGCAATTCGGGGAGATTCACACCCAGTTGGGCCAGGTGGCCGTCCTGGGGGAGCCTCCTTACCATGATCAGGGGGAAGATTCTGCCGTGCCGGTGATACTTGAGTCCACAAAAGATCTCGTGGACCATATTGTTGCCATGGGGAAAAAAGGCCTGACCATCCAGCGCTACAAAGGCTTGGGTGAAATGAACCCCGAGCAGCTTTGGGAAACCACCATGAACCCTGACAAGCGCACACTTCTGCAGGTGACCGTTGACGACGCGGTACAGGCGGATGAAATATTCACAACACTGATGGGTGACCAGGTGGAGCCGCGCAGGGACTTTATCTACCAAAACGCCTTGTATGTATCAAATCTGGATGTTTAAAAAATATAATACCTGCAGCTTGGGACGTATGAAATAAAACAGAAATCACGGCCGGTGCGATACCGTTTATTTAAAGCAAGATAAGAGGGATTGGAAACAATGGAACGTGACATGCATTACAGGCAGACACCTGTGAACATAGAAGATGAAATGAGAAAATCATACATGGCTTATGCCATGAGCGTGATTGTCGGACGGGCAATTCCCGATGTGCGCGACGGCCTCAAGCCGGTGCACAGACGCATTTTGTACGCCATGTACGAAGGGGGAAACCGCTACAACAGGCCCTACCGTAAATCCGCGCGCATCGTCGGTGATATCATGGGTCGCTATCACCCGCACGGGGACGCGGCAATTTACGACACACTGGTGCGCATGGCGCAGGATTTTTCCATGCGCTATACACTGGTGGACGGACAGGGAAACTTCGGGTCCATCGATGACGACCCGCCTGCGGCCATGCGTTATACGGAGGTGCGCCTGGAGCGGGTCGCGGAAGACGTGCTGGCGGATCTCGAAAAAGACACCGTCGATTTCGTGCCGAACTATGACGAGTCTCTCACCGAGCCGTCGGTGCTGGCCACGCGCATTCCGCTGCTTTTACTCAACGGTTCGTCCGGTATCGCCGTGGGCATGGCGACCAATATTCCGCCGCACAATTTAGGCGAAGTTATCGACGGCACGATCGCTCTGATTAAAAACCCTAAAATATCCATTGATGAGTTGATCAGATACATCCCCGGTCCGGATTTTCCCACGGCCGGTTTCATCAACGGACGCGAAGGAATTTTATCCGCATACCGCACCGGACGCGGCATCGTGCGCATCCGCGCCCGCGCACTCATTGAGAAAAATGCCCGCAACGATCGCGAAACCATCGTTATTACAGAGTTGCCCTATCAGGTAAACAAAGCCTCCCTCATTGAGAAAATCGCCAATCTGGTGCGGGACAAGAAAATTTCCGGCATTGCCGATCTGCGCGACGAGTCCGACCGTGAAGGTATCCGTGTGGTCATCGACATAAAGCGCGATGAAAATTCAGCCGTTATACTTAATCAGCTCTACAAATTCACACAGATGGAAGTGTCCTTCGGCATTATCATGCTGGCGATTGCCGACGGCCGTCCGCTGGTCTTGAATCTCAAGGAAACGCTGGAGCGTTTCGTTTCTTTCCGTCAGGAAGTCGTCACCCGCAGGACAAGATTCGAACTGGCGCGCGCCAGAGAGAGAGCGCACATCCTCGAAGGGTACATCATCGCGCTCAACAATATCGATGACGTCATCCATGTCATCAAGATGTCCAAAAGCCCGGCGGATGCATCGGCCGCCTTGTGCGCCCGGTTCAATCTTACGGAAATTCAGGCAAAAGCCATACTGGAGATGCGCCTGCAGCGACTGACCGGGCTCGAGCGCGAAAAGATCGATGAAGAGTACGCGGAGATTTCCAGACTGATCATCAGGCTCGAGGGGATTTTAGCCGATCCCCTCAAAGTGCTGCAGGTAATTGTCGATGAGCTCAAGGAAATAAAGGAAAAATACGCGGATGAGCGACGCACGGAAATTGTCGCCTCCACGGAGGACATCAATATTGAGGACCTGATTGTGGAAGAGGATATGGTCGTCACGGTTTCACACACCGGTTATATCAAGCGCAATCCTGTCAGCCTCTACAGGAGCCAGCGGCGTGGCGGACGCGGCAAGGTCGGTATGGGTACCAAAGAGGAAGATTTTGTCGAAAAAATCTTCATTGCCTCCACCCACAATTATCTGTTGGTCTTTACCAATAAAGGCAGGGTCTACTGGCTCAAGGTTTATCAGATTCCGCAAGCGGGACGCGCCGCCCGGGGGAAGGCTATTGTCAATCTCGTCAATCTCTCTGCCGGCGAGAAGGTGAGCGCGACTTTGCCGGTCAGGGAGTTCCTGCCGGATAAGTTCGTCGTGATGGTGACCAAACGAGGAATCATCAAAAAGACGGATCTGGCCGCTTATTCCAACCCGCGCCAGGGAGGCATCATTGCAGTTTCCATCGATGAAGACGACGAGCTGGTAGATGTGCAGCTCACCGACGGCAGCCAGGATATATTCCTGGCTACGCGCCTGGGCATGGCCATCCGTTTTAAAGAGGATGACGTGCGGGATATGGGCCGCACGGCCCGTGGCGTGCGCGGCATCAATCTCGGCAAAGGAGACGATGTCATCGGCATGGAAATTCCGGCAAACAATACCTTCATGCTGACCGTTTCGGAAAACGGCTATGGTAAATGCACATCTATAGAGAGATACCGTGTTCAGTCACGCGGGGGCAAAGGCATCATCAACCTCAAGACAGTTGCCAAAGTCGGCAATGTATCCGGTGTTCTTCAGGTCATCGGCGATGAACAGGTCATGCTGATCAGCTCTACCGGCAAAGTCATCCGCCTGCGGGTAAACGAGATTCCGGTCAATCAAAGGATCGCCCAGGGAGTCAAGCTCATCGAGCTGGGAGGTGATGAAAACCTGGTCGGTCTTGCCCGTACAACATCGGAAAGCGACGACGAGAGCAACGGAGATGATGATCCGGATACGCCGGACACTGAACAACAGGAAACACAGGAAGAATAAATTCGTGCAACAGTGCCGGCGTCCCGTGAAGCCTTACAGACCAAGTTCAGACAGGCCCGGATGATCGTCGGGTCGTCTGCCCAGCGGCCAATGATACTTACGTTCGGCCTCACTGAGGGGAAGATCGTTAATACTGGCAATGCGCCGCTGCATCAGACCGGTGTCCGTAAATTCCCAGTTTTCGTTTCCGTACGAACGAAACCAGTTTCCGGAATCGTCATGCCACTCATAGGCAAAACGCACGGCAATACGGTTTTCATGGAAAGCCCACACTTCCTTAATGAGACGGTAATCAAGCTCCCTGGCCCATTTTCTCTTGAGAAACAATCTGATCTCGTCGCGGCCGTGTATAATTTCCGAACGGTTGCGCCACACACTGTCCGTTGTATAGGCTAAAGCCACACGTTCCGGATCGCGTGTATTCCATGCATCTTCCGCCATCCGTACTTTTTGTGCGGCCGTATCCGCGTTGAAAGGCGGAAAAGGCGGTCTTGCTTCGTTTCCCTGTGTCATGTTTCCCTCCTGTTATTTAGGGTTTAAATTCGCCCTGCGCGCCCGTCCGGAGGAGGGGCGCTGCAGTAAAGGCACTTCGGCAGGGTCATTCCATAGCCCAAAGCGCCAATTTCTCCAACAATACAGCCGAATCGTTTCATATGCAACAAAAAACGATTTTTTCCGCCATACGAGCCGGTGTTACAGCAAGTACTTGCCGGCGCTGAGTTTGTCGGATATATTTGAGGCATGACAAAATACACACTGATCGACCACACAGCGGATATCGGAATAGAAATTTACGCCCGAACGAAAAAAGAACTTTTTGCCCGCGCGGCACTTGCGCTGGCTGAACTTCTGGCGGGTGTGCCTGCCGGACGTACCTCAAGGCTACAGGCCAGGAGGATTATTGTGGAGGGGGTGGATACGGAAGACTTGCTGGTCAATTTTTTGCGCGAAATCCTTTATCTGTTCAACGCTAAAGGTCTGGCGCTGCGCGATTGCCGGATAGAAAAAGGCGGATACAAACGGCTTGACGCCGCCTTGTATCTAGAGCCGCCCGCCGGAGGAAAAATAGAGACGAAACTTGAGATAAAGGCAGTCACATATCACGGTTTGAGAGTCCTCAGACAAAAGTCGGGATGGGTGGCGCGGGTCATCTTTGACGTTTGAATTCTTCGCGCATGCTTCTGAGCTTTAATGTCAAAAACGCCGGTCGTATATTTTTATAATGAAATTTATGGAATAATTGTTTATGATGACGCATGTATGATATAAAATGGCTGCAGGGCGGACAAAAGGCAGACATAATATGGGCCGGATTTTCGTGTTTTTCACTTACCTGAAAAAAGGGGAGATAACATGAAGACATGTGATTATTGTAAACAGTTCTCTGATTTTGATGGATATATGGTCGGAGAGAGCGTTTACTGTTCGATAAATTGCGCCAAGAAAGCGCTTTTTTGCAGGACGTGTCTGTCGAGAACTAAAGATGTCGATGAAAGCGGACCGGGCAAGTTTTTCTGGGATATGGCTACTACCAAAAAAGAAAGTTTCTCTTTCGGCCCTTCATTTGTCACACACGATAAAAATACCTGCCCCCGGTGCGGGTCTGTAATCCAGAGACTATGGCTGTGTTTCATCATTCCCCTCGTTCCCTTCGGCAAATATCGTACGCTGCATGTTAAAAAAACAGGGCAGTTGAACTGGACCGTTCTGGCACGGCAGCTCAAAGATTAAAAAGCCTCCCGCCTTTGTTTGTGCCGCCGGATAGTTATTTACCGGATCATATTTTATTCTTTTTCCCTCACTGACTTTTGAAATGACGAAGGAAATAAAACTGAAAAAGATTGACGAGTGTCGCTGGCTGGTGCCGAAAACAGGCGCCATGCGTGTGCCGGGCATTATTTACACCAGCGAGAAAATGTCGGGCCTGCTGGAAAAAGACGAAAGCGCCAGACAGGTGGCCAATGTGGCCTGCCTGCCGGGCATCGTCAATTATTCTCTGGCCATGCCGGATGTGCACTGGGGCTACGGCTTCCCTATCGGCGGGGTCGCCGCCTTCGATATGGAGGAGGGGATCATCTCGCCGGGAGGTGTCGGCTATGATATAAATTGCGGCTGCCGCCTGATGGCTACGTCTCTGACGCTTGACGATATTCAGGAGAGCTTAAGGGAGTTGACCACCGCCTTGTATCGCAACATACCGTCAGGCGTCGGCTCTTCAGGCCATGTGAAACTCTCCGTGCGTGACCGGAAAAAAGTGCTCGAGGAGGGGGCGGCATGGGCGGTTAAGGCAGGCTTCGGCTCTCCCGAGGATCTCGAAGCAACCGAAGACGGGGGTTGCATGGCGGGAGCGGATCCACAACTGGTTTCCGCGCGGGCGCTCGAGCGGGGCAAAGACCAGCTCGGGACACTGGGTTCCGGCAATCATTTTCTGGAAATAGAGCTAGTCAAAGAGATATACGACGAAAAAGCGGCGCGCGCCTTCGGCCTGAACAAAGGTTCCATTGCGGTAATGATCCACACAGGGTCGCGCGGACTAGGTTATCAGATTTGCGATGACTATCTGGCACTGATGGTCAAAAACCAGCACAAAACAGGTATTGCACTGCCGGACCGGCAGCTCGCGTGTGATTATCTGAGTTCCCCGCAGGGTAAAAATTATCTGGCGGCCATGGCCTGCGGGGCGAACTACGCATGGGCGAACCGTCAGATACTGATGCATTTGACGCAAGAGGTTTTTGAAAAGACTCTGCGAATTGCGCCACGTGAATTGCAGATGCGACTGGTGTATGATGTCTGCCATAACATTGCCAAAGTTGAATCCTTTATAATCGATGGCGCCGAAAAAAAACTTTGTGTCCACCGTAAAGGCGCCACACGCGCTTATCCGGCGGGTCATGCTCTGATTCCGGCGGCCTATCGACAAGTTGGACAGCCGGTGCTGATCCCGGGCGATATGGGAGCGGGTTCTTATGTGCTTGCGGGTGCAGAAAAATCGATGTCTGAAACTTTCGGCAGTGCCTGCCACGGAGCGGGTCGCGTGTTGAGTCGCTCGGCCGCGATCAGAGCAGCTAAAGGGCGATCGATAAGCCGAGAACTGGCCGGGCAGGGGGTTCTCGTCATGTCCGCCGGCAAAGCCACCCTTGCCGAGGAAATGCCGGAAGCGTATAAAAACGTCGATGATGTTGTTCAGGTGGTGCATGACGCGGGTCTTGCAAAAAAAGTGGCCAGGCTCACACCGCTGGCCTGTATCAAGGGGTGATAAAAATATCCTCTTTGACTTTTAGGATTTTACGTCATAAGGAGGCGGATAACATTACGCAGGGGAGCAAGATGAGCGACGAGATCATTTTTGATGAAAATGAAGACTGGGAGAACCGGATTTTATGTGGTGACGAAGCATGTATCGGTGTCGTCGGCACGGACGGCAGATGCAAGGAGTGCGGCAGGGTTTATGAAGGAGCCTTGCCCGAAGAGCGCCGTGCGACGCAGGGGCAAGATCCACAGACGGAAAGGGCGCTGCCGGCTGAAGAAGAAATTATGGACTCTGACGACGAATGGGAGAAAAGGGTGCTGTGCAGCGATGAAGCATGTATCGGTGTCATCGGTTCCGACGGCAGATGCAGGGAATGCGGAAAGCCTCTATGAAATGATGTGTGCGGCAAAAAGGCAAAAAGCGGTGGGAACACCGCTTTTTTTTGATCGTGCGCCCGGCAGGGCGCACAGACCAGGTGGTGCAAGTCCATTACTCGCCCGGCAAGGGGAAGAGTTAGCCGAACGGCAAGGGTGTCGCGGGTGACTGCGAATCTGAAGGTCGTTTAAAATTCATAAAGTTTTTTACCCGGCACAACCGTGAATTTGTGCGCCAGTAGTATTTCGATTGCTTTTTCCGGGTTGTCGAACCGGAAAATGATCACTGCGTTCTGTCCGCTTTTTTCCACAAAGGCGTAGAGGTATTCCACATTAATATTCTCTTTGTTTAAAACATCCATGATGCTGTGCAGGCCGCCGGGCTGATCCGGCACTTCCACCGCGACAACTACTGTTTTGCTCACCCTGAAACCCGCGTCTTTCAGAACATTGTTCGTTTTTTCCACATCATCGACGATGAGCCGTAAAATGCCGAAATCGACTGTTTCCGCAAGTGACAGAGTGCGGATATTGATGCCGTTTTCCTTCAGTACACGCGTGGCGTGTTCGAGCGATCCCGGCTTGTTTTCCAAAAATACGGAAATTTGTTCAACCTTCATAGTCTGCCCCTCCACAATGATGGCCGAAAACGGTTTACGGCAGGCGAGTGCCTCCGTTCCCGACAAGTATGATAGATCAAATGGTGCGTTTGTCGATCACCTTTGATTCCTTTTGTCTGAGCGTCTGGGGCGCGACAAGTCTGACGCGCGGGGAGATGCTCAGATAGTCCTTCATATCTTTGACGATGCGTTTTTCAATAGCCTGCAGTTCTTTCACGCCGCCTGCCTCGGCAAAAAACTTTTCACCGACTTCCACATGCAGCTCGACCGTGTCGAGCGCGCCGGCCTTATCGACAATAAGTTGATAGTCAGCTTCCACCCCTTCAATTTCCTGCAGAATCGCCTCCACCTGACCAGGGAAGATGTTAATCCCGCGGATGGTTAGCATATCGTCGCATCTTTTGAGTACCCGCTCCATCCGGACATGTGTGCGGCCGCAGCGGCAAGGCTCGGTGATCAGGCGTGAGATATCGCCGGAGCGGTAGCGGACAAGCGGGAAGGCCTCTTTGGTCAGGCTGGTGAAAACCAGTTCGCCTTCATCCCCTTCCGGCAGAGGCTCACCGGTTTTCGGGTTGATGGTCTCCACCAGAAAATGGTCCTCAAAAATATGCATGCCGTGGCGCCCCTCGAGACATTCGCAGGCGATGCCCGGCCCCATCATTTCTGAAATGCCGAAAATATTGAGTGCCCTTATGCCGAAAGCCTCTTCTATGGCGTCACGGGTGACATCACTCCAGAGTTCGGCCCCAAAGATGCCCACCCGCAGCTGCAGGGTTTTCATGTCCACACCCTGAGCTTGGCCCTCGAGGGCCAGATGAAGCGCGTATGAGGGAGTGGAGCACAAAACAGTCGGTCCGAAATCCTGCAGCAGAAGAATCTGCCGCTTGGTGTTGCCGTCGGACATGGGAATCACGCTGGCGCCGATTTTTTCTGTTCCATAATGCAGTCCGAGCCCTCCGGGAAGAAGGCCGTAGGCGAAGGCATTGTGCACGATGTCGTTTTTGGTTACACCCGCGGCGACCAGGCAGCGGGCGGTCAGTTCCGTCCAGGTCTCGATGTCTCTGCGAGTGTAGCTGAAAACAGATGAGCGTCCGGAAGTGCCGGTGGAGGCGTGCAGCCGGACGATATTACTCATGGGAACGGAAAACAGGCCGAAGGGGTAATTGCCGCGCAAATCATCACGGGTGGTGAAGGGGATTTTATTCAAGTCCTGTAAAGACCCTATACCCTGGGGTGAAATGCCGGCGGCGCTCAGAGATTTTTTGTAATAGCCGACTGTATGGTAAACACGCTGCAGAGTCTGCTGGAGTCTTTTGAGCTGCAGAGCCTTCAGGGCTTCACGCGGCAGGGTTTCGAATTCTTCATTATAGATCATCGGTTTTTCCTTCCTCGCCAAAGGCATATATTCAGGCGAACACCCGTCCCGGGTGGGTGTGAGGCGGTGGCCAGTGCGGCTTGCCGCTTAAAGTAACTTTAACAAAACTTTCTGCCCGTGGCAAGAAGCTTTACAGCGGAGCATGGAGGAGAAAGGCACAAAAACCGGGCTTAAAACAAATTGCCCTTTACGCGGACAGGGGCTTGTGTTACTCAAAAAAATAATGCGCAGACCACCGTTTTTTCTTTGCAGACGTGCCGGGAATTCTTTTGTGATGAAGCCATGAAGCTTACCATCAGTCGCAAGTTGCTTTTGGGCTATCTTTTGATGGCGCTTCTGACTGTTGTGGCCAGCGCCTATGCTCTTGCCAGCCTGCAGCGCCTCAGCAGCGTCGCTTACAATATTACCAACAACCACATTTCCGTAATGGAAAGGTCCAAAAAGATGCTGGACATTCTGATGGCCCAGGAAAGAGCGGAAAAGAAGTACCTTATTTTGAAAGACCCGGAGATCGAGCAGATCTTCTGGCATAGAAGCGACGAGTTTCTCGAAGAGATGGAGCTGATGCGGCGTCTGGTGCTTGACGAGCGCACAAAAGCCTCTGTCACGGCAGTGGCCGCCTTGCAAAACAGCCTCAAAAAATCCTTTGCCGAAGAGGTGCAACTGATACACAGCGGACGTTTTGACGAAGCGGGAGCCATATCCGAAACTAGAGGCAGGACACTGATTCAGGAAATGAGCTCTTACCTGCTCAATGTGCAGAAAAACGCGGACGAAACCATCAATAATGAAATGAATCTGATCGCCTCTCAGGGATTGACGGCTGTGCATCTTACTTTGGGGATAGGCTTGTTGAGCCTGGTGCTGGGCATAACGCTGGCCCTGATCATCACCCGCAACATATCCAGGCCGCTGCAGCAGCTGCAGAAAGCCGCGGGGATGATTGCCGAAGGGAATCTGGATCAAAAGATAGAAGCCAGACGAGACGACGAGATCGGGGCTTTGGCAAAGTCCTTCGACCACATGACGCAAAGACTCAAAGTGCTCGAAGAGCTGAATCTGGACGCCAGCCCGCTCACAGGCCTGCCCGGAAACCTGGCCATTGAAAGCCGTATTGCCGGGCTGCTGAGCAAGGGCGAGATCTTTTCCCTGTGCCAGGTGGACCTCGACAATTTCAAGCCTTTTGCCGATAAATATGGTTATGCTTGGGGCAGCGAGGTGATTAAGGAGGTGGCCGTTCTTCTTGCCGGTTACATAAGCGGCGTCAAGCCACAGGAGACATTCCTGGGACATATCGGGGGAGACGATTTTGTCGTGATCGGCCGGCCGGATCAGGTCGAGTCGATTTGTCAAAGGCTGGTGGCTGATTTCGAACCCCGGATACACAGTTTTTATGAGGAGCATGATGCGCAAAATGGGTATTTCATCGGCCGCAACCGGCAGGGGATCGTGCAGAAACTGCCGCTGATTACCGTTACGGCAGCCATTGTCACGGATGACGGCTCGAGGTTCCGAAGCCCGTTGGAGATGGCCAGGAAAGTCGCACAGCTCAAGGAGTACGCTAAAAGTCTTCCGGGCAGCAACTATGTGCACGAAAGAGACCTGCCGGATGAGGAGGTGTTGCAATTGGAGGATTTACAGGCACTTGCGGAGGCGGACAATGCACAAAGAAAATAGAGCAATTATTTGTCTTATAATCATTGCGCTGATGCTGGCGGCCTGTAGTGCAAAAAAAGCCAAAACAATGAATACGGGGGAGGGATCGACAGGTAAAGCAGCCGCTGTTTCAAATATTCAGCCGCCGGAGGTTCAACTGATGGCCCGGGCGATCAGTCATTTAAGAAATTACGCAAACGAGCCGAGTAATATTGAGGCAAGGTTCAGGCTGGAAAGCATCCTTGCCGACTCGCCTCAAAGCGATTGGGTCGGCGATTTTCGTGACCTTCTCGAAACGCTCGACAGAAACTCTGAACTCCAGGCTCAGCTGGAGCACGAAAAGCAAAAATCAGCAATAATCCGGAGGGAAGCTGAAAGGGAAATGCAGGGGCAAAAAAACATGGCCGAACAGTGTGCGGTGGAAAACCGCCGGCTGCAGCAGGAAAATGAGCAGTTAAGGAATAATATAGAGCGGTTGAAGAATCTCGAAATTGAACTGGAAAAAAGGGAGAACAGACGGGACCGATAACTTCCTGGTATTTAAGAAAAATTCGATGATCGATGAATCACGAACGCTCATCTGCGTCAATATTCAGGAAAATATATTTAGTGATCTCTCATTTAACCGACGGAAACACATAAAAATCACAAGGATTTTTACATCGGTTTCCCGGTCCGGGCTGCGCTGAAGCGGGAGAAGGTAGGTCTGCGGTAGAGTTCCGACATTTATCTATGAAAAAAAAGATCCCCATAGGTGAACTCAAACTGGGCATGTATGTGAATCTGCCCAGCGCCTGGCGCGCCCACCCTTTTTTGCGTAACAGTTTTACAATCACATCTGAAAAACAAATCAGGAAGCTCATCGACCACGGCATTCATCACGTGATCATTGACGTGTCACAAGGGACGCAGCATGACGGGCCGATCAGGAAGACAAAGGAGCCGGAAAAAGATTTTACACGCGACCTGCAGACGGTTGCCTCGGAAAATCTGAAAGAAGTGATTGCCGACAAAAAAATGCCCCCGCCGCAACGTGCCCAGGCCATACATAATCATTCGGTCAACATGATGAAGGGCCTGTGGGAAAACCCTACCGGGGAAAAAATCTCGGAGTTCAAAAAAACCGTCTGCGGAGTCGTTGATCTGGTGTTTTCCGACAACGCCATCAGCAACCAACTGCTGAAAATAACATCCTATGATTACGACACTTACATCCACTCTGTTAATGTAGGAGTGCTGGCCATTTCCCTGGCCAGAGAAATTTTAAAAAAGCACGACCAGCACGACATGCACGCGCTGGGAGCGGGTTTTTTTCTTCATGATATCGGAAAAGTTTATATCGATGAGGCAATCATCAACAAGCCGGAAAAACTCAATGAACAAGAAATGGGCATTATGCGCAGGCATCCGGCCATGGGCTTCAAGCTCCTCAATGAGACAAGGCAGATCAGCATAGAAAGCCGCCTGATCGTCCTGCAGCACCATGAGCGCGACAACGGCATAGGCTATCCGCGCAAATTGCGCGGTGAGGATATTCATATTTACGGCCGGATTTGCTCCGTAGCGGATGTCTTCGACGCGCTGGTCTCCAAACGGCCCTACAAACCGCAGCTCAAGCCGTTTGACGCGCTGAAGCTGATGAAAGAAGAGATGCTCGATCACCTCCACAAAGAAGTTTTCGAACAATTCGTCCTGCTGTTCAGGTAGGGTAAGTCGTGAGGTATTGACGGGCAAGCATCACGCCCAGAACCGTTTTGGCGTCAATGATCTCACCTTGTCTGATGAGCCTGTCTGTCTGCTCAAAACCGGTCGGCGTCACCTCAATGAACTCGCTTTCATCCGGCGGCAGAGGTTTGTAAACAAGGCCTGACGCCAGAAAAAAATGCATATATTCATTGCAGTAGCCGGGCAGCAGATAGCCTGCAAAAAGGGGGGTGATGCTGCGGGCGCTGTAGCCCGTCTCTTCCGCCAGTTCGCGCAGCGCACACTGTGCGGGAGACTCGGTGGCTTTGTCCATTGTGCCTGCCGGAATTTCCCACAGCACCTGTTTGGCCGGGTTGCGAAACTGGCGGATGAGCAGAATTTCATTTTGGTCATTGACCGCCACTACCGCCACCGTAGGCTTGTGGTCCACCCAGCTTTGTTTCGTGGTTTTACCGTCGGGCAGGGCAAACTCCTCCTCCCATACGGTGAAGATGCGGCAGGTATAAACTTCTTTTTTGCTTTTTTCCATGTCTAGTTGGTTTTGATGATGGCCAGCAGATGCTTTTCGATTTCCTGTTTAGGATGAGCTCCAACGAGCCGCTCCACCAGCCGGCCCTCGCGAAAAAACAGCATTGTCGGGATGCTGCGGATCCCGTACTGAGAGGCGGTCAGCGGGTTTTCATCCACATTGAGTTTGGCTACCTTTACACCGCTGGCGTAATCGGAGGCAAGCTCTTCGATGACAGGCGACAAAGACCGGCAAGGCCCGCACCAGGGAGCCCAGCAGTCCACCAGAACGGACGTGTCCGCAGCCAGCACCTCACGGGCAAATGAATTATCGGTAATGTCGATCGGTTTGACGTCCTGACGCGGGATGATCAGAGGTTCTTTGCACTTGCCGCAAAGCGGCTGTGCGTTTAATTTTTCCTCCGGCATCCGGTTTTTCGTGCCGCATTTCAGGCAGCGGATGATCAGATCATCCAGCGGCGCATGGCAATGACCGCAGGTGGGACGCCCCTTGAACCTGCGGTCCGGGATGCGGTTTTTTTTACCGCAATTGAGGCAACGGATAATGGTATTGTCAGTCATATAAGATCCTTATCTGTCGGGCTGGAGTCAAATGGCCACGCTGACCTCGCGGGGACGTAAAATCCTCGTCAGTTCCGACGGGCTCATTTTCGCCAGCAGGCCGCGGGATCCGGCATTGATCAATATTTCCGGCAGGTCGGCAATGGTTTTTTCCATATAAACGACCAGCTCCTTTTTCGTGCCGAAGGGAGATGTCCCGCCGACCATGTAACCTGTGTGGCGCCGGGCCGTGTCCGGCTTGCAGGTAGTGATGGATTTTGCCCCGAGAACACGGGCCAGCTCTTTAGTGGAAACCTCTCGGTCACCGTGCATCAGGACAAGAAGCGGCCTGGACTTTTCATCCTCCATGACCAGAGTTTTGATGACGATATGCTCGTCAACGCCAAGCTTTTGAGAAGAAACCCGCGTGCCGCCTTTTTCTTCATACGTGTATGTATGCACACTGAAAGCCGCTCCGGCAGCCTTGAGCGCCAGTACAGCGGGGGTTGAGGGTATCTTCGCCTTCGACATGAAGCCAATATAATGGCGCAAGAGGCAAAAGGCAAGGGGAGGAAAAAGGCTGCCGACCGGTCAGCTGTGGTCTAACATTCTAGAACTCGCTCAATCCCTTGAAATCCAGCGTCCGCAGGTAGTCGGCCACTGTTTCCGCACGCCGGATTTGGACTACGGAGCCGTCCTCCCGGACAAGCAGCTCGGCACTGCGCAGTTTGCCGTTGTAGTTAAAACCCATGGCATAGCCGTGCGCCCCCGTATCATGAATGACGAGCGTGTCGCCGTGCGTCAGTTTCGGCAGCATCCGGTCAATGGCGAATTTGTCGTTGTTTTCACAAAGCGAGCCGGTCACATCATACATTGTGTCATGCGAGAGTTTTTCTTTCCCTGCAACTGTAATATGATGATAGGCGCCATAAAGGGCGGGACGCATCAGGTCCGCCATGCACGCATCGAGGCCGGCGAATTTTTTATAGGTGTCCTTGATGTGCAGGACTTTCGAGACGAGGTAGCCGTAGGGGCCGGTGATGTAACGGCCGCATTCGGTATATATTTTCAAAGGGGCAAGGCCGTTGGCGGCAATGATCTGTTCATATTTTTTTTTGATACCCCGGCTCATGGCGTCCAGGTCGATGCGCTCCTGCCCGGGGCGGTAGGGGATGCCCATGCCGCCGCTTAAATTGGCGAACTCAAAGCGGATACCCAGCGCGTGCGAGATTTCGACGATCAGATTGAAAAGAATCTCTGCTGTTTCGACAAAGTAATTCGGGTCGAGTTCGTTTGATGCCACCATCGTGTGGATGCCGAAACGCTTTACGCCTCTGTCACGGCAGATGCGGTAGCCTTCGAAGAGCTGTTCGCGGGTGAAGCCGTACTTTGCCTCTTCCGGATGGCCGATGATGAAGTTGCCTTTTTTCAGCGGGCCCGGGTTGTAGCGAAAACAGATTAAATCCGGCAGGCCCGCGTGCTTTTCAAGATAGTCGATGTGGGTGATGTCATCCAGATTGATGATGGCTTTGAGCTTTCTGGCTTTAATGAATTCCTTTGCGGGCGTGTCGTTGGAGGAGAACATGATTTCCTCTCCGACAATACCGGTTTTCTGCGCCAGCACCAGCTCTGAAAGAGAGCTGCAGTCCGCGCCGAACCCCTCTGCCTGCAGGATTTTCATGATATAGGGATTGGGACAGGCCTTGACGGCAAAAAATTCCTTGAAGCCCCTGCTCCAGGCAAATGCTTTTTTAAACTCGCGCGCGTTTTTACGTATGGCCTTTTCGTCGTAAATATGGAAGGGCGTCGGATATTGATCAATAATGGCATCGAGCTGTTTTTTGGAGAAGGGCAATTTTTTTTCCGCCATGGACAAGCCTCCTGCGCTTAACCGGATTAGGAACACCGGCGAGAGATTTACGGCAAAAGAAAAAAATTATCAATAAAGAAAATGTTTCAGGGCGTGAAAAAACAAAGAGGAAATGATGGCGGAAACAGGTATCGTCAAAACCCAGGCCCAGATGATGTTGCCTGCCACACCCCAGCGCACCGCGGAGAGCCTTTTACTTGCACCGACGCCGACAATAGCTCCAGCAATGGTCTGTGTTGTGCTAACCGGGATGCCGCCCACGGTGGCGCCTATAATGGAACAGGCCGCGGCTGTTTCCGCGCTGAATCCGCCGATCGGCTGCAACTTGGTGATTTTGGTGCCCATGGTTTTAACAATACGCCAACCGCCGAACATCGTGCCTAGTGAGATAACCGAATAACTGGCGATGATAACCCATATGGGAATATGGAAAGTATCACCAAGAAAACCTTTACTGTAGAGCATCATGGCAATAATTCCCATGGTTTTCTGTGCATCGTTCATGCCATGCCCCAGAGAATAAACGGCGGCGGAAAAAAGCTGTAATTTGCGATAAATTTTATCGGCCTTGGCGATATTCGAGTTACGGGACAGATTCATGGAGATGACCATAAAAGCAAACCCTAAAATCATGCCGATGGCTGGAGAAACAACAATAAAGAGAGTTGTTTTTATAATGCCGGACCAAACCAGCGTTCCCATACCGGCTTTGGAAATAGCCGAGCCGATAAGACCACCGATGAGGGCGTGTGACGAGCTGCTGGGCAGTCCTAAATACCAGGTGATGAGGTTCCAGGTGATTGCTCCGCCCAGGGATGAAAAAATAATAAGATTGTCTACAACATCAATTTGAATGATGCCTTTTCCTACGGTATGGGCAACCGCTGTACCTACAAAAAAAACCGCGGAAAAATTGAAAAAAGCGGCCCAGAGAACGGCAATTCTAGGGGAAAGTACGCGTGTGGAAACAACGGTGGAAATAGAATTAGCAGCGTCGTGAAAGCCGTTCAAAAAATCGAAGACCAGTGCGATAAAGATGAGAAAAAAAACAAAGAACACTGATTCAAGCATGTTTCAGGACAATCCCTTCCACGATGTTGGAAACATCTTCACAAACATCAAGGGCTTCTTCCAGCCGCTCAAAAATTTCCTTCCATTTGATGAGTTCGATGGCGTCTGTTTCTTTTTCAAAAAGCTCGGTGATGATGCTTCTCAAAAGGATGTCCCCTGCGTTTTCCAGCGTGTTGATCTCGACGCACCCGTCAAGAATCATTTTTGAGTTTTTCATGTTGCGCAGTCCGTGCACGACATCCTTGATTTTCTGAATCGCCTGATAGAGGATTTCCGCCTGTTTGATGAGTTCATCTTCCGGCTTCTTGACCTTGTACATGTGGATGCGTGCCGCCGTGGCCTCGATGACATCCATGACGCTGTCCATTTTATTGACCAGAGCGTATATGTCCTCGCGGTCAATGGGCGTCAGAAATGTCTTGTGCATTTTTTCATATGTTTTGTGTGTGATGACATCAGCTTCATGTTCAAGCTCTTTGAGGCGGGTAACTTTGGGCGCGGAAAAATCTCGATTTTGGGCCATTTCCAGGAAAAACCGGCCTCCTTCTTCAATTTTATCAGCCAGTTCTTCAAACAATGCAAAAAAATTTTCTTCTTTCGGAAACAGGCGCATGGATGTAACCTCCTTTGTTCCTGTAAATGTGTCGACCACATTGACTCAAGCCTGCAGTGCTGTAGCCAATTATCAGCCAAATTGCAAGGTTTTAAAATTAAAAAAATGGGTAAGCAGATATATTTATTTGTCATTTTAAATGCTTGGAATAGATGATTTTACTGTCGCCCGGTGCGTAAAAATCGTCGAGAAACGCCTCGGCAAGATAGCCGCACTTTTCATAAAAGAGTCTGGTCGGGAGATACTGATCACGAGATGATGTTTCGGCGTAAATGCGTCTTCCGCAAAGATTCCGGATGAGCTCCTCTGTTTTGAAAAGAAGATTTTTACCCAGCCCCTTCCCGCGCATCTTTTTGGTTACGGCAATCCAGTACAGATCATAGCTTCCGGCGGTGGCCGGTATCAGACCGTAGCAGCTGTAGCCGGCAATTCCGCCGTGAAGCTCGGCAAACAAAAACCGGTAGGGACTGTTCCCGCCATGGGCAAGTCCATCACGGACAAGCTCATTGGCGATCTCGATTTCCGACTCGGAGAAAAAACCGCTGGAGCGGACGATTTGCGAAACCGCTTCCGGGTCTGACGGGCGAATTTCCTGACGATAGCTTATAGCATTCATCTCATTTAATTATTTTAAGGCATCATGAATCATTGCATCTATTGCCCTGTGATAGGGTATTTTCGCCCGCTTTAGGGCGGCGGCAAAACCCGCGTCCGGCGACAGGCAGGGATTGGCGTTGACTTCCAGAACCAGAGGCTCGCCGTTTTCATTTATGCGAAAATCCACCCTCGCCGCGCCGCGCAAGTCGAAAAGCCGCCGGCAGGCGAGGGCAATTTCGCGCAGCCTGTCGATCAGGGGCGCGTCGTGACGGTCAAAATCAAATGTGCGGCTGGTATGTTCGTACTCAAAGGAATCTTCGATCCATTTTGAACGGTAATCCAGGATTTTCAGTTTCTTTTCCGGGTAATCGAGAAAAATGATCTCCGCCGCGGGTAAAGCGATAATCCCGTCTTGTCCCGCCAGCAGGCCGATATTGAATTCCCTTCCTTCAATATATTCCTCGGCAAACCATGGCACGCCCGTTTCGTTTTTTTTTGTTTGTATGATGCGCGCAAGATCGCCGGGGCGGGGTGATTTAACCACGCAAGTTTCATCCAGCCCGGCGGACGCCTCCTCCCAGCATGCTTTGACAATGAAGGTATCCGCAGGCGCCTCCCCGCAAAGGTGGCCGTTTTCACAAAGCCAGGCGGGCGTGGCGATGCCCGCGTCACGCAGCATTTTCTTGGCAAGCGGCTTGTTGGATGTAAGATACATGGCGTCTGTGCGGCAGCCGGTGTACGGGAGATTAAGAAGGTCGAGCAAGGCGGGGGCCAGGTAGACGAGGCTTCCCTTTCCGGCGACAGTTTCCACCAGATTGAAAACTGCATACGGGCTGATTTGACGCAGTTTGTCCATGTTTTCCGCCAGGTCAAGGACAAAAGGCATTAAAACAGGCTCATGCCCCAGGGCCGTCAGCGCATCGGAAACGGCTTGGGCCTGCCGGAGGCAGTCGAGCTCATCTGCGGGAGCGTCCGGCGCCACGTCAGAATGTAAAACAACGATTTTTTTCATCAATGAGCCCTGCTTGTCAGTCAAATCAGCGCCTGTGCGTCCGTGATAATACAGGCGCGCGACAGAGCCGACTTTAAAATCTCCGTGATGAGCCGGCTGTAAGGTATGCCCGCGAGTCCGCAAAGAATGGGAAGGTCGGAGCGTGTCGGGTTGAGGCCGGCCAGGGAATTGACTTCCATGAAATTTACGCGACCGTAAAGGTCGGAGCGCAGATCCACCCTGCCCGCATCCTTTAAATCGAGGCCCCGCCACGCAGCAAGGGCGACTTCCTTCGCCTGGCGCGCCTCTTCGCCCCGGGCAAGGGCATAGTTTACGAGTTTTTCATAATGCTCCTTGTTGCCGTACGAGTAGGCGTGTGCCTCCGCTTCCGGGTTGAGGATGACCTCCATAACTCCGAGTGCGCGTGCATGATGTCCGGAACCGACAATGCCCACGGTGAATTCCCGTCCCGGCAGATAAGTTTCGACCAGCACCGGCTGCGAAAAGGCCGCAAGAAGATGCAGGCAGACTCTGCGCAGGCTTTCGGCATTGTCGATTTTTGATACGGAGGTTATTCCCTTTCCTGTACCTTCCGCGACGGGCTTGGCAAAAAGCGGGTAAGGCAGTCTGACCCGGTCTATGTCCGCCGGGTCGGCAACCACGGCGAAATCAGGAGTCGGGATGCCCAGGTCGCGGATGATATGTTTGGCCATTGCCTTGTGCAGACAGATACTGTGTCCCAGTGCGTCGGAAAAGGTATAGGGGATCGCAAAGGCATCCAAAAGGGCGGGAACCTGAGCCTCACGGCCGAAGCCCCAAAGCCCCTCGGCAATGTTGAAGACGAGGTCCCAGCGATCGCCCGCGGCCAGGCGGCGTGTGAGGGCTTTAATATTACCGATGCGGTCGATGCCGAAACCGAGCTCAAGGATCACATTTTCAATCGCTTTGACAGTGTCGGGACTGTCGAACTCGGCGGTTTCTTCCGGTGTGAAGCCCTCGCGCAGATAATCGTCGCGCAAGTCATAAGTCAGGCCGATGACGGTTTCTTTGCCGGCGCGCTTCATCGCGTGGTGTGTTGCGGTGGGCATGATGTTAATGAATATCTTTCGCGTCGGCGTGGTTGTCCGGATAGCGGAAGATATGGCCTTCATAGTTGCGCAATATCAGGCCGTCCTCATCCCGGCCGACGGCATACTCGGGAAGCAGAGGTATCTTTCCACCACCGCCCGGTGCGTCCACTACATAGGCAGGCACGGCGTAGCCGCTGGTATGGCCGCGCAGTCCCTGAATGATTTCCAGTCCTTTGCCGACGGGCGTGCGGAAGTGAGAGGAGCCGGGGATCGGGTCGCACTGATACAAATAGTAGGGGCGGACGCGGATCTGTAAGAGGCCGTGCATCAGACGGGTCATCGTCGCGACGGAATCGTTGATGCCGGACAGAAGAACGCTCTGACTGCCCAGCGGTATCCCGGCGTCGGCAAGACGAATGCAGGCTGCGCTCATTTCAGGGGTGAGTTCGTCGGGGTGGGTCACGTGGATGCTCATCCAGAGAGGATGGTGTTTTTTCAACATCGACACCAGCGCGGGAGTGATGCGCTGCGGCAGCACGGCCGGAACCTTCGTGCCGATGCGGATAAGTTCGACATGCTGAATTTTCTTCAGGCGCGAAAGCAGCCATTCCAGCCGGTCGTCGGAAAGAGTCAGAGGGTCGCCGCCGGAAAGCAGGACGTCGCGGATATTGGGATTGGAGGCGATATAGGCGAGCGCCTTTTCCCATTTCTCCAGGTCTATAAAGCATTGATGCCTCCGGCCGAAAATTCGAGAACGTGTACAGTAGCGGCAATAGGTCGAGCAGATATCCGTGACTAAAAACAAGACACGGTCGGGATAACGGTGGACAATGCCCGGTACGGGCGAGTCAGCGTCTTCGCAAAGGGGGTCCTCCTCTTCGCCTTTTGTGTGCAGGCATTCATCGACGACAGGCACGACCGAACGGCGAAGCGGCGAAGAGGGGTTATCCACGGAAAGAAGGCTTGCGTAGTAAGGCGTAATGGCCACGGGCAGATCACCCGACGGGTGCATCATTGCCTGACGTTCGTTATCGGACAGACGAATGATCGAACCGAGAGTTTCAACGTCGCGGATGGCGTTTTGAAACTGCCAGCGCCAGTCGAACCACTCGATGCGGCTGATGTCCGGGTAATGTTTTTTGCGGAATGCTTTCGCGCGCGGGGAATCTTTAAAAGGAAAATACAGACGTTCCGGTTTCGCTTTTGCCAAAACAGGCAGGGCGTCGGCCGGAGAAGACAAGCGAAAAGTCGCTGCCTCGTTTTGTGCCATAACAATCTCAGCCGAGGGGCCGGGAGGTTCGGCATCGTCGCCGAACAGTGATTCGTTTTCCATCTGCGCTCCTTTTAAATATTATTTTCACCACGGCAGCAAACGCGCCGTATTTTTTCCGAATGTACGCCCGCAAAAAAATTTGTCAACAAGTATTTAATTTTTTCAAAAAAATTTTCAAATAAAGTCGTTTGATTCAGGAGGACACAAGGTGCAATCGCCCGTTTGCGTTCTTTTAGAAAGCAGACTAAAAATATTGCATCTGCACCGCCTATCGGATAGTCTGATCCAAGGCCGCACACAACCAGAGGCAGCGGTCAGGAATTGTCATAAAAGAAAGGATAAACGAAATGCCGGAGCTGCCCGAGGTGGAAACTCTGTGCCGGCAGTTACACGAAAGTGTCGCCGGCGCCGCAATAAAGTCCGTATCTGTTTATGATAAGAAACTCGGCGGTATTGAGCCTCTTGCCGGAAGAGCCATTCGCCGGGTCAGGCGTTTGGGTAAAACAATTTCCATAAGCATGGATAACGGGAAAAGCCTCACCATTCATCTGCGCATGACCGGGCGGCTTTTTTTGCATTCACAAAACACAAAGCCACCGCACAGCCGGCTGCGTATAAGATTAGACGGCAGGAATATTGACCTGATTGACCCGCGCCGTTTTGCGACGGTAAAGGTTTTGCCCGAGACCGTTATCACCTCTGACAATGACCTGATGGAGAGTTTCAGTCTCAGGCAATTCATGGAGCGTCATGCCAGGCGGAAAGTGAGTGTCAAGACATTACTCATGGATGCACGTGCTTTTGCGGGAATTGGAAACATTTACGCATGCGAGATTCTGCACGCAGCCGGCATCGCTCCGGAAAAAAGGGCGGACAGCCTTACTCCCGAACAGTGGAAGACGGTTTTGCGCCACGCGCGCCGTATTTTGAAAAAAGGAATACAAAACAGAGGGACGTCTATTTCCGACTGGCGTGATTTATACGGCAGGCCGGGTGAAAACCAGAACGAACTCAAGGTATATGGTCGGGCGGGGAAAAAGTGTTTGCGCTGCGCAGGTGTTATTGTACGCGTGAAGCAAGCCGGCCGCGGTACTTATTGCTGCCCTGATTGCCAGAAATAGACCCGACGATTTTCATGTGAAGGCAAAATGCCTTGCAGCTGCGGCCGGGGACAGACGACCGCTTAAATATAAAGACAGGCTGAAGATGATCAACAGGAGAGGGAAATGAAATACACGGAAATTATTGAAAAGACCGTCATGGAAGGGCGCACGGCCCTCACGGAGGCACAGGCCAAGCAGGTGCTCAAAGACTTCGGCATTCCGGTAGTCGAGGAGCAGGTCTTTCAGAGTATCGATGAGTTAAAAGACGTGAAGGCCGCTTGCACATACCCGGCGGTTTTAAAAGGCCTCGGCAGCAGGCTGATGCACAAAACAGAGCGGGGGCTGGTGGCCCTCGACATCAAAAACGAAGAAGAGCTTATTGAGACGGCGCTGATGATTAAAGAGCGGGCGGGAAATGACCTGGAGGGTTTTTTGCTCCAGCCGATGCTCAAGGGAAAAAGAGAGTTTGTGGCCGGTTTGTTTTTTGACGTGCAGTTCGGACCGGTGGTCATGTTCGGCCTGGGCGGGATATTCACCGAAGCTCTGCGCGATGTCGTTTTCCGCCTGGCCCCTGTTGATAAAAGCCAAGCAATATCAATGATATATGAGATTCAGGGGACGAAGCTGCTCGATGCTTTCCGCGGTGAAAGCTCACCGGATATCGACGCGCTGGTAAAAGTGCTGACAGGGCTTTCCGAAATAGCAATGAGTATCCCGCAGGTCAGGGAAATCGATATCAATCCCCTGCTGGTATCGCCCGACGGCACGGTCACGGCGGTGGACGCGCTAATAATTTTAGGGGACAGAAAAATGCAGCAGGAAGCTCTGCATCCGGTAAATCCCAGCGATATAGGTGATTTGATTTACCCGCGATCAATTGCTTTTATCGGCGCCTCCGCGGAGCTCAGCAAATGGGGGCAACTCATGTTCAGCAACGTAATTGCCGGAAAATATACAGGAAAAGTCTATCTGGTCAATCCCCGGGGCGGAGAGATTGCCGGACGGAAAGTTTACCGTCGTATAACCGAAATTGATGAGCCGGTTGATCTGGCCGTAATCACCATTCCTGCGGAAAGGGTTATTCCCCTTATTGATGAGTTGAGCCAAAAGCGTGTTAAAAATGTCCTTTTGATATCCTCCGGTTTCAGTGAAACAGGGCCGGAGGGGAAAAAGCTGGAAAATGACCTGGTCGATAAGGCGCGCGAGGCCGGCATCCTGATACTCGGTCCCAACACGATGGGGATCTGCAACCCCTATGCTTCTCTTTACTGCACCGGCACGCATGTGCGCCCGAAGCCCGGCGGTACTTCTCTTGTTGCTCAGTCGGGAAACCTGGGGACGCAGTTGCTGGCGTTTGCCGAACAGGAGGGAATCGGTATCCGGGCCTTTGCCGGCTCGGGAAATGAGGCGATGATTACCATAGAAGACTGTTTGGAGGGTTTCGAGGTTGACGAGCTGACGAAAACGGTGGTCCTGTATCTTGAAAGTGTTAAAAACGGCAGACGCTTTTACGAGGCGGCCAGACGTGTCGGCATGAAAAAGCCGGTCATTGTCCTCAAAGGAGGCCGCACGGAGGCGGGAGCAGCAGCCGCCGCGAGCCACACAGGCGCGATGGCTTCAAATATCAAAGTATTTGAAGCTGCCTGCACTCAGGCGGGTATTGTGCGCGCCGATCAGCCGATGGACCTGCTCGACCTGTCGGCCGCTTTTGCCTCTTTGCCTCTGCCGCGGGGCAACCGCGTGGCAATTCTCACCCTCGGCGGCGGCTGGGGCGTGGTCGCCTCCGACCTGTGTAATGAAAACGGGCTCATCGTCCAGCCTTTGTCGCAAAGAATTATCGAGAAAATCAATAACTGGCTGCCGCCGTTTTGGAGCCATGCCAATCCGGTTGACCTGGTCGCGGAAATGAACACGGACATTCATATGGCTATTGCCGAAGAACTGCTGCAATGGGAGGAATGCGACGCGATCATTCATATGGGCATCATCGGCCGGAAGGTTATGATAGAAGGTGTACTGGACTCGACCATCGCTGTGGATGCGGCCTATGACCTTAAATTCAAAGAAGACTCTCTGGAGATTTTAAAAATCTACGAAAGGGAGCTGGTGGCAAAAACGGTAAACCTCATGGGCAGGTACCACAAACCCGTGATCGGCGTATATCTGCTCACGGACGAAACCACGCGCACGGTAATTGAAATTGAGGGGCACAAGTACAAGGGTATTGTCTTTGCCAGTCCCGAACGGGCAGTCCGGGCACTGGCCAAAATGTACCGGTATGCACAATGGATTGAAGAATCGAAAAATTAGTGAAAAGTCCGGAAAGCTGAGGCGGTCTGTAAAACTGCGCGCACCCGGAACTGCGCTGTGCAGGGAAGTCAGTTTACAAAAATCGGATTGGAGAAAATCCAGGGGCGCAGCCTGCCGGCCGTTTTGAGATAAACTTCCGTGCGGTAAACACCCGACTCGTCAACAGCTATGCTCACGCTGCGGCCGCGTGCCCGATGGCGGACGGACCCGTTGTGGATGATCCGGATATCCGCTTTTTCAGGGCAGGACACATGTAGACGGGCGCCGCCGGAAAGTTTCAATGCATCTCCCATGTAAAAATCCCTGCCGTTATGTTCGATGAAAAACTGGAAGCCTCTCGCTTGATGAAAATATTCCAGTGAAAAATAGCAGCGGCCGTGTGACAGGGAGTCATAGACCAGACGAATATCTTGGGCGTTGTTTCCGCAGAAGGGTTCTTGTGTCAGAATGTGTGTGCAGACAAAGCGGAAAGCCCGGTCAAAAGAAAAAGCGACAAAATTAAAGCAGCCGATTTTTTTTGTGCTGGCGTGGTTATCCAGCTCTCCGATACCGACGACTTTGGCGGTTTGATTGAGCCTGTCCCATCTTTCCAGCGTCACTGTACGGGGGCCTTTAAGGAAATAGGCGGGAAAGAAAAAGGAGAAAAAGGCGCGGAAATATCCTGTCAGGGAGCTCTGCCAGTCGGTCATAAAGTCCCAGATGCCGATTCCCGTATAACCGCTCACGCTCCAGTCGTTCCAGCTGTATTGTTTCACGTGAAACATTTTTGTCCCCTCATGATCGGGGTGAGCGATAAAGCCGATGCCTCCCTGGCGGTGAACCTCGTCCATATATTTCTGCGGATTGCTTCCCGCGTGGTCATCATGACAGACAACCGGCTCTTTAATATTGAAGGCAAGGTAATGATTGAAGCGCGGCGCTATTTCTTCGCCGACGATGACCAGCACCTTTCCCTGCCACCCTTCCCATCCCTCATCTCTGGCCTGCAGGTGGTCATGATCCGTCAGCATCAAAAAATCAATGCCGTTTTCTTCGGCGGCCCGCACGATGTCTTTCATGGGAGCGTGACCGTCAAAGGACAGTGATGAATGAAAGTGGATCACGCCTGTGTAGTCATTGAGCTTCATGGTCAGATTCCGAATGGGGAGCTGCAAAGTGACAAGAAAAGGCAGGCCCGAAAGCCTGCCTCGGAATTTGTTAAACTTTCGTTGCGCTATTCGCTGCGGAGCGTGACAAAGAAACTGGATTTTCCCCGCTTGATCAGTAAGCTGACACTCTTTTTCTCCGCCGCTTTGGTCATTTCCCGGTCAAAATCCTTAACGGATGAAATGGTGACCCGGTTGACCCGCACGATGACATCCTGCGGCTGAATGCCGACCTCACTTGCCGGGCTGCCTGCTTCAACGTCGGTGACGATGACGCCGCTTTGCGCAATGCCCAGCCGGCGCGCGATTTCCGGCGAAATATCCTGCGCCGAAATGCCGAACAGGCTCTCGGAAGTGTCGGGCTTTTCAACACCCGCCGTGACAGTGTCTTTTCGTTCACCGACCGTGACTGTAAAGGCCATTTCCCTGCCGTCCCGTACCGCTTTGACATTTATTTTCTGCCCGACGTGCAGTGATGCGATGACCATCAGCAGATCATGGCTGTCTTTAATAGGCTTTCCGTCTATTTCTGTAATGATATCGCCAACTTTAATGCCCCCCTTGTCCGCGGGGTCGCCCTTGAAGACATCAGAGATCAAAGCGCCGCTTTTATTTTTGTGGTTTAAATTGCTGGCCAGGTCATCGGAGATGTCCTGCACGGAAACTCCCAGCCAGCCACGCGTTACCTTGCCTTTGGTTTTGAGATCGTTGAGGATGGTTTTAGCCATATTAATGGGAATGGCGAAACCGATCCCCTGGCCCTGTGCGACGATTGCCGTGTTGATGCCGATAACCTTGCCTTCCATATTGTAAAGAGGACCGCCGCTGTTGCCCGGATTGATGGAGGCGTCTGTCTGGATGAAATTGTCATAAGGCCCCGCGCCGATGACTCTGCCTTTTGCGCTGACAATGCCCGCCGTCACCGTCGCTTCCAGTCCGAAGGGGTTGCCGATGGCGATGACCCACTCTCCGACTTTGACTTTTTCCGAATCGCCGATTTCCGCGACGGGAAGACTGGTCTGCGGCTTGATTTTGATGAGAGCTATATCCGTATTGGCGTCGGTCCCGATGACTTTGGCTTCATACTCTTTGCCATCCGATATTTTGACCAGAATTTTATCAGCTTTTTCGACAACATGATTGTTGGTGAAGATGTAACCGTCGTTGCTGATGATAAATCCGGACCCGAGGCTCTGCTGCTTGAATTCGCGTCTGGGCATGTCTCCGAAAAAACGGTCAAAAAAATCATCGCCGAAAGGCGAATTTCCAAAAGGTGAACCACCGAAGGGACCGCGATAGACACCACCGCCTTTGAAAGTTTTGGTGGTGCTGATATTTACGACCGCAGGTTTAACACGCTCGGCCAAGTCTGAAAAGGACAAGGGGGTTTGCGCGGCTTGAGCCGGCACCGCAGGCAGTGCTTCCGCCATCAGGATTTCAGGTGCACCCGAATCAGTGAAGGAGGACCTCAGGACACCGACCAGAGAAACGACAAAAAACGCGACCAGAAAGGCCATAAAAAACGTGAAAAAAGATTTTCTGCCTGTCTTCATAATGTTTACCTCCCAAATGAAAAAACGGCTTTTATCACCATGCCTGTCTACAAACGAATAGAGTGAATATAATGAGCTCAGTGTATTTGTCAATGTAAAAACAATGCACTGTGATGTCTGAACGCGATTGCCGGCGGTGAAAGACGGCAAGGAGTGCGATACGAAAATACAAACTTTCCCTCCCGCGGCAGGATATGCCCGTACCTGAGCTCATTGCCTGGCCGTGTGCAAAAATCATTGACGCCGGCTCTTTTTGTGTCATAGACTTGTGCGCCTTTAAGGCGGGCCGCTTGCACTACACTTTTATTTCATACGGCAAGGCGCGGTGGGAGCCTGCCCGGAAGGCGCAAAGTAAAAAAGAGCTTCGCAACGGAGGGGATTATGATGAGTGCAAGACTGTCGGCGGTGCTTTCGCTTGTTTTTCTTATTGGCTTTATTGCCGGTTGTGCGGGTCATTCCAGCCAGCTGCTGGACGAGAATTATAAAACGATGAACAATGAACAGCTGCTGGAGTATTTCTACCGCCTCAACGACGAGATTGAAAAACAGGAAAAGCAAACCGGCCCCTCAATGGGGATAGGTTTCGGCGGCTTCGGCCTCGGACGCCGCGGCGCTATCGGCAGCGGTGTCGGTGTCGAAACGGGCGGCACCGCCTATACGGCTGATGATTTGCGCCAGCGCCGCATAGAGGTGCGCATGGAAATGAAACGGCGAAACATCACCCCTTAGCTGTCGGCTTCGGCCGGGCCGGTCATATCCGTGACGGGAAAGCGCCTGAGGCGGCGGTTAGTCCGCCTGCCGCGGCCCGGCGGCCGAGGCAAGCTTTTTGAGCATAATCAAAACGGCGGAAATTGCGCCTTCTGTAATTCCCGGGATGCGGCCCATCTGGCCGATTGTGGCGGGAAGCACACGGTTGAGTTTGGCGCGCAGCTCGCTGGAAAGCCCCGGAACCGATGAATAATCGAAATCAGGCGGGATTTTCCTCTTTTCCATTTCCTTCAGTTTTTTTGTCGCTTCGAACTGACGCCTGATGTAGCCTTCATATTTGGTTTCGATCTCGATTTGTCTTTTTACAAAAGAATCGTCCTCCGGTTCCCGGTCTGAAAACATGCTCAAATCGTCATAGCCGATTTCATTTCTTTTGAGGAGTCCATACAGTGTGGTAGCGCGGCTCAAGGCGGGAGAGCCAATGGCGGCGAGGCTTGCATTTACCTTCTCCGAGGGTTTGACGGTTGTGGTCTTCAGATATTCAATGCCGCAGGCGATGCGCGACATCTTATCGTGCAGGTCCAGATAATGCTTTTTGTCCACCAGGCCCAACTCGCAGCCCCGGCCCATCAGACGGATGACCGCATTGTCTTCACGCAGAATCAGCCGGTATTCCGCGCGCGAGGTGAACATGCGGTAGGGTTCATCCACCCCTCTGGTGACCAGGTCGTCGATCATCACCCCCATGTACGCTTCGGAGCGATCCAGAATAAACGGCGATGCACCGGCAAGCGCCAGCGCGGCGTTGACGCCCGCCCAGAGTCCCTGCGCCGCCGCCTCTTCATATCCGGAGGTTCCGTTTACCTGTCCGGCCAGATACAGCCCGGAGACAAGCTTTGTCTCGAGCGTCATTTTAAGCTGTGTCGGCTGAATGAAATCATATTCAATGGCATACGCCGGCCGCATGATTTCGGCCTGCTCGAGTCCCTTTACGCTCTGAACGATCCGGTACTGCAGCTCCAGGGGTAGTGAGTTGCCCAGTCCCTTGGCATACACCTCTTCTGTGTCGAGACCTTCGTGCTCGAGCACGACCGGATGACTGTCTCTTTCAGAGAAGCGCATGACCTTGTCCTCCAAAGACGGACAGTACCTGGCGCTGACCCCCTGGATGGCGCCGGAATAAAGAGGCGAGTGGCGGATGTTGTCGTGGATGAGGCGATGGGTTTCGGCCGAGGTAGCGGTGAAATAAGAAGGCAGGCGCTCGGTGCGCAGCCTGTTTGTGGTAAAGGAAAAAGGCGCGGGCAGCTCATCACTGTCCTGGCGCTCCAGACAGGAAAAGTCAATCGTCGAGGCCTTGAGCCGCGGGGGCGTGCCTGTTTTCATCCTCCCGAGCTCGAAGCCCAGCGTGGCCAGTTGACGGGCCAGGCCGGTCGAAGCCAGCTCGCCGGCTCTGCCGGACGGGGTCCGCGAAGTACCGATGTGGACCAGCCCGTTTAAAAAAGTTCCCGCCGTGACGATCACCTTTTTTGCCTCGTAGAAGTGGCCGCTTGTATCGAGAACGCCCGTGACGTGCCCATGGCCGACGGCCAGAGATTCCACCATCGCCTGCCGGAGATGAATATTTTTCTGCTTTTCGAGTGTGGATTTCATCGCCAGGCGGTAAAGCTGTTTGTCGCACTGCATGCGGGTGGATTGTACGGCGGGGCCTTTTGACGCATTGAGCACGCGGAAATGAACGGCGGTTTTATCCGTCACCTTCGCCATCTCGCCGCCGAGCGCGTCCACCTCTTTGACAAGCTGGCTTTTGGCCAGTCCCCCGATCGCCGGGTTGCACGACATCAGCGCCATCGAATCTAGGCTGATATTGAACAAAAGCACCGCGCATCCCATGCGCGCCGCGGCCAGCGCCGCCTCGCAGCCGGCATGGCCTGCACCGATAACGATGATGTCATATTTCTCTGTCACAGTTCACTCCAAAACCGGATGCTTGCACTTGTCCTGATTTCATAGTATTGCGCCTGAAAAAACACAACAAAAAAACTTGTTATGGACAAGCCTGATTTCTGGAACAACACTAAAAGATACTACGACCTGAAAAGCTACTGGCGCAACCTTTTCGGCTGCACGGTGTACAAACTGTCGATCGATGCAGGCTTTACCTGTCCCAACAGAGACGGGTCCGTCGCCACGGGCGGCTGCATTTATTGTGACGGGCGCGGCTCGCCGCTGCGTCAGGCGGGAAAGCTGCCCGGCATCTCCAGGCAAATCGCCTCGGGAAAGCAATATTATAAATCATCCGCTTCAAAATTTATTGCCTACTTTCAGACATTTACGAATACTTACGCCCCGGTGGACCGATTAAAGGCGCTCTACGACGAAGCCCTGTCGGCTCAAGACGTGATCGGCATGTCGGTGGGCACGAGGCCGGACTGCCTCGGTGCGGACGTCATCGACCTTCTGGCGGGCTATGCTCAAAAATACCACGTATGGGTGGAGCTGGGCCTGCAGTCCGCTCACGATGAAACACTGGCGCGCCTCAACCGCGGCCATAATTACGCGCAGTTTCTCGATGCGGTGGGGGCGCTGGCCCAAAGGGGTTTGCATATCTGTGTGCACATCATTATCGGCCTGCCCGGGGAAACACCGCTGCATGTTCACGAAACAGCCGCACGGCTGGCCGCCCTGCAGGTGGATGGCATCAAGATCCACTCTCTTTTGGCTCTTTCGGGCACACAGCTGGGCGCCTCTTATGGCAACAATGATATTGAACTGATATCAAAGGAGAAATATGTGTCTCTGACCTGCGATGTGCTCGAGCTTCTGCCGCCTTCCATGGTCATCCAGCGCCTCACGGCGGACGGCTACCGCGATATTTTTATGGGGCCGGACTGGGCCAAAAACAAACTTGATGTCCTCAATGCCATCAATCGCGAGCTGGAAGCAAGAAACAGCTTCCAGGGAATGCGCCGACTTCAAGCGCAAGCGGCCGCACCATAAAAGCCGGCTTGCCGCCTTAACTGATAATAATACTTGACGAAAGCATCTATTTGTATTTTACACAAAGATTACAGGCAATGAAGACAGCCGCTTACGGCTGCTCGATACTAGGAGGGGTTTTTAAAGGTGGAAACAAAAAATTACATATTCAATGATGCTGTGGCGCTCAAGCTCAAAGGCGGTGTCATCATGGATGTCACCAATGTAGAGCAGGCAAAAATCGCGCAGGACGCCGGCGCTGTCGCCGTGATGGCGCTCGAGCGTGTGCCAGCCGACATACGCAAGGAGGGTGGAGTCGCCAGAATGTCGAATCCGACAATGATTGCCGAAATCAAAAAGGCGGTTTCCATTCCGGTGATGGCCAAAGTCAGAATCGGCCATTTCGTGGAAGCTCAGCTTCTGGAGGCACTGGGCATCGATTTTATCGATGAAAGTGAAGTTCTGACGCCGGCCGACGAAGAGTGCCATATAGACAAAACAAAGTTTTCGACGTCTTTTGTCTGCGGGGCGCGTAATCTCGGCGAGGCATTAAGAAGAATTGCCGAAGGGGCGGTGATGGTTCGTACAAAAGGCGAGGCGGGTACGGGGAATGTTGTCGAGGCGGTCCGCCACATGAGGACCGTTAATCGCGAAATCCGTCAGCTTGTACAGATGCCCGCAGAAGAAGTGACCGGCTTTGCCAAAACAAACGGCCTTCCCTATGAACTTGCTCTGCAGGTGAGACAGCTCGGCCGCCTGCCGGTAGTCAATTTTGCCGCCGGCGGCATTGCCACGCCCGCCGACGCGGCGCTGATGATGCAGCTCGGCTGCGACGGCGTTTTTGTGGGTTCCGGTATCTTCAAGTCTGCGGACCCGGGCAGGCGGGCTGTAGCCATTGTCAAAGCCACGGCCAACTTCCGCGACCCGCAAAAAATACTGGAGGCCTCGATGGGGCTGGGCGATGCCATGCCCGGGCTCGAGATCGGGCAAATTCCCCCCGAACAGATTTTGTCCGCGCGGGGCTGGTAGAAACTTGAAAGCGCGGTCCGACACGCAGTTTGGATAAGGGCGGCCGGCGCCGCCCTTGTTTCTGCGGATAGTGCAATGCGCCCGGAAGCCCCGGCGATGTCTAGAAAGGCGCTCGATACAAAAAGCACCATGGACGTTAAATTCATCAATCCCTTTATCCATGCCACGGTTGAAGTCATGGAAACGATGGCTTTTGTCAAGCCGGCCGCCGGGAAACCTTTTGCAAAAACAGATGAGATAGCCCGCGGAGAAATCTCCGGCATCATCGGCATGACCGGCGACGCCATCGGTTCACTGGCGATGAGCTTTACCGAGGCATGTATTATCGGCATTGTGGATAAAATGCTGGGCGAGAAGCACAAGGAGATGAACAAGGCGGTGCTCGATGCCGTAGGCGAGCTGACCAATATGATTTCCGGTTCGGCCCGTAAGATGATGGAAAAAGACGATCTAAAAGTGTTTGCGGCCATACCGACAATTGTTTTCGGTAGGGCCCATACGGTGCGCCATGTTGTCAAAGGCCCCAGCATTGTCATTCCCTTCGGGACTGATTTCGGTGAATTCGTCATTGATATATTACTGAAGTCAAATATCAAGCAGGCGCTCAGGCAGGCACAGCCGCAGCAGGATCAAAAAATCACCTTCGACCCTAAAGCGCATAACCCGGCGGTTTTCGGCAGGCCTTCCATGCCGGCACAAGGGCCGGACATCCTGCCATCACAGATCGAAAAGGATTTAGGTTCCTCCGTGCCCGCCGAACACAAAACCGCCGCGGAGCGGATGGAGCATTTGCGCAGGGCGCTTGCCGAAACAAACGCCACACGCGACGCGATCATGAAGCAGCTCAAAGAACAGCCTTTCATGGAATACACGCGCAGACAGCGCTACAGAAAAGCCTTGCCCGCTTATGACGCGAAGATTAAAAGACTGAGGCTGGATATTGCCGCGGCAGAAACCATCATGAAAATGTCCAAGGAAGATCTGGAAAATCCCACCATCAAGCCGCATTTTCAACATTACCCGAATACGTCCGGCGGGTCAAAGCCTGAGCCGAAGAAGTGATTTTTTGCTTAAAAGCCCAAAATAATGCCTTTTGTTTCCCTTATAGAAAAGATATTTTTTTCCAACTTCCACGGGTGGGGCAGCCTCAACAACTCCGTTTTCAGCCAGGGCCCCGTGTGGTTTATGAAAACGGGCATAGCTTCGGCAGATCTCAATATGGCGTGGAGCGAAAAGCCGTTAACCGCGAACGAGGCGGAGGCGGTCGGCCGCGTCAAAGACGAGTATCTGCGCTGGGGCCTGCCTTTCTGGTGGTGGGTTTTTCCCTCTGCCCGGCCCGGGAGCACGCAAGACATATTGCTTGCGGCGGGGCTTGATCTGATCAAATCTTTGCCGTGCATGCTTGCCGATTTAAGCTCGCTTCCTGAAGAGCCTGCCCGGGCCGTGCCCTTGAACGTGCTTTGCGTGAGCAATGAACGAGAACTCGATTTATGGGAGGCGGTTTCGTTTTCCGGCTTTGAGTTTACGCCCGACACAAAACAGCAGTTTCACCGTTTTGTCCGCTCATTCGGCTTGAGTGAAAATTCGTCGTATAAGCTGCTGCTGGGGCTGCTGGGCAAAACCGCCGTGGCCACCTCTTTATTGTTCATGCAAGAGGATGCCTGCGGCATTTATTTTTTGACGACTCTTGCCGATAAACGGAAAAAGGGAATCGGCCTGGCGATGACGCAGGCAGTCATGAGAGAGGCAAAAAAATACGGCGCACGGTTTGCCGTGTTGCAGTCATCACCGGACGGTTACCGTGTTTACCGGCGGGCCGGGTTTGAACAGCAGTGCCAGGTCGAAGTTTACGGCCTGCAAGGTGCCTGATTTTTATAGTATTTTCGCGACATAAACGTGACATCATTGCTTAAGAAAATAAAAAAGAGGTATGCAAGATATGAGTAAAATTCCTTACATCAAGTGGGAGCCGGCCTACAGTGTGACCGTGGAACATATTGACGAACAGCACAGAAAACTGTTTGATATCGTCAATGATCTGATTGACGAAGTCCAGATGGGCTCCAACCGTCTGTTGCCGATCATCCGCGACCTGGTTCACTATGTATCGGTTCATTTTCACGATGAGAACATGGTCATGATGAAGTCAGGCTATCCGGGCTTCGATAAGCACAATCAAGAGCACCGGCGGTTCACGGAAAAGGTGGAGGAGTTCCTGAAGTCTTATAAACAGGGTGACACAGATCTGGGGCTGAAGATGATCATTTATATGAAAGAGTGGATTTTCAGTCACACGACAAGACTGGATATGGAATATGCCGCACATCTGAAGGACACTCCAGCAGCGCCGGGCTGATGACCATGACAGACATTGCTACAAGGGGCCCAATTTTGGCCGGCCGCCCGTACCGGCCGGCGAGTTTGTTTTGCGCCATTTTTGTCATCATGACCGGCTGCGGAGCGCGTGCGGATGGGCATTTTCTGCAACGCAACAGTATCCGCGAGGGGGCTGTGCTGGAAGGAGTCATGCGGGTCATCACCTCCGGAACATGTACGCCGGTGTTGTTTGAGTTTCCGGCCTTGAAAAGTGACGAGTGATGAACAACGGGATTTCTACGGCAGTGGGATGAGAGTCGCACCATCCGATGGTTACCGTATTTTGCCTGTTTTTTTCAGATAAAGCTCCAGGCGGTTCAAGCCCTCTTTGATATTTTCCAGCGAGGTCGCGTAGGAAAACCGCAGAAATCCTTCCCCGCCCGGGCCGAAATCGATGCCGGGTGTGACGCCCACCTTTGCCTCCTCGGTAATCCGGAATGCTTCACGATATGAATCATTAAAAAATTTTCTGCCGTCGGCAAAAACGTAAAAAGCCCCGGTAGGCTCCACATGGATAACAAATCCCATTTCCGTGAGGCGCCTGATCATATATCGGCGGCGCTCATCGTAGAGGCGAAGCATCCGGACGACATCGTTTCCTGCTTTGGTCAGTGCGGCGATGCCCGCCCATTGAATGAAGGAATTGGCCGAGATCATGAAATTCTGATGAATGCGCTGCATGATCGCACTGAATTTTCTGGGAAAAATCAGATAACCCAGACGCCAGCCGGTCATGGCGTAGAGCTTGGAAAAACCGTTGATGACAAACGCCCTGTCTGTAAACTCCAAAATGGAGCGGGCTTTGCCCTCATAAACCAGTCCGTGATAAATCTCATCGGAAATGATGTAGTGACGGTCAAACGAGGCAATCTCGGCAAGCTGCCCGCCGGACATGACAATACCGGTCGGATTGCAGGGAGAATTGATCAAAATGGCTTTCGTGTTAGGCGAGATTGCCCGGGCGATATCTTCGCGACGGTATTGAAATCCTTCTTCCGGACAGGTGCGGATCTCGCGCAGCCTGCCGCCCGCGGCAAGGACAAAATTCTGATAGCAGGGGTAGCGCGGATCGGAAATGATTATCTCGTCGCCGTGGTCCAGGATCGCCAGCATGGCAAACAGTAAAACAGGAGAGGTGCCGGTGGAAACGAGCACCTGCTCGGGTGTGATGCTGACGTGATATTCCTTCAGGTAATGGTCACAAATTGCCTGGCGCAGCTCCAGCAGTCCCAGTGCGTGTGTATAGCGCGTTTTGTTTTGCCGCAACGCCTCGATGGCCGCGTCCGTGATTACTCCGGGCGTCGTAAAGTCCGGCTCGCCTACCTCCATGTGGATAATGTGCTCGCCTTTTCGCTCCAGCTCCTCTGCTTTTGCCATCACATCCATGACAATAAAGGAGGTGAATTGGGTCGCTCGTTTTGAAATCATAGTCCCCTCGACCGCCATCAGTTGTGAGAAGATTTAAAATCACCGTGCTGTCTCTATGGATGGTTCATAATTTTTTCAATGATTTTAACGATCAAGCTTCAGCCGTGCACGCGGAGCAATATTTTACCGATGTGCGTGGCTGATTCCATCAGCTCGTGAGCTTTCTGCGCCTGCGCGAGATCAAAGACAGCGTAAATAAGAACCTTCAATTTTTTTTCCGCAAAAAGCGGCCATACTTTTTCATGAAGCGCCGTCGCGATGGCGGCTTTTTCCTCGACGGATCTGGGTCGCAGCATGGAGCCGGTAAAGGTCAGGTTTCTGGTCAGGATCGCCAGGCAGTCGAGCTCGACTTTAGCCCCCTGTAAAAAAGCAATCTGCACCAGACGGCCGTTGCGGGTCAGCAGATTCAGATTTTTTTGTATATAGGGGCCGCCGACAAAATCGAGAACACAATCCAGACCGCGCCTGCCGACAATTTTCCGGATTTCATCCGCCCAGTCCTGCGTGGTATAATCCAGTACGACGTCCGCCCCGAGTTGCACTGCCGCATTGACCTGCGCTGCGCCGGTGACGGTGGTGAATACTTTCGCGCCGAAAGCCTTGGCCAGTTGTATGGCCGTATAGCCGATGCCGCCCGCCCCACCGTGTACAAGAAAATTCTCGCCCGCCTGCAGGGCGCCCCGCTCAAACACATTGGACCAGACAGTGAAGTAGTTTTCAGGCAGCGCGGCCGCTTCGGCCAGGGTCAGATCCGCCGGCACAGGCAGACAATGGGAGGCGGGCGCTGTGCAGTACTCGGCATACCCGCCGCCGGGGACAAGCGCGCAGACCGGATCGCCCACATGCAGATCGGTCACGTCTGTGTGCACTGCCGCGATCGTTCCGGATACTTCAAGGCCTAGGACAGGTGATGCGTCGGGCGGCGGGGGATACGCGCCCAGGCGCTGAAAGATATCGGGTCGATTGATGCCGGCATAGGCAACCTGAATCAACACCTCGCCCTTTTGCGGACGCGGTACAGGCGCCTGTCGGACGCTCATGCACGAGGGTAGGCCCCCGTTTCCGTGATCAATGTAGCTCATCGAGTCTGTCATTTTTTACTCCAGAATTGCTTCAATTAAAAAGGGGCCCGGCTCCTGAAGCGCACGGCTAAAGGCCTGGACAAAGCTTTCGGCCGTGTCGGTGCGGACAGCCGCCACACCCATGCCTTTGCTGAGACTGACCCAGTCCGGCGCCGGGTCGGTGAGATTCATGAGAGATTTTGCCCCGTCACCCAGCGACTGATGCCCGGCGCGCAGGCTTTCAAGTTCGATGGTAAAATATTTGCGGTTGGCGCAGATTACCGTAATGACTTTTGTTTTTTCTCTTGCCTGTGTCCACAGCGCCTGCAGCGTGTACATGGCGCTGCCGTCGGCTTGAATGTTGATGACCTGAGTGCCGGGCTCGGCCAGTGCCGCCCCGAGCGCCAAAGGCATGCCAATGCCGATCGAGCCGCCGGTGAGCGTCAGGTGGCGGTATGGCTTCAGGTAAGGCGAATAGGTATAGTAAAATGCGCCCGACGATATGCCCTCTTCCACAACGATGCAGTTTTCCGGCTGGAGGGCGGCAATGGCGGTGCACATCGAAGCGGCGTTTAGCCTGCCTGACGGCAGCAGTGGTACGTCCAGGCGCGCCAGCACGGGCTGAAGTTCGCCGGCCCCCACCTGAGGCCCGAGGTAGGCGGAAAGCTCGCAGAGCACTTCGGCCGCATCCTGCATGTTCGTATCCAGGCGCAGGCGAGGCGCTTTTGGGGGTAAAAAGGAAATAATGCCTTCGGCGTAACCGAAAAAAGCGGTCGGCTCATTCGTGCCGACCAGAATGAAAGCGTCGTAGTGTTTCAGAAGTTTTTGCGCTTCGCCCGGAAAGTAGGGAACGCGCTTTAAGACAGGCAGAGAAGCGCCGGCCTCGAAGAGGGACGGAAAAGTCATCATGATCAGCTCGCATCCGGATTTTGCCTTGATTTGCGCGGCCGCTTGAAGCCCCTTGCGCCTGAGAGTCCTGCCTCCCAGAATAAGGGCGGGTCGGCTCGCCTCCTTAATCATCGAAACTGCATGAGGTATCATCTCTTCATCGACCGGATTGAACGAAAAGGGCTTGTTGATGATCTCGACCGTCCCGACAGAAGCGGACTGTATATCCGCCGGTACGATCAATGTCGAGACTTGTCCGTACAGTGAGGCGCAAACCGCCTCGGCCGTGTCGGCCGACAGCTCACCTGCGGCCATGCTTTTCTTTTGCCAGCCCGGCACCGTTTGCGCAAGCATGGAGATGTCCATGTTGAGCGGCGGGTCATGGGGCAGTATCCAGGTGGTGTGTTCGCCTACGACATTGAGCACGGGCGTGCGGGCGCGCCGTGCGTTGTGCAGGTTGGCGATGCCGTTGGCAAGCCCCGGCCCCAGATGTAAAAGAGTCATGGCCGGTTTTTCTCTGATCCGTCCGTAGCCGTCTGCCGCGCCGGTGCAGACACCTTCAAAAAGCCCCAGTACCGGCCTGATTCGATGGGGGCTGTCCAAAGCGGCTACCAAAGACAGCTCCGTGGTGCCGGGATTGGCAAAACAAATTTCCACGCCTGCCTGCGCCGCTGTTTTTAAAATGATTTCCGCTCCAGTCATGACGGCCTCCTTCTGGAAGGGGGACTGCGTGGTATGCGTACCGCGCTTTTCCCCGGGAAAAGATACTTTCTTAATACGCACCGGGATGCATTTATTCAAGCAGAATCTCGTTGTCGAAAGTATATGGGAAACAAAGATATTGTCGCGCCCTTTGGGCGGCGCCGACACAGGCAGGTGCGTCTTGACATTGCCGACGCGCCGCAGTAAGCTCTCGCGCGTATGGCAGTGACATCCCCGAAAACAAGAATGGCTGTAATATGAGACCGGGCATCTTCACGCGCATGATGATCGGCTATCTGGCGATACTCATCCCCCTGGCAGCGGTGAGTGCATACACCTTTTCTCGCTTTAGCGCCTTCCGGGCGGCGACGGATGAAATTCTTCACGCCGATCAGCGCCTCAAAGATCTTGTCCAGGCTGTGGGGGAATCGATTATCTCGCAGACAGGTTTCGATCGTAAATATATCATTACCGGAGACAGAGAGTATTTTTTCCAGTTTGAAAGGATGGAAAGCGAAATAAGCAGCATGCTCGCAGAGGCGATGACCACTGTCCGTAACGACGAGAAAAAAGAGATGGTGGAGCGGATATACGACGCCTATGGCGCATACAAAGATGTTTTTTATGAAGAGGCATCTTATGTGGAAAACAAGGACGAGTATTTGCCGGACGCCTTCAGGGTAAAAAAAGAGGTCCTGACGGATGGAGTTTTGCTGGAGCTCAGAAATTTGAGGATGATGACGGAAAGAGAAACTTTCGAAAAAGTAGAAATTTTGGGCGACTCTGTTTCCGAAGCCACGAAAATGGTGGCCGTCATCGTTGCCGGCTGTGTTGTTTTGGGTATCATTATCTCTGTTTTGGTAACCAGAAGTATTACCATCCCTCTTTCCATCATGCGCCGGAAAACAAGACGCATCGCCCGGGGTGATTTTGACGGAGGTCTGGAAATATCGGCGCCTCCCGAGATATGCGACCTAGCAAGGGATTTCAATTCGATGTGCGATAAATTGCAGGAGGCGGATAAAATAAAGTCGGATTTTTTCTCCCTGATGGCCCATGAACTGCGCACCCCGCTGGCTTCGATCAGGGAGGGTACGAATCTCCTGCTGAACAACCGAGGAGAGGATTTCCGTGAAAATCAAACCAGAGTTTTGCGCATCATCACGGAAGAGAGCAACCGTCTGACCGACCTGGTCAATTCCCTTCTGGACCTCTCCAAGATGGAAGCGGGGATGCTTTCACTTAAAAGGGAAAAATTCGATATCGGCAGTCTGATCTTGAAGGCTGTCTCTGGAATGGAGCCGCTGGCCATGACAAAAAATATCGGTATCAGCTGGCAGGTTCCACAGGCCCTGCCGCAGGTCAGCGCAGATGAAGAGAGGCTGCTTCAGGCACTGAGGAATCTGATCGGCAATGCCGTGAAATTCACACCCGAAGGTGGCAGGATTGTCATCACCGCCCGCCCCTGCGATGGCGGCGTGGAGGTTTCCGTCGCGGATTCCGGGCACGGCATCCCACCGGAGGATCTGGAAGTTATCTTTGACAAATTTCGGCAGAGTGCTATGACGAACTTCAGCACGATTAAAGGAACGGGGCTGGGGCTGGCCATTGTAAAACACATTATTACCGCACACGGAGGCAGAATTTGGGCGACAAGCGAAGCAGGGCGTGGAAGTATATTTACATTTCAGCTGCCGTCATAGTGGTTTTGTTTCTGACCGGATGCGCGGTGCTTGCCGGGCTGAAGGAAAAAAAGGAAACGCAAGATGCGCTGGCGCTGGCGCATAAGTATATGGAAAAGGGCGAATATGAAGCGGCCGAAAAAGAAAATATCCGGATCATATCGGCCTGCGCCAACATGTATCCGGCTGACGAGGCTCTTTTGAATCTGGGGCTGATTTATGCCCACCCGGGCAATCCCGGAAGAGATCCGGGCAAAGCCACCGCTTCTTTCGAAAAGGTGCTGAAGTTTTTTCCAGAAAGCCGGTTTGCCGGTCAGGCGAAAATCCTGATTGGCGTGGTGCACAGGTATGAGAAAATGAAAGCGGAAAAAGATCATCTGGAAAAAGAAATTCAGGACTTGAAAAATACAATCAAAAAATCCAAACAGATAGACCTCGAAATTGACATGAAGAAAAAAGAACTGTTGAAATGAAACCGGTTGCCTCGCAAAAAATTCTGGCAGTTGACGATGACGCCAATTTTCTGGAGCTCATCCGGATCAGGCTTGAAGTCTCCGGTTATGACGTAATAACCGCGCCCGATGAGGATGAGGCGCTGGTCAAAGCCAGAGACGAAGCCCCGGATCTGGCCATTGTCGATCTGAGGCTTGCCCGGACGGACGGCATTTCGCTTATGGGGCGGCTCCACGCGATTAACCCTTATCTGCCCATCATCATTCTGACCGCGCACGGCAGCATCGAAAGCGCGGTCGAGGCGGTGAAGAAGGGAGCCTATAATTTCCTCAACAAGCCTTTCGATCCGGAAGAGCTTCTGCTGCAAGTCGAAAAAGCTCTGGAAAACCGGCGTCTGCAGGCTGAAGTGAAAAGACTCGAAGGGCTTCTGGAAGATAAATATCATTTCAAAAATATTATCGTACGCAGCGAAAAGATGCGTCTGATTATGGATCTGGTGTCGCGTGTCGCACTGACCGATTCCACCATTTTCATCACAGGTGAAAGCGGCACGGGAAAAGAATTGATCGCCCGGGCCGTTCACCTGGCCAGCATGAGGAAAACCGGTCCTTTTGTGACGGTCAACTGTGCCGCGATTCCCGAGACTCTTCTGGAAAGCGAGCTGTTCGGTTATGAAAAAGGCGCGTTTACAGACGCGAAAAAAAGTCACCGGGGAATGTTTGTCCGGGCTCACACGGGCACCATTTTTTTAGATGAAATAGGGGATATGCCCGCCTCCATTCAGGCAAAACTTCTGAGGGTTCTGCAGGAAAAGAAGGTTACTCCGCTCGGGAGCGGAAAGCCGCATGATGTCGATGTCCGCGTGATCACGGCCACCAACAAGAACATCAACGAGATGATAAAGGAAGGGTCCTTCCGCGAAGACCTTTATTACAGAATCCATGTCGTCCCGATCGAAATTCCTCCCTTGAGGGAGAGAAAAGAAGATATCCCTCTGCTGGCGGAGCATTTTTTGAGGGAAATCAGCGTGAGAATGAAAAAAGAAATCAGGGGTATCTCCCCCATGGCCATGCAAAAGCTCATGCTTTATGACTGGCCCGGAAATGTCAGGGAACTGGAAAACACAATCGAACATGCCATGGCAGTCACCTCTGACGACATTATCAGCGACGAGCTCATTCTTGCTGCAAAAGATTTGCCGTCAGAATCCTTCACGCCTTACAAAAGAGCGGTGGAAGATTTTAAAAAAGGATATATTGTCCGTCTGTTGGAATTCACAAAGGGCAATGTGAGCAAAGCGGCAAAGCTTGCCGACAAATACAGGCCGGATTTTTCGAATCTTGTTCAGAAATACAATATAAAACCGGAAGATTTTAAAAAGCGCGACAAATAAGAAACATCGCGTGCCTATTTTCCATTGTGTAGGAAATTCCCTACACTTCATATGATTTAAACTGTAGGGTTAACCCTACACAAATTTGCCTTTTCTGTAAAATGGGAGGCGGATTCGAGCACTCTCACTTTTTTGTTCAACCGCCGCACCCACGGAAAAAATCTTCCAATTGTTGTCTTCCCATTTTCAGGAAGAATTAAAATTCGTAAAAACAAATAGTTGAATTTTTTACGCTGCTCCAGGAAAAAACGTCCGGTTCAGGCCTGTTGCAGATGCCGTGATGCGTAAACATCTGGTATGTCATTTGCTTTTACCGTTCCTTGTGACGCAACCAACTAAAATTTTTTATAAAAGCAGTATCTGCGAGCCGAAAAATGCCCCGGACCGTTATTTTTGAACGCGCAGCTGGAAAGCCGCTTCGGTAAAGGAGTCCTCTTATGAGCAATCATCTGATCGTGAAGCAAATGGCAGAGCGTCTTTTTGAGACAAATATGAGCAAATACGGGTTTTCTTTTTCGCCCGCCGGGATTTATAAGGCGGCTTTTGATACACAAGGCGGCCTGTACTCCAACTGGGAGGCAAGAATGAAGTCCTGCCGGCCGGGCGCTCATGAACATCCTGATTTATACCGTCGGCCAGTTTACAAAAACGGAAAGAGAAAAAATAATGCGGAAGTTGACACCGGAGGCTCAATCGCTCCTGCAGCCGCGCAGAATGCGGCCCTTTCACTGACGCTGCCCGCCAGCCTGCGCGTTGACGGTGATGTGAACGGTTATTTTGAAAAATTCGCCGATGAAATAGGCGTTTCGTGCAACGAGCTGATGAATCTGTATTTGCGCCAGGCAAAAACCGAATCTCTGATGCCTGGCTTCATAGAGAAAATAAATCGCCGCAGAAAGAAGGCGGCTTAGGGCCACGGAGGGGGAAAGGGGAAGGACGTCAGGCGTGGGGAGCCCTCCTCCCGTCTGGCGTCCCTTTTCGCTTTCAGCCCTTTTTGCCATGCATATCCTTTAAAGAAATCCGCACATACAATTTTATACTTCTGCCCGGATGCTGTATCGCAATTACTTTTTTGTAATTCCGTACAAGCGAAGCGCGATTTTGAGCCTGCCTACTGCCTGACACGGGAGAATCCAGTGTTTTCAGCATGTTCTGGATGCTGGTTTTCATCGGCATGACGATGTTAACGGCTTCTTTACGATTACGACACGCCCTCCGGGTGAGGGCGCCAGCAGGCCCGTCTGCGGCATACGCCCCGGCCCTTTGCCCGTTCGCACATGATAGTTGCTGTCAATAGCTCATTTTCATGTTGTATATTTGATGACATTGAGCACGTTGTATCCTGATTTCCAGACGCGGTCGATGAAATCATCGAGCTTCGGGCCTGAGATACGCAGCACGCACAACCTCCGATCGTCATGCTTTACGGTCATGAGGCTGGTGATCCGTACGCCGAGGCTGAGTGCGACGGGGGCCAGAAGACCGAAGATGTCCTCTTTTTCCGGCACGGCAAAGGTGAGTCTCGCTCCCGCTCCCGTGGATTCGAGGATGCCCACAAACGCACGGAAGATGTCCGATTCTGTAAGAAGTCCGACGAGATGGTTTTTTTGCACGACCAGAAGGGTGCTTATTTTCCCGTCTCGTAAAATACGCGCTGCGTCCTCAATTGGTGTTTCCGGTGCGGCGGTGCGTAAAGATCTGCTCATGATTTCCTGTGCGGTGACGGACAGTCGGACGATCGGCGGCGTATTGACCGCAAAAGGGTTTATGTCCGCGGGGCAGGCATGCAAAATATCCGTTGAAGTTATAATACCCAGCGGAAACAGGCCGGAGTCACGATATTCAACGACGGGCAGGCGGCGGATATGCCGCCTGTTCATAATGGCGGCTGCTTCAGACAGCGGTGTCCGCGGGGCGATGGTTATAAGCTCGCGCGTCATCCACATACTGACAATCATAATGCCTCCTTTTTTACGTGAAGGCCGAAAAACCGTGCGGCGGTTGCCATGAGACGAGGTGATGGACATTGAAGCCTGCCCGGCGGGGTGACCGTCCGGGCAGGCGGGAGGGTTGTTTTATTTTTTGATGCCGGCGATGTCTTTGGCCATTTTCTTTTTCTCATCGAGATTGCCCTGGCGGGCGATCATGATGCGCTGCGCCTGGGGCGATCCGGCTCCGTGCATTGATTCCGTCCGATAGCCGACCGCCGCTGTTCCCAGCGTCAGGTTTTCCACCAGGCGCATAATCCGCGCGCGGTCCTCGCTGGAGATATTTTCGACACCCTTTAGATATTTTTCCAGGACTTTACCGATTTCGGGGTTTTTGAAATCCTTTTCCGAGGCCAGGGTCACCATCATGCCGCCGGCGATATCTTCGGCCAGACGGCAGATTTCATAAGGAAATCTGGTGATGTTCTGCTTGCAGACATTGGCCAGCAACAAATCGATGAGATAAGTGCCGGAGGCGGTCTTGTGCCCCTGCGCCGAGCAGGCAATTCCGCATGAAAACAGCGTCTCGTTCAAATGAGTCATTTCAATGAGCTTATCCTTGATGTGCGAGGCTTTGGCCGCTCCGTTATAGTCGGCCGCGAGCGCCGCCGCGCCGATGAGCACATCGCCGACTCCTACTTTGCATCCGCCGTAGCTCTGGCGGTGATAGCCGGCGAAGCGCTCGACGAGCATGCCGGCGAATTCATATTCGCCGCACATAAAGACATTTTCCCAAGGGATGAAGACATTGTCAAAAACCATCAGAGCCTCCTGGCCGCCGTAATTGTAGTTGCCAACGTCGATAGTGCCGCCTTCGAGCTTACGCGTATCGCAGGACTGTCTTCCGTAGATATAGAAAATGCCCTCTTCGTCGGCCGGGCAGACAAATGAAAGAGCGTAGTCGGCGTCTTCTTTGCCCATGGAGATAGTCGGCATGGCCAGAATCCAATGCGAGTTTATCGCACCGGTCTGATGAGCTTTCGCTCCGCGTACCACGATGCCCTTGTCGTTTTTCTCGACGACGTGCACATACATATCCGGATCAGCCTGCTTATGAGGCGGCAGGCTGCGGTCACCCTTGACGTCTGTCATCGCCCCGTCGACAGTCAGATCTTCCTTTTGCACCATTTTCAGGAAGTTGATGAATCTTTCATGGTAGTTTGTGCCCAGCTTCTGATCCATTTCATAGGTGGTGCTGTCCACTGAATTTATTGCATCCATTCCCACGCAGCGCTGAAAACAGGAGGCCGTCTGCTGGCCAAGGAGGCGCTGCATTTTAACCTTCTTCATCAGGTCGTCGGTGCTTTGATGAAGATGCGTGAAACGGTTGACTTTTTCGCCTGTAAGATGGGACGTGGCGGTCATCAGATCCTCATATTCCGGTTTATGGGCCAGCTCGTAAGTCTTTTTTACGGAGTTGAGCGAAGGCCGGATAATCGGGTGATCCACCCAGTTGTCAATCTTCTCGCCCATCAGGTAAATCTTGAATTTCATATTGCGGATGCTCTCTTCGTACTGCTCGCCTGTTTTAAGCGCCATATTCTGTCCTCCTGATATTGTGACTGATTTGATCACAAAGGTTTTTGTAAGCTATTTGTTAATTTGGTTACGATTTACCTGCTGTCAATGAAAAGGCGGCCGACTTGCCACGTTGGTCACGGCTGGTATGCGGGGAGCGCCCGTGGCGCTCCCCGGCGATATCCCTTTTAGATCATTTCAATGATAAACGCCTGGCCGGGGCCTCCGCTGGCGCAAAGAGCGGCGCAGCCGAATTTTTTGCCGCGGCGTTTGAGTTCACTCATCAAAGTGACGATGAGGCGCGCACCGGTGGCTCCTACCGGGTGACCGATGCTGATGCCGGAACCGACGGCGTTGACATTTTCCAGCGGAATTTTGAGTTCGCGATTGCAACCGATGACTTGTGCGGCGAAAGCCTCGTTGAGTTCAAAATAATCAATATCCGCCAGTTTCATATTGGCGAATTTAAGCACATTGTGGACAGCAGGAACCACTCCCATACCCATGATGCGCGGCTCTACCGAGCCGGGGGCGGAGGCGACCACGCGGGCGATCGGTGTCAGCCCCAGCTCTTTGGCTTTTTCGGCCGCCATCATTATCAGACACGAGCCTGCGTCATTGAGGCCGGAGGCGTTGCCGGCCGTGACGGTACCGTCTTTTTTGAACACAGGTCGGAGCTTGCTCAGTGACTCCATGGTGGTGTCGGCCCGGGGGTGCTCGTCACGATCGAAGATGACCGTTCCTTTTCTGGTTTTTACTTCTACAGGAATTATTTCGTCTTTAAACAAGCCCTTGTCCGATGCGGCGCAGGCTCTCTGATGGCTCATGAGCGCCCATTCATCCTGCTCCTGGCGAGAAATTTTGTAGTGATCCGCGATGTTGTCCGCCGTGATGCCCATGTGATAGCCCAAAAGAGCGTCCACCAGGCCGCCGATCATCAGGCTGTCCTGAATCTTTTCTCCGTCATTGAGGCGATAACCCTTGCGGGCGCCGAAAAGAAGATAAGGAGCGTTGCTCATACTTTCGACTCCGACAACCGCGCCTATGTCAATCTTTCCCAGCATGATTTCCTGAGAGAGAAGTTCCGCGCCGCGCATTGAAGAGCAACACTGCTGATGAACCGTGAAGGCAAACGATTCCACGGGTAGCTCCGCCCCCAGGGCCACGTGGCGGGCCGTATTGCCCGGCGCGCCTGCCTGGTTGCACTGGCCGCCGACGACTTCCTGAATCAGATTTTTATCGATTCCTGCTTTATCGATCGCGCCTTTTAAGGCGATGATACCGAGCTGAACCGGGGTAAAGGCCGAAAGCGACCCCAAGTAATCCCCTACCGCCGTTCTCGCTCCACTGACAATAACTACTTCTCTCATTATTCTGACCTCTCTTTTTTTATTTTTGAGCTTTGTAAATAAGCACAGCTTCGGGCATCCAGCCGCTCGTTCACACGGCGTTTAAGCGCTCAAAAGCAGAATGCTTACCCAAGTCTCTTGTGAAATTTTCGTGCTTTTACCAACATTTGTCGTCTTAGGCAAGTGTTAATTGATATCCGCCGCCTCAAAAAGAAAACGACAACGCTCTGTGTTAAAACCTTGTTTTGAAGTAATTTTCAAGTCACCACGGGTCAATCCCTCCCGTTTTTTGCTTCAAACAGGACGTTTGTGCTTGACATGGCCATCTCTTCTTTCTATACTCCGCCGCGTCAGGAGGCCACGGGCACTTTGCGGGAAGCGAGCTGCCCAGCCGGTCACCAGGCAGAACCCGGAACAATTTAGTGCGGTTTTTTGACGCGGAACTTTCAGGCGACACTTACGGCTCGCGCGGAATTTTCCCGCCGGAACTTTTGAATTGTAGTTTTCTCTGTAAAACGGGGAAGATATATTATTTTAGCGAGGTGAACTTATGGCAAACGAAGTGAACATGGATGCAATTTTTGACAATCCCAACAATCTTGTGGATTTATTCGAGCAGAGCGTGGCCAGGTATCCGAACAACAGGCTGTTCGGGACAAAAAACCCCGCGTCCGGCGAGTATGAATGGGTGACCTTCGGGCAGGTTGCCGACCGGGTCGAGAATATGCGCGGTGCACTGAAAAAACTGGGCCTTTCCAAAGGCGAAAAAGTAGGCGTGATTCTGCACAACTGCACGGAGTGGTTCATACTGGAGCAGGCCACTCACGGCCTGGGGGGTGTTTTTGTACCGATGTATCTGCAGGAACTTCCTAAAGTGATGGAATATATCGTCCGCGACGCCGAAGTGAAATTTTTATTTGCGGCACACGCAGATGTTTATGAAAAAATTAAAGATTTTAAAAATACGATTCCGACATTGAAAGATATTTTCATTGTCTTCGGTGAGGGAGAAAATTCCATGAAAGCCATGGAAGAGACGGGCAAAGCCAATCCCGCCCCCTCCATCAAGCCCCTTTGGTCGGATATGGCCAATATAGTTTACACCTCCGGCACAACGGGCGACCCTAAAGGGGTTATGTTGCATCACGGCAGTCTCACCCTGTGCGCCCGTGCCGGCGTGGACGCTTTCGACCTCGATCAAACGATGCACGTCGTGGCTATTTTGCCGTGGGCGCATGTTTTTGGTCTGGGAGCCGATCTCCATGACTATATCCATTGCGGGGGCGGCATCGCCTTTGCCGAATCCGTCAACAAGCTCATTGATAATTTCCAGGAAGTCAAACCCACAGGGCTCTCCGTTGTTCCCCGCATCGTCAACAAAGTTTATGATACGATTCAACAGGGAGTTGCCGCCGACCCGGTCAAAAAGCAGTTCTTCGATGCAGCGGTGGCCGAAGCGATCAAAAACAGAGATCTTCCGGAAAAGACCAAGGAATTTAAAGATTACGATGCGCTGGTTTTTTCTCAGGTCCGCAATGTCTTCGGCGGGAATCTGAAATTCTTCGTTACCGGCAGCGCATTGATCAAACCGGAAATCGCTCTTTTCTTTAAAGACATCGGTCAGCCGACATTCGACGGTTACGGGCTTACGGAAACCGGACCCACCGTCAGCATGAACTCCCCCAAATACGGCAACAAGTATGGAACCGTCGGCAAAGTCGCCAAAAACATGCACGTGGTCATCGACAAATCACGCGTTGGTGAAGACAGCCCGGACGGCGAAATTATTGCCTACGGCGCCCATGTGATGATGGGATACCATAACAAACCACAGCAGACGGCGGAAGTGATGATGCCGGACAAATGGAACGGTTTGCCCGGCGTCCGCACCGGTGATCGCGGCTGGATCGATGAAGAAGGCTATCTGCACATTACCGGACGTTTCAAGGATGAATACAAGCTGGCCAACGGCAAGTACGTGCATCCGGAAGGCATTGAAAACGAAGCCAAGCTGATCCGCTGGATACTCAACATCATGCTCTACGGTGACGGTAAGGACTACAATGTGGCTATTGTCGTTCCCGACTTTGCCGCACTCCAGGCCGAGGCGAACATCAAGCCGCTTCTGAAAGACACCCTCGAAGAATCGCTCAAAGACAAAGCACTTACCGATTTGCTGTCGAAAGAGATCACGGATTACCTGCGTAAAACTTACGGCGGATATGAAGTGCCGCAGAAGTATCTCTTCATCGCGGATGACTTCACGGTGGACAACGGCATGCTGACCCAGACGATGAAACTCAAAAGGCCCATCGTCATGAAAAAATACGGCGACGAGCTGCAG
>JAAYKU010000224.1 GCA_012522275.1 Smithella sp.
AGGGCTTTGATGGCCAGGGCAAGTTTTGCCGGGTCGATGTTGAAAGTTTGGGGATCAATGTCCACAAAGACTGGTGTTGCACCAAGCAGGCTGATGACTTCAGCCGTAGCGATAAATGTAAAAGGGGTAGTGAATATGGCATCACCGGGTTTCACTCCATAGGCCATCAGCGCCATTAACAGCGCGTCCGTTCCTGATGCACAACTAATGGCGTGCTTTGCGCCGGTATAGGCGGCCAACTTCGCTTCCAGTTGTTTTACTTCCGGCCCCATGATGTAGTTGCCGTGTCTCAAAACAATGTCGATATTCCTCTGAATCTTGTCCTTGATCCGCGCTTGTTGTGTTTTTAAGTCAATGAATTCCAATTTCCCCGTGTCTCCTTATTTATTGTTTTCACGTATGGCCAAAATCGCGTTCCTTCCGATTTTTTTACCGATCATAAGTTTGATGAACTCGTAAAAAGTCAATTTCGGTCCCTTTTAGTCATACCGGCGAAGGCCGGTATCCAGAAAATAATGAGCAAATAGTTCGTGGCTCATCGCCTAAAGAAGCATTCCTCTTTTGTCCCACGCCGGCGGGGGTGGTCTGCTCGAGCGGACCGGGGGTGGAAGTCAGGGGAAGAAGCTCATGGCCTAAGGTTTAAAGCTCAAAGATGATATTAAAGCGCCACATTGCTGCTGGGCGTCAGGCAACACTCGGGATTTAATTTTTTCTTTTTCTTTATCGTGTGTTTGGGTTTCAAAACGGCAAAGTCCAGCATCAATGATCTTTACCGCTCCATCACCCCGACCTTCATTTGGCATCAGAAATAGTTTTTTCCTTGTTGTCGATGGAGCGCTGACATGCTTCCAGTATTTTAAGCACGCGCAAGCCTTCTTCGCCAGAGGTAAGAGGCACGGTGTTGTTCGCGATGCAATCCAGAAAGGCGCGGCATTCCACCCTGAGCGGCTCTTCCCAGATGTCGCTTAAATCGACGGAAATCCCTTCCGCTTTTTTCGGCACCGGCATCCCGTTTTTCCAACTGATCTGATGGGGATGGTGGGTCAGTTTTTTCTCCACCGGCTGTGTGTCGTCAAAAACCATCATGCCGTTGGCGCCGATGACGACCAGACGCTGCTCTTTGAAAGGATTGAGCCAACTGACGAAGATGTGCGCGCCGATGCCGGAGGGGAATTTAAAATTAGAGACGGTTACATCCGGAATGCGAGCGTGAAGGAAGTTGCTGCCGATGGCGTCAACAAAGGAAGGTTCTTGCCCGGCGATGCTCAAGATGATGGAAATGTCGTGCGGTGCAAACGACCACAGGATGTTTTCCTCAAGACGGATTTTACCCAGCGACAGCCGGCGGGAGTAGATGTATTGCAGACGGCCGATGTCCCCCCGGTTGATCATTTCTTTCATCCGGATAACTGCAGGATGATAATTTAAAACATGGCCGACAAAAAGTTTTTTTTCTTTCTCTCGCGCCAGCTCGACCAGCCTGCGGCCGTCTCCGTAAGTCAGCGCCAGGGGCTTTTCTACAAAGACATGCTTGTCGGCCAGCAGGGCCTTTCGGGTCATTTCAAAATGCAAGGCGGCGGGTGCGGCTATGACAACGGCTTGTATTGTGCTGTCGCTGAAAATACTTTCCATATCGTCGGTAACTGTGGCTTCCGGGTAGGAGGCGGCCATGCTGTCGCAAGTTGCCTGGGTTCTGC
>JAAYKU010000225.1 GCA_012522275.1 Smithella sp.
AATGTCCAGTAAGGTTGTTTATGCGGAAGTTCCCTCTTGTTGTTGCTGTTGTTGTGCTGGTTTTCTCGGTTTTCTTTCTTCCCCGGATTAACCCATGTATCTCCCATGCTGCGGATGCCTGCCTTGGTTGCCACGGCGACGCGGATAAACTCAAATCGATGATAAATGATGACGATTTCAATGCGCCCGCAGGAGCAGAGGGGTTTGGGTGAACTGGTCCTCCTCCGCGGGTCACGGAGGTCTACAAAGGTTTTTTGGTCACGCCTGAGAGTTTGGCGGATGACATTCATTTAAAACGCAATTGCTCACAGTGCCATAAAGGCAATCCGAAGGCCGCCGATAAAACAAATGCCCACAGGGGCCTGATTCCCAAACCATCAGAGAATATTAATACATGCTCTCCTTGTCATAAAACGATTGGCGAGCATTACAAAAAAGCACTGCACTACACGTCGGCTGGTCAGCGAAATGGTATACACAAGCGTTTTTCCAAGGCACAAGCCGATCAGTTCGATGCAAAAGTTTTCGAACAATCCTGTCGATCCTGCCATGCCAGCTGTGGAGATTGTCATGTCAGAACACCTTCTGTCTCCGGCGTGAAGCAGGGATTGTTTGCTAATCACAGGTTTCAAAAAAGAAATGAGGAAAAAACCTGCGCCGCCTGCCATGGTGGACGTGTTTTTGCGGAGTTTACAGGGCGCGATAGCGGAGTCAGGGATATTCATTTTGAAAATGGAATGAAGTGCATCGATTGCCACAACGCAAAAGAACTGCATGGCGATGGTACGCAGGCAACCGGCAAGGCGACGGTAAAAGGAAAGCCTGCCTGCACAGACTGTCATCAAGTAAACACTTCTACGCCCAGCGGTAAAATTCACAGTCGGCACATGGGCAAAGCAAGCTGCCAGGCGTGTCATGTTGCATCTGAATATAATCAATGTTCCGCCTGTCATGTTGGCAAGGGGGCAACTCCGTCCCATGATCTGTTAATCGGGCGTGATCCTCAAAACAAAGACAGGCTGGTAACTTTACGTATGACGCCGGCGGCCCGTGACACCTTTGCTTCGGAAGGCCTCTTCATGGATAAATACGATCAGGTAGCCAACTTTGCCGCCTCGCCTGTTCACAACATCCGTAAGAAAACGGCGAGAACCAGAACATGTGGGCCATGCCATAGGCATAACAAAGAAGGATTCATTGTCCAGGAATCGTTTCCGAAAAACGGCTCCAGACAAAACGAAACTTTATTATACGACCATAAAGCCTACAGGCTTTACAAAAAACGATAATGAAACAGGAGGAACATCATGAGAGAAACACTTAAGTATTGTTTTCTTTTTGCCCTTGCAGGCTTGCTGGCCTTTGCACATACTGCGCTGGCGCAAGACGTCAAAGGCAATCTGGTCAGTGTCGACTGGCTGCAAGACAATCTAAAGAAAAAGGACGTTTTGGTTCTAGACGCGTCAAACACTAAAAATTACCTCGCCAAACATATACCTGGAGCAATCAGTGTTTCCTTTACCGCACAGGAGAGCACTTCTCAGGGAGTGAACTTGTCCTACGGGGGAGGCGTGGACTACTTTACCGACATGGAAACATGTCCTTACGCTTTTCAAGAGATGCCCGCGCAACAAATGGAAAAACTGTTCCAGTCCTGGGGGATCAGCCCGGACCTCAAAATTGTTATGTACGATGAGGGCGGTATCTTTCACGCAGCCAGACTTTTTTTCTCGCTTTACTACCACGGTTTCCCGGTCAAGAATCTCTACATTCTTGACGGAGGTCTTTCTAAATGGCAGGAGGAGGGATTCCCGGTAACAAAAGATATTCCCCCGGCGCCTCGTAAAGGAACTTTTCATGTTAAAAAGTTAAATCACGATGTCAAAGCAGACCTGCCGGAATTTTTGACCGCAACCGGTGATAGATTAAATAATGCCATAGTTGAAGGTCTTACCCCTGTTTGGCATTTTGGAGAGGCCTTAAGCTACGACAAAGCCGGTCACATTCCTTTTGCCATCATGCTTGGATATCCGGATTTTTTTAATGCTGACAAAACCTACAAGTCTCGTGAAGAAATACAGAAGATGCTTGATTACCTGGGTATCCTTCACAATCAGCAGGTTTATACGCACTGCGGCGGTGGCCCGGGAGGATCTGTGCCATTTTTTGCGATAAAGTTTATTGCACAATATCCCAAAGTGAAGCATTTTCCCGAATCTCAACTCGCCTGGCTCTATGATGAGAGGGATCTTCCCTACTGGACTTATGACGCGCCATATCTGATGAGAAATACCAATTGGTTGCAGTGGTGGGGTGGTCAAAGGACTCGCAGCCTTGGCAGCATACACGTAAGCATTGTGGATGTGCGTTCCTCCGAGGCCTACAATCAAGGCCATGTGCCTTTTGCATTGAATGTTCCTGTCGAAAACTTCAAAAATCATCTCAAAGACCCCTTGTCGCTGGCCCGGCTTTTGGGGGCTGCCGGCGTGAATGCATTGCATGAGGCCGTAGTAATTTCTGGTGACGGTATTACGAAGGAATCCGCTTTGGCATTTTTACTGCTTGAGCAGCTGGGGCAGAAAAAAGTTTCCATTTTCATGGATACGATGGAGTACTGGTCAAAGCGCGGCTATGCGTTGAAGAAAGATCGCACAGTAGTGGCGCCTAAAAAAGTAAGACATGATCTTGCTGTCCCGCCCGTTGATTACCAGGCGGCGCCGGGCAAAGCCGTTATCGCCGATCCGAACAGCACGAAAGGGTTGTATCCGAAAATATTCATCGCCTCAGGGAAAACCATTCCATCGCAGGCGGTCGAGGGTAAAGTGGTTCATGTTCCATATACCGAACTCTTGAACGAAGACGGTAGCCCCAAACCAGCCAAAGACATTTGGAATATCATATACAAAGCGGGTGTTACTCGTTACGCCGAACTGATATGCTTCTCCGATGATCCTGGTGAAGCGGCGATCAACTACTTCATCATGAAGCTGATGGGCTTCCCTGATATTAAAGTCCTGGTATTTTAAAGGCAGATATCTTGACTTAAAAAGGGGCTGGTAATCCGGCCCCTTTTAGTTTTGAGCCCCAGGCGAACAAAAATTCTTCATCTTATTTCCCAGGCGCCCAGCCGCTGAATTTGCTTCACGGTTTCTATTCCGCCCGCCTGACCAGTCCCAACTGTATGTCGCGGCCGATCATGGCGGAATAGACATGATGCCCGGAGATTCCGACGATCGGCTTGCCGTAATTTTCCGGGCGAGCCATGGTTTTTTTCATCATGAGGAAA
>JAAYKU010000031.1 GCA_012522275.1 Smithella sp.
CTACTGCCGCTGCCGCTACGATGGTTCCTAATGTCTTTTTCATGATCTGTTACCTCCTGTGTTTTGTTGAGGGCCGCGGCCCTTGTTTGCTTTATTTGCCTTTATACTAATGAAATTTGCGTGCCAAAGTTTCAAACAAGGGGCAGCATGTTTGTATGTATTGAATATAAAAGATGAAATGCCTTTCAAGACGCTTGCCGGGAAAAAACAAAACCATCTCTTTTTACATTAACGTTTCATGAAATGTTCAACGCGGTTGCACATAATGTGAAAAAGATGTGAGGCAGGAGTAAATAAAACTAAATGCGGCAAAAAATCAGCGGATGCAGACGCGCCGGACCTGCATGAAGTCGGTGTAGCCTTTCAGGGCCTTGATAATGCCATCTTGCAAAAGTGTGGTCATCCCTTCGGACATCGCCTGGGCACGCATGACTTCGACTGTTTCCCTTTTTTGGATGAGCCTTTTGACCTGATCTGTGGCAACCACCAGTTCATGAATGCCCATTCTTCCCCGATAACCGGTTCTGTCGCAAATGTCGCATCCTTTAGGACGGTAGAGTTTGAAATTATTGTTATAGGGAATTTCAAGCTTTGCAAAGTCTTCCTCACCGTAGCTTTCCGCAATTTCATCATATTCTTCTTTTGTCGGCTGATACAGTTCCTTGCAGCTTTTGCATAACGTGCGCACAAGACGCTGCGCGAGAATGCCCAAAAGAGCGTCGGCAAAATTGAGGGGGTCGATACCCATGTCCAGAAGACGGACAATCGTTTCCGGTGCGCTGTTGGTGTGCAGTGTGCTGAAAACCAGATGGCCGGTCAGAGATGCCTCCACGCCGATTTTGGCGGTTTCGAAATCCCGCATCTCGCCGACCATGATGATGTCCGGGTCCGCGCGCAGAAAAGATCTCATCGCCGCCGCGAAATCAAATCCGATTTTCGGCTGCACTTGTACCTGGCGCAGACCGTACTGGGTGATTTCCACCGGGTCCTCCGCCGTCCATATTTTACGGTCGGGACGGTTGATCTGGTGCAGTGAGGCATGCAGTGTTGTTGTCTTTCCGGAACCGGTCGGCCCCACCACCAGAATCATGCCGTAGGGCTTGGTGATCATTTTGATAAGTTCATCATAGTTGCGCTTTTCCAGGGCCATGTCCTGCAGGGGCATGGTTTCGCCCTTGGCCAAAAGCCGCATGACGACGTCCTCCACGCCGCCCTGCGTGGGAATGGAGGCAACGCGCAGCTCCAGTTCTTCGCCGTTGGAGCGGCGGAACTTGATCTTGCCGTCCTGCGGCAGCCTTTTGACGGTGATATCCAGATTCGACATGATTTTGATGCGCGAGATTATCGCGGCGCGGTAGCTGTAGGGAACGGTTTGATAAATGGCACAATCGCCGTCCACCCTAAAGCGTATTTCCACGTTTTTCTTTCCGACATTCGGCTCGATATGGATATCGGAGGCGCGTCGCAAACAGGCATCGTTTATGATTTTGTTGACCAGTTGCATGATCACGCTGTCTGATTCCGTGACCATTTCGGTGCCGTCATCTTCATCGTAGCCACCATCCTCATCGTCGAGCCGGCCCAGAAGATCGACAAAAGAGCTCTCATCGCCGGCAGTGTGAAAAAAGAGGTTGATGTATTTGAGAATGTCTTCAGGCAAAGAGACATCGTATTTGACTTTTTTGGTTTTCAGCAGGTTCTCGATTGCGTCGCGCTTTAAAATATTATTGGGATCATCGACAATGACATGAATGCTGCCGTCTATTCTTTCCAGGGGAACCCACAATTCGCGCCGGAGATAGTCTTTGTTCAGGTTTTTTATCAGATCACCGGGAATGACCGCTTTTTCATTGTAGGTAATGAACCGGCAGCGATAAAATTCTTCAAAGGAATGCCCGATATCATCCTTGGAAATCCTGTGTTTGCGCATCAGATAATATTCGATGGACTCCTTTTGCTCTCTGGCCTCGCGCCAGGCCGCCTCCATTTCATCTTCCTTGATCAGCCCTCTGGTAAGCAGAAAATCAAAGCGCGTTTTACGCCGCCTTGAAAACCTCTGCTGATTGTAAAACGCCACTCCCAGCACTTCGGCGATTTCCATGGCCAGACCGACCTCATCATCAGAAAATCTACCCTCGCCGAATTTTTTATTGAGAATTTGGATGACTCCCATCAATTGGTCATCGTAAAAAATGGGAGCGGCCAGAATCTGCCTGGTCTGGAAGCCTGTCTTTTTGTCCCAGCTGGAATCAAACGTCAGCTCGAAATCGAGCGCTTTGAGCTCCGTCTGGTTATAGGCGTTACTGATATTGACGATATTGTACGTATTGGCCACATAGCCTGCGATGCTCTCGTTGCTGATCGGAACGCGAATTTCCTTGATCTGCGCGCCGGCCAGAAACATGGAATAAATTTCGTTGTGCAGCTTGTCCACAACATAAATGGTGATGGAGGCGGCATGAAAAAGCTCCAGAATCCCGTCTTTTACTTCAACAAGAATATGGGCGATATTGTGAGCGGCATGGATGCGGTTGGTTATTTCCTGCAGACTTTTCCTGATCCGCAGTTTTTCATCCATGCTGTCTGATGATTCTGTTTTAAACGCAAAACTCATTAGAGAAGCCTCCCGGTCTGAACCTCCGCAGTGAAATCAAGATGCCTTAAAATATCAGGAGTTTGATCGAATGTCAATGAGGCTGCCGTGGACCAAATATCACAACTCATTGAAACCATATAATATTTTTCTATTATCATCCGGTCGCTTCCGCAGCTGATTGTATTTGGGCGCGTGCTGTATTACATGTTACCAATATGGTATCGGACGAATCGGGGAAAAAGTTCTGCCGGGAACCGAAAAAAATGAAATATTTTTCAGAAAAAATATGCCGCACCGCGCTTGAAAGCCGCCGACCGGTCAGCCTGCGGTGACAATTTTGGAAAAATCGGCTATTTTATGGAAAAGACACGATATTTCCGATAAAAGCGACAGGCGATTCAAGCGGATTTGTTCATCCTTGTCCATGACCATTACGTGGTCGAAAAAAGCGTCCACGGCGGGCCGCAGCGCCGCAAGTTTGTTTAGTGCTCCGATGAAATCCTTTTCCGCGATATTTTTTTCCACGCGCGTTTTGATGTCATCAAGCGCTGAAAATAATTGAATTTCCGCGTCATGGGCAAGCAGGTTGACATCGGCGCGACCGCCTTTAAAATCCTTCAGAATATTGTCCACGCGCTTGAAAGCCACGGAAACAGGCTCAAATTCCGGATTTTTACGGAAATCCTCCAGAGCCTTTATTTTTTCAATCACCACAAGGAGATCATCCATGTCGGCGGATAAAACTGCCTCGACCGTATCGTAGGCATATCCCTGTGATATCAACTGATGCTGAAGGCGGCCACGGAAAAAATCCAGCACGTCTTTTTTGGCATCGGAGGCCGGTTTCTTTAATGTGTCTTTGAGCAGCGTAAGGCTTTCATCAATCAGAAAGTTCAGGCTAAGAGCATATTGTTTCGACAGAATTATATTTATTATTCCAAGAGACTGACGGCGCAGGGCGTAGGGGTCGGCCGTCCCGGTGGGGGGCAGGCCGACACCGAAAAACCCGGCAATCGTATCCATTTTGTCGGCAATGCCGACAATCGCCCCTTCGTCCGATGCGGGCAGTCTGCCGCCTGCGACAACCGGCAGATAATGTTCATAAATGGCATTGGCGCAGGCCGGGTCTTCACCGGCCAGAAGCGCGTATTCACGGCCCATGATGCCCTGGAGCTCCGCAAACTCACCGACCATCAGAGACTCGAGGTCTGCTTTGGCCAAAAGAGCGGCGCGATCCACATTTTTTTTCACGGCCGGCCTGACTTTCAGCGCTGCAGCAATTTTCACGGCGAGCCTGCGAAAGCGCATTACTTTTTTGTGTGATGTGCCCAGTTGCGTATGAAAAACCACCTTTTTGAGAGATTCCACCCTCTCTTCAAGAGGAACTTTTCTGTCTTCTTCAAAGAAAAACGAGGCGTCGGCCAGCCGCGCCCGCAAGACACGTTCATTCCCCGCAGCTACAACAGAAAGGTCGCGCGCTTTGGTGTTACTTACCGCGATGAAAAACGGCAGCAGTTTTCCTTTGTCATCGACGACGGGGAAGTATTTCTGATGAGAAATCATAGTGGTTGTGAGAACTTCCTGGGGCAGCGTCAAATACTCCCCGTCAAAGCCTCCGCGGACAACCACCGGGTATTCCACGATAAAGCTGATCGCTTCGAGTAGTTCCTCATCATAAAAAAGCCTGCCGCCCGCCGCCTGCGCCTCTTTTTGCGCCTCTTCCAGGATTAGTTTTTTTCTTTCTTCGGGATCAACGATCACGAAATTTTCCCGCGCTTTTTCCAGGTAATCGGAAAAACCATTCACGGTAAATGAAACGGGGCTCATAAACCTGTGCCCACGGGAAGTATTGCCGCTTTCGATATCCTCAATTTTAAAAGGGACGACTTTTCCACCGTATAGTGCCACAAGCCAGTGTACCGGACGGGCGAAGCGCAGGCTGCGCGCCCCCCAGCGCATGGACTTGCGGAAAGGAATAGACAGCATAAAGTTTGTGAGTATCTCCGGAAGAAGCCCGGCTGTGGGCTGACCGGTGATCGTTTTGCGTACGCCCAGATACTCCCCCTTGTCCGTGGTGATCGTTTCCAGTTCGGATACTTCCACTTCCTGACCGCGGGCGAAGCCCAAAGCGGCTTTGGTCGGCTGTCCGTTTTCATCAAAGGCCGCCCTTTTCGCCGGCCCCATTTTTTCCACAGTCTGATCATCTTGCTTTTGCGCCAGATCCGCAATTGTGAGCACCAGCCGGCGCGGTGTGGCCAGACAGCGGATCCCGTCAAAGGCGATGCGCTTTTCCGTCAGCGATTTACGGATAATCTCTTCCATGTCAACCACGGCTTTCGATAAAAAGCCGGCCGGTATTTCCTCCGTTCCGATTTCGAAAAGCAGTTCGTTATTCATTTTATCTCCCGGTATTGGACAATCAGGTTATGCCGTCTTTAAGAGGGGGTAGCCCAGTTCCTCGCGCTGCTTCAAGTACAGCTCCGCGCTGATGCGGGCAAGGTTTCTCACCCGGCCGATATAGCTTGTGCGCTCCGCCACGCTGATGGCGCCGCGCGCGTCGAGCAGATTGAAGACATGCGAACATTTCAGGCAGTAATCATAGGCGGGCAAAGGCAACTTTCTTTCGGCAATGCGCAGCGCCTCTTCTTCGTACGTGTCGAAGAGCCTGCGCAGCATGGGAATGTCGGCCACCTCAAAGTTGTAGGTCGAAAATTCCACCTCGCCGCGATGATGAACATCTCCATAGCTGACTTTGTCCGTCCACTTGAGATCATAGACGCTGTTCACACCCTGAAGATACATGGCGATGCGCTCCGTGCCGTAGGTCAGTTCCGCACACACAGGGCTGCAGTCAAAGCCGCCGACTTGCTGAAAATAGGTGAACTGCGAGATTTCCATGCCGTCGAGCCATACTTCCCAGCCCAGCCCCCAGGCGCCCAGCGTCGGGGATTCCCAGTCGTCCTCGACAAAGCGGATGTCATGCTCCAGCGGGTCGATGCCGAAGCTTTGAAGCGAGTCGAGATAAAGCTCCTGGATATTGTCGGGAGAAGGCTTCATAATGACTTGGTACTGGTAGTAATGCTGCAGGCGGTTGGGATTTGCCCCGTAGCGGCCGTCGGCCGGGCGGCGGGAGGGCTGCACATAAGCGACATTCCACGGCTCGGGGCCGAGCGCGCGCAGGCAGGTGGCGGGATGAAACGTGCCGGCTCCGACTTCCAGATCGTAGGGCTGCTGAATCAGGCAGCCTCGGGAATCCCAGTAGCGTTCCAGAGCAAAAATCAATTCCTGAAAAGTCACAATCACCTCCGTAATTCAGGCCCGGACACGAAGCGGGCACCGGCGTTCACATCCTTGAAATAACCCGCGGTTCCTAACACGAAAGCCCTGTCTGGTCAAGACAAGGCTGAGGACGGATAAAGATTTTTGTGTTCAAAGTTAAAAACTGATGGGAAGCGATGGGAAAGGAATAAATACCTGTAAGGCAGCCGCCCTTTTTTCTCCGCCAGGCTGATCAGACAATCTTCTTTCACTGAACCTCTATCCTTCCATCTCCACGATCAGGTACTTTTTCTTTCCCCTGCGCAGGCGCAGTTCGCTGCCGCCGGAGAAATCATCGCGTGACAGTTTTTCATCAACCGATCTGACCTGGCGGTCTCCCGCATAGATGCCGCCTTGTTCGACAAGGCGCCTGGCCTCCGACATGGATTTAGTCAGGCCCGCTCTGGCGCAAAGAGAGGTAATCAGAAGCCCCGTTTCAATATCTCCGGATGTCACCTTGTAGCGGGGTATCGCGGAGGTGTCCGACTCGGGGGCATGCCTCGGGATGTCGCTTGACGGGAAAAGAGCTTCGTCCACCGGACGGGAATGAAACGCTTCCATCGAGGCGCGCCACGCGGCTGCGGCCGCCTGAGCCCCGTGCGTGACTTTCGTCGCCTCATACGCCAGGACGACCTTGGCCATGTTCAGTTGCGCATCCGCCAATTTGGCGGCGGCGGCAATTTCTTCCAGCGGCAGAAAGGTAAACAGCTTCATAAACCGCACCACATCCGCGTCGTCGCAGTTCACCCAGTACTGATAATACTCGTAGGGGCTGGTCAATTCCGCGTCGAGCCAGACTGTGCCTTTTTCCGTTTTCCCCATTTTCTGCCCCAGCGAGGTGGTGATCAGTGGAAAAGTCAGGGCATGTGCGTCTTTGCCTTCCACTTTTCTGATCAGCTCGGTACCGGCCAGCATATTGCCCCACTGGTCGTTGCCGCCCATCTGCAGGGCGCAGTCATAGTGCTGGAACAGATACAGGAAATCATAGCCCTGCAGAAGCATGTAGTTGAATTCAATGAAGTTCAGCCCCTTCTCCAGGCGTATTTTATAGCTTTCCGCCGCCAGCATGCGGTTGACACTGAAGTGCCGCCCGATATCGCGCAGAAATTCGATATAGTTTATTTTGGTGAGCCATTCGGCATTGTTCAAAAGCACCGCCCGACCTTCCGAAAAGTCGAGGTAGCGGGAAAGCTGTTTGCCCAGGCACTGCACATTGTAATCAATCTGGTCACGGGTCAGCACCTGCCTCATTTCCGTCTTGCCGCTGGGGTCGCCGATCAGCCCTGTGCCGCCGCCCACCAGGGCAAGCGGGCGGTTGCCGGTTTTTTGCATATGGGTCAAAGCCATGATGGGGACTAAAGATCCGATGTGCAAACTGGTGGCGGTTGGATCGAATCCGATGTAACAGGTGAGCGGCCCCCCGGCAAACTGCTGCTCAATCAGGGCTTCATCCGTAACCTGTTCGATAAATCCCCTTTCCTTGAGCACTTCATAACCGCTTTTCATATCGCCTCCGTTTTCTCATTCAATCTGATGCTGATGCGCTCGATGGCGCGGGCCTTCCCGCTGGCTGCATCAATATCGAGCATCACCGCCTGCAGGCGGATATCGTTTTTGGCCACCTCGAATCTGTTGGGAATCTGCGTCAGGAATCTTTCGATGATTGTTTCCTTACCGATGCCGATGACGGAATCGAAAGGTCCGGTCATGCCGGCATCACTGATGTAGGCGGTGCCCCCCGGCAGCACTTCCTCATCCGCGGTCTGCACATGGGTATGGGTGCCCAAAACTGCGCTGACCCGTCCGTCGAGATACCAGCCCAGTGCGCGTTTTTCCGATGTAGCTTCCGCATGAAAGTCAACGATGATCACGTTTGTTCGGGCGCGAAGGTGTTCAATCTCGCGTCTGGCCTGCATGAACGGGCAACCGGAAGGATGCATGAAGATGCGCCCGGCCAGATTCAGCACTCCGACATACTCGCCTGCCGGCGTCGGGTACAAAACCCGGCCGCGGCCGGGAGCCGCCTCGGGGTAATTTGCCGGCCGCAAGAGTGTCTCATACTCGTCGATAAACCCGAGTGCTTCTTTTTTATCCCAGATATGATTACCTGAAGTCAGCACATCGATGCGCGACGCGTAAAGTTCTTCCACGATATCTCTGTTGATGCCGAAACCGGCGGCCGCGTTTTCGCAGTTGGCGATGACGAACTCTATTTTATACCTTTCGATAAGCGAGGGTAAAATCTCCCGGACTGCACGACGGCCGGGCCTGCCGACTATATCGCCAATAAACAGGATGATCATATTTTCGTCCGTTCCGCGCCTCTACCTGGCAAAATTGGAAACCCGTGTCTCACGAATCACGGTGACTTTGATCTGTCCCGGATAGGTCAGCTCATCTTCAATCTTCTTGACAATATCGTTGCACAGCATGGCCGCGTCATTGTCCGATATTTTTTCATTTTCCACCATGATGCGGATTTCACGCCCCGCCTGAATGGCGAAGCACTTGTCCACGCCGGTGAAGGAGTTGGCTATTTTTTCGAGCTCTTCGAGTCTCTGTACGTAAGATTCGAGCATCTCGCGGCGCGCCCCGGGGCGTGCCGCCGACAGAGTATCCGCCGCCTGCACCAGCACGCCCAGAAGTGTGTTGTTGCGGCCATCGTCGTGGTGCGTGGCGATCGCCTGCACGATGCGCTGGTTCTCGCCGAAGCGTCTGGCAAAGTCCGCTCCGATGGCTGCGTGTGTCCCTTCGATTTTATGGTCCACCGCCTTGCCGATATCGTGGAGCAGTCCGGCGCGCTTGGCCTCCTTGATGTTCATCTTCAGCTCCGCAGCCATCAGCCCGGTCAGATAGGATACATCGATGGAGTGCTGCAGGACATTTTGCGAGTAACTGGTGCGGTATCTGAGAGTACCCAGCATATTGATGATTTCCGGGTGGATATCATGAACACCGCAGTCGAAGGAAGCCTTTTCACCCGCCTCACGGATGGTCTGCTCCACTTCCTTTTCCACCTTTTTGACGATCTCTTCAATGCGGCCGGGGTGAATCCTGCCGTCCTGAATCAGGCGCTCCAGGGAGATGCGGGCGACCTCCCGGCGCACCGGGTCAAAGCTGGAGAGCACGACCGCTTCCGGCGTGTCATCCACAATCAGATCAATGCCGGTGGCCGCTTCAATCGCCCGGATATTTCGCCCTTCGCGGCCGATAATCCTGCCCTTCATTTCTTCGCTGGGCAGATTGACAACGGAAACGGTGCGCTCCGCCACATAGTCGCCGGCGTAGCGCTGCACCGCATAGGCGATAATTTCCTTTGCCTTGCGGTCTGCCGTCAGCCTGGCTTCGTCCTCGATTTTACGAACAATGCCGGCCGCGTCGCGCCGGGCGTTTGCCTCCATGGATTCGATGAGAATATTTTTCGCCTCCTCGGGGGTGATGCCGGCGATTTTCTCGAGCTTCACTTTCTGCTCTTCGACTATCGCGTCAAGACGCCTGTGCTTTTCATCCAGCGCGTGTTCTTTCTGGCTCAGGCTTTTTTCACGACCTTCAATGCTGGTCTCCTTCTGAGAAAGGGTATCGACGCGCTTGTCGAGGTTTTCCTCCTTGGCCCGGATGCGCCGCTCCAGCGCCTCGAGGTCATTTTTGACATCCTTGGTTTCGCGGTCAAAATCCGCCTTTATCTTCAGCAGATTTTCTTTCGCCTGTAAAATAGCTTCTTTTTTAATAGTTTCCGCTTCTTTTTTTGATTCATCGACAATACGGGCGGCAAGGCTTTCCGATGCCCTGACTTTCTTCGCGGTAAAAACCTGTTTCAGAACATAGCCTGCCACCGCCCCCGCCAGAACCGCCACTATAACCAGCAGAATAATTAAACCGCCGTCGAACATTTTGTTACCTCCTCTTGATTCCCGCCGAACATCACGCATCAGGAACTGTATTGAACCTTATGCTGCTGATCAACGCTTCAGCAGGATTATATTTAAACCTTCCGGCCCGAGCCGTGTGGGCCGAAGCCGAAGGATTCTTGACCGGAAATTACGTCAGGTGGTGAGGAAAGAAAAGGTGAGGACAAAAAAACCCCCGCCTATGCCGTGTTAATCACGATTTTGAACCTTTTAAACAAGTGGGTGCCAGGTGTTGTTTGTTTCAGGCTTTCCGCCGGTCGACCAGTGGAACAAGGCGGACGTGCTCACCACAAACAAGTGCAGGCCCCGGGTTCAAAGTGTTGGCTCAAAAACAAATGACAATCACGCACATCGCAGGGGTAATTGTTTTAATTAACTAACGTTTTCAATCAGTTGGATCAATTGTTCGGACCTTCGCTCCAGATGGTCGCGCAGATCCTCACTGACTCCTTTTAATTTTAAAAACTCTTCTGAAATGTTTAAAGCCGCCAGGATAGCCACATCCAAAGTCCGGAGTCCGCTGCTGGATTTCATGATTTCTTCCATCTTATCATTGACATACCGGACTATATTGTTCACCTCTTCATCTTCCGCATCGCTTAACACCGCAAGTTGCTGTCCCAAAATTTTGATTTCGTAACGCTTTTTCAAAACTCACGCCCTGGAAGCTTATTTTTCCACCTCTATATCTGCAAGTAAATCAAGCAGTGAATCCACCCTCGCGCGTACGCTATTCCTTTCCTCATCTAATATCTTGAATTTGTTCCTGTATTCCTCTATCTCCGCTTCTTTGTTTTTTAACGTGTCCTCCAATACTGAAATCTGCTTTTTTAAAAATACCTGCTCACTGACAATTTGTTTTATCTTCTGCTCAAGTTGTGCAAATTTACCGAGTTCCACTTTTCATTGTCCTTTTCAGGAATTTGCAGTCTGTAAATCCTTTTTGACTTGCCTCATTTATGCCAATTCACCACTGCAAAGTCAAGGCATTATTTCCGGCGGCGCAGTTGTACAAAGCGAGCTGAAATAGCGTTCGAGCTCAGGAAGCCACTGTCTGGAGTCGGCCATTTTTCCCGCCGCCTCCCTGAATTTTCCCGAACCGGGCAGACCCTTTGTGTACCACAGCAGGTGTTTGCGAAACATCCGGTCGGCAACCTTCACGCCACAGGCTTGTATTTCCATGTCATGGTGCTTTCTGATGATTCGGAGACGTTGGGCGGGATCGGGCGCAGGCATGTCCGGCTCCCCGGCCAAAAGCCGGCTAATACCCTGAAACAGCCACGGATTTCCCAGCGCGCCGCGCCCGACCATTACCGCATCGCACCGTGTGAGACAAAACATGCGCAGTGCATCCGCCGGCTGTCGAATATCACCGTTTCCGACAACCGGGATGGCCACCGCCTTTTTCACCAGCGCAATCACATTCCAGTCGGCATGGCCGGAAAATCCCTGATCGGCCGTCCGGCCGTGCACCGTTATTGCGGCGGCGCCGGCTTCCTGTGCAATTTTGGCCATTTCCACCGCGTTGGCGCTTTGCCGGCTCCATCCGGAGCGTATTTTTACCGTAACCGGCACGCGTACCGCCTTGACGACAGCGGCGATGATGCGACCTGCCGCAGCAGGATCTTTCATCAGGAAGGCGCCCGCGCCGGAGCGCACGACCTTCCTGACCGGGCAGCCCATGTTAATGTCAATAAAATCAGGATGATGCTCTGAGACGAGCACGGCCGCCTCGGCCATTATCTGAGGATCGGCCCCGAAGAGCTGGACGCCCAGCGGGCGGTCTTCCGGGATGGTTTTGAGATAGGCGGCAGTCGTTTCGGAGCCGCGTACCAGGCCGTTGGCGCTCACCATTTCGGTGAGGCATAAATCACAGCCGAACTCGCGGGCCATCATTCTGAAAGACAGGTTGGTGATGCCGGCCAGAGGGGCCAGAATAACTTTGCGGTCGAATAATCCGGTTGCACCTGCCACTTGATCAACCCTGAAAGCTTGTTTTCCGGCGAAGGTGACTTTCCGCCCTGGCCAGTTCATCCGGCGTGTTGATACCCATCACCTCTATATAATCATCAATCAGAAAGGCGTGAACTCTGACGCCGTCGCGGCGCGCAATTTCCACAATATCGGTCAGATAATATTCCTGCTGCTGATTGTCGTTTTTTATGCGAGCCAGCGCGGAAAACAAAAACCGCGTATCCACGCAGTAGATTCCCGAGTTGATTTCCGTGATTTTCCTTTCGTCTTCACTTGCGTCCCGGTGCTCGACAATTTTTATCACGTCACCACGGCCGTCTTTTACAATCCGGCCGTATGCGTGAGGGCCGGGAGGCTCTGTGGTCAGCACGGTCACACCGGCCTGCGCTTTTTCGTGCGCCGAAATAAGTTTACGGATGGTCTCCGGCTTCAAAAGGGGGACATCCCCACAGAGAATAACCGTCAAGCCGCGATAATCGACAAGCGCATCTTTTGCCTGCATCACGGCATGGCCTGTACCCAACTGCGGATTTTGTTCTACAAACGTCAGATCCGGATCGGGAAACGCCGCAGTGACCATGTCGTACTGATGGCCGGCGATGACAATGATTTTCTCCGCGCCCGCGCTTCGCGTCGCCCTGAGCGGGTAATATAAAAGCGGTCGGCCTTCCATCAGGTGAAGTACTTTGGCCATATCCGATTTCATGCGGGTGCCCTTCCCCGCCGCTAAGATGAGGGCGCAAAATCCGTTTTTTTTTGTCAATCTTTTCCTCCTTGCTGCGGGGACGCCTTCAGGTCTTTTAGCTCTCCCGGCAAAATAAGCAAAACCTCACGAATGGACTTTTGGTCGGCATTTTCTATGATAAAGATCATGCCGTCAAATTCCAGCCTTTCTTTACGCAGGGGGACCCTCCCTGCCTGCTAGATCAAAAAGCCGCCGAGTGTTTCATAATGCCCCTGCGGCAGTCTGGCCGGCAAAGACTCGTTGAGGTCGCTTATTTTCATCCGGGCGCTGACCAGGTATCTTCCGGGCGCTGTCTTCCTGTAGAGCTTTTCCCCCTTGTTATATTCCTCGTCGATGCTGCCGACAATTTTCTCGGCGATATCCTCCATCGTGATGATGCCCGAGGCGCTTCCGTATTCATCCACGACAATCGCCATGCGCTCGGGTTTTACACGCATCTCCATCAAAAGTGAACCTGCTTTTTTCGTCTCCGGCACATAAAAGACATCCGTGCGCATGCAATCCGCCACCGTGGCCGCGGCTGAATC
>JAAYKU010000226.1 GCA_012522275.1 Smithella sp.
CTTTCAAAAACATTGCGCTCCGGCACCGTGGTGCAGGCTCTGATTTCGAATTCACCCTCGAGCCAGGTCATCATCTGGTAAAAAGCGTCCTGCCCTTCCAGCCCCTGAGCCTGCGCGTAGATAATATCGCCCTGCTGAATATAAATCACGCCTTTTTTCCCGCCGCTTTTGAGCTGAATCTCCACGTCTTTTTCGCCCGTGGTCAGGCTCTGGATAATGTCGGTGAAGCTCATGTCCTTTAAAGTGCCGGTAATGCCGCTTTGCGCCCCCCTTGAACTCTTCAGGGCCAGAATGTTGCGGATTTTAATCGACAGCATTTCCAGGTCGGGCGGCTTGAGAAAAAAATCGTCCGCCCCCGCTTCCAGGCAGCGCGTGGCCAGCCTTTCGCTGCCATCGTCGGTGAGGAAAAAAAACGGGATATGGGCGGTGGCCCTGTTTTTACGCAGCGCGCGGCAAAAGCGCATCCCTTCCGTACCGGTAAGGTTGACTTCCGAAATCACCAGATCCGCGCCCGCATCCAGAATAATCTTCGCTGCCTCTTTAGCGTCGGACGCGCCGGCCACATCGTAGCCGTCGTTGTTCAGCCTCATCGCCAACGCGGAGTCCTGATGATAGCCGGGATCGACAATCAAAATACGACGTTTGGCCCGTCCCGCGTCTTTTAAAAACTCCTCGTCTTTAATGACGTTCAAAAAAGCTTCCAAGAGCGAGCGGTCCTCAGGCATGTCCCCGTGTCTTTCCAGTTTTTTGCGCACCTGAGAGATATCGCCCGCTATCTCCGGATACTGTATTTTCAGCTCCTGATATCTGTGCACCAGCCGGAGGATGCGGACTTCTATCACGTCCGGCGATGCGGCGGCGGCCTCCGGTGAGTCGAAAATCCGGCTTATCGGATAGGGGCAGGACATCTGCTCGTAGAGGCCCCGGCCGATGCCGGGCGCACAAAGCCAGGCAGCCAGCACCGCTCCGTCCACCACGGTGACCGGCAACCCCAGACGCATGGCCAGAAGCTTGCAGTATCTGGCGGTGGCGGCAATCTGCTCGAGCTGAGAGCGGTCATCGTGCAGGGCCTTGCGGATGACAAACGAAACCAGCGCCAGGAGCGCTTCGCTCATCTGCGCGTAGGGGTATTCCTGTCCCAGCAGCATACTCCTGATATTGTAAAAAGTCAGAAAAGACGCCATGCCGTCGGGAAGCTGCCTGAGCGTGCCCCCCTGGGATTTGAAAGCACGGACATTGACGACCATCCTGTCGGCCGGCTCCTCCCCGATCATTTTTATCGCCTCTTTCATCGACGAGGCCCAGCGCACCCTGGGAAAGCCCTCCCTGCGCAAAAGCGTCATGATCGCCCGCGACCGCTCCATGTCCGGCTCCAGAAGCACAATTCTGCTGGAGCTTTTGAGCTGATCATCCAGCTCGAGTGAATCCTGGACCTTACCGTCCTTCGAAACGATGGCAAAGCCCTGTGGCAGGGATATTTCCGGACCGGGCACATACGGCCGCCCCTTATAATGTACGTCAATCGCCAGGCGTATTTCGGATTTGGAGGCAACTGTCGTTTCATAGCCGGTGGACAAGGAAATGACCTGCCGGAGGTTTTGCAGCAGCGCCGCATCGGACGGGTCATGAACCGCCAGCGAAAGCGTATCCGACTTGACATCGTAGGCTAAAGGAAACACCATAAGCGCCTCGGCCACCTTGAGCGGCACCTTCGTGCGGGCGATATCGGACGGAGGTTTATCCA
>JAAYKU010000227.1 GCA_012522275.1 Smithella sp.
CGCTACCACGGCAAATACAGTTTTGACACTTTTTCCCATACCAAGAGTATTTTGCGAAGCTATAACCTGGCCGACCCGGCCGATGCGGCCACGCCGGACAAGGAAAAACTTTTCAAATACCTTATTAAGCTGATGAAATGAGAGGCTTTGCCTCAGGCGGCAAGGAAGCTTGGGGCGCTGAGCCGCTCACTACACAAAAGAAAGGCACATAATATGAAAAAATTACTGGTCACGGCAGCCTTGGGCACAATAGTGTTTCTTTCCGCAGGCTGCAGCCCCATATTCCATCTTCTGGGCCCGTCACCTGCACCCCTTAGAGAATACACACTGGAGGGGGACGGAAAAGATAAAATTCTGCTCATCGAGGTCAGCGGCATGATTTCGGATGTTCCCAAAGAGGGGCTTTTCGACTCAAAGCCCAGCCTGGTCGAACAAGTGGTGATGCAGCTCAACAAAGCGGCGCACGATGAAAAAATCAAAGCGGTTCTCCTGAAAATAAATTCATCAGGCGGCACGGTCACGGCAAGCGACCTGCTCTATCATGAAATATCGGCCTACAAGGAAAAAACGGGAAACAAGATCACCGTGATCATGATGGACCTGGCCGCGTCTGGCGCCTATTACCTGTCGCTTCCCGCCGATATGATCATGGCGCACCCGACCACCCTTACCGGCTCCGTCGGTGTGATCTTCCTGCGCCCCAAAGCTCACGGACTGATGGACAAAATCGGCCTGGGCGTGGAGGTAAGCAAATCCGGTGAAAAAAAAGATATAGGCTCGCCTTTTCGTGAATCGAGCGACGAGGAAAAAATGCTGATGCAGAAAACCGTGGATGCCTTCGGGAAGCGCTTTCTGGGGTTGGTGCAGAAGCACCGCAGGCTCGACGATGCTTCATATACCGAGGTTGCCACCGCCCGCGTCTTCACCGCCGACGAGGCGCTCGGGCTTAAACTGATCGACAAAATCGGCTACATCAGCGACGCGGTAAAAGATACCCGCCTGGCCGCCGGCCTTCCGGATGACGCGCGCGTAGTGGTTTACCGGCACAGGGATATGCCCGAAGAAAACTACTACCGTGCCTCCCCGCCCGGGGGAACAAATCACGCCGTGGTAAACATGGAGCATACCGAGCTGCTCAAGGCCAAAGCCGGCCTGTACTATCTGTGGCCGGGCGCGATCGGTTTTGAATAAGGTAAATTTCCGGTTTTCAGCTTATGGCCATTATCGAAACCCGCTGTCTTAAAAAAACCTTCGGCAAAATCGAAGCCGTACGTGGTATTGACTTAGACATTGAAAAAGGAGAAATTTTCGGCCTGCTGGGCCCCAACGGAGCGGGCAAAACCACGACCATCGGCATGCTGTGCACAATCGTGCGCCCCACGTCCGGCCGTGGTTCCATTGCCGGCTTCGACATCGCCCGTCAGCCTACACAGGTCAGGCGCAATGTCGGCATCGTCTTTCAGGACCCGACGCTGGACACGATTCTGACCGGGCGGGAAAATCTCGAACTCCACGCGCGTCTGTACGGCATCCCGACATCCGTGCGCAAAGCGTGGATCGAGGAAATGCTGGAGCTGGTGGACCTCAAAGGACGCGCCGGCGACTTGACCAAAACCTATTCCGGGGGCATGAGGCGACGCCTCGAGCTGGCGCGCGGCCTGCTGCACCGCCCGGCCGTTTTGTTTCTGGACGAGCCCACGCTGGGACTCGACCCACAGACGCGCGCCCGCACCTGGGAATACATCCGTAAAATGGCCGCCAAAGAGCACACGACGGTGATGCTCACCACGCATTACATGGAAGAGGCCCAGGCGGTATGCGACCGCATCGGCATCATTGACGCGGGCCGCATCATCGCACTGGACACACCCGCCAATATGATCGACTCACTGGGCGGCGATATTGTGGCGGTTGCCGCCCCCCGGCCCCCGCTTGAGGCCATCCGTTCACTGCCTTATGTTTCCGCGGTCAAAATGAATGAAGAAACGGTGGAAATCAGCATGAAATCGGCGCATCTGCATCTGGCCGAAATTTTGTCTCTGATTCCGGATGTCATAAGCGTAGAGATGAGAAAACCAACGCTCAACGATGTCTTCATCAAACTTACCGGCCGCGACATACGTGAGGACACAGTGGAAAACGGCGGCGGGTGGGTGGAGGCGGCCGCAAGATACAACCAAAGAGGGAGGTAGCCGCGTTGCGTCAACTTCTGTTAAAAGAATTTATGGGCATTTCCGCCGTCTGGTGGCGCGAATTCAAAGTATTCCGGCGCGAAAAGAGCAGAATCCTGGCCAGCTTTGTTCAGCCCATGATGTGGCTTTTTCTTTTCGGCAGCGGTGTAGGCGCAAGCCTGTCGGTAGGCTCCATCAACTATCGCGACTATATTTATCCGGGCATCCTCACCATGTCGGTCATCTTCGGCTCCGTGTTTTTCGGCCTGTACATCATCTGGGACCGCAAACTCGATGTGCTCAAGGCAGTACTGGTCGCGCCGGTAACCCGCATCAGCATTTTCTTCGGCAAGGTGCTCGGCGGCTGCACCGACGTAATCATGCAGGTGGCGATTCTTTTCATGTTTTCCTTCCTCTTTCCGGCCGTCAACCCCTGGGGCATTCCCCAGGCAGTGCTGATCCTCATGGTAACATCGATCGCGCTGGTTGCCGTCGGCCTGTCGCTGGGGTCGCTTATGGAAAGCCTCGAAGGCTTTCAGGTAATTTCCGCGTTTGTGGTTTTTCCTCTTTTCTTCTTATCGGGCGCCCTCTTCCCCGTCGATGACAGACTTCCTTCGTGGCTCGGGTCTCTGGTGAAAATCAATCCGTTGAGCTATACGGTCGATGGCGTGCGCGGCGCGCTTCTGGGCGTCAGCATCGCCCCTTTTTACGTCAATCTGGGAGTCGTGACGCTTTTTGCCGCGGTGATGCTGGTTGCCGGCAGCATTCTTTTCAGCAGAATGAAATGATCCACGAGCAAAATTTAAAAAGGATTCATTATGAAACATCGCACTGCGGCACTTGTCGCTTTGATATTGCTGGTCACCTTCGCGCATCAGGCCGGAGCCTGGCACGATAAAACACACCTGGCCGTATGCAGGGCGGCCGGCCACGACCTGTGGTTTAACTGCGCCGCTCCCGACATTGCCAAACTCAAAGCACACAGCAGGGAGGCTTACAACCACTGGTTCAACAACATCGCAGAGGTGGAAGTCACGCCCCGTATGGTGCTCGAGCAGGTTGAGCGCTATAACAAGGCCAACAGACGTCTCGACAGTGAAGGACATCTACCGGGCGCGATTATCGGCGCGCTGCGCGCCTATAAAAAAGACCTGCAAAGGGGTAAATACGCCCTGTATCATCTGGTTTATTGCGGCCATTACATCGGCGATCTCACCATGCCGCTGCACATGATCGCCTATGATGGTTTCAACAAAAAACATCATCTGGCCAATGACGGCATTGTTGAAGAGACAATCCTCGACGAGCCGGAAAAAATCACTCAGTATATGTATGAAATAAAACTGGGCGACAACAGCTTCGAGGATGATCTGGCACGTGAAATAGCACGCATCGCCAACCTGACCAGAAAACTGGGCTATAAACTGCGGGCGGAAAACCGCGTCATGACCCAACAGGAAGCCTGCGTCCAGCTCGGACACAGCGCATCGCTTTTTCAAGCCGTTTTGCGCCATTATAAAAAACCGGCCCCGCCACCGGATATTCAAGCCGAAAAATAACCGTGTCGGTATTGAAGCTCTCCCGCGGCCGCTTCATGCGAACGGACAGAGGCCTTTTTCCTGACTGCCGACCGTTTGCTTTTTGTGTTATCTTTGTATTGTTTATGGTATGAATTCGTCCTCATAAAAAAGCAAAAGACGGAAAGTGAAAAAGATTCAGCAATAAAAAATTGCACCGCTGCGGAGCCGGCGTGTTAACGAGAAAGAAACGGGCTTGTGACTTATTTTGTTCTCATCGCTTTTTGCGTCATAATTCTGCTGGCATATATTTTCGACATTACGGCCCGGCATACGAAAATACCGGGCGTGATTCTTCTTATACTGACGGGCATGGCGATCAGCTATCTGGCTTCTTTCTGGGGACTCGATCTGCCGGATATGTCCGCCATGCTTCCCGTTATGGGCACGCTCGGACTTATTCTGATCGTGCTGGAAGGCAGCCTGGATCTGAGCATCCGTCGTGACAAAACCAGGCTGATCATCAGCTCTGTGGCCTCATCCGTTATATTGTTTGCCCTGTTTATCGCCGCATTTGCCTATCTGGGATCAATCTTTCTTGAATGTGATCTGAAAACCGGCATTATCAATATCATTCCACTGGCCGTTATCAGCAGTGCGGTGGCCATTCCCTCCGCGACCGGCCTGAACAAACCGGATCGTGAATTTGTCACTTATGAAAGCTCTATCTCCGATATCGTCGGCATTCTGGCGTTTGATTTTCTGCTTTTCAACAACGGCCCGATGGGCTCCGGCATAGTGCGTTTCGTATTCGAGCTTTTCATCATGCTGCTGGCCTCCGTTTTGTTCAGTGCGGGGCTGGCCTTTCTACTGCATAAAATCACACACCATGTAAAATATGTGATCATCATGACGACTATCGTCCTGGTTTACGCACTGGCCAAACTTGCTCATCTGCCTTCTTTGCTGGTCGTTTTGATTTTCGGTCTCGTCATGAACAACAATGCCCTGTTTAAAAATAAACATTCCGAGCGGATCATCGATTTCGAGGGGTTCAACCTGGAGCTGGGCGCATTCAAAAACATCGTTACGGAACTCACCTTCATCATCCGCTGCTTCTTTTTCATTCTTTTCGGCTTTTATACGCGCATTTCGGACCTGCTGAGTCTTGACAACCTGATCATCTCCGCGCTCATCGCGGCGACCATTTTTATCCTGCGAGCCGCGTTTTTCAAGGCAGTGCTGCGCTTACCCTTTTCGCCCCTTTTATTTTTCGCTCCCCGCGGGCTTATTACGATTTTGCTTTATTTGAGCATTCCCACCGCCATGCTGCTGCCGTGCATAAATGTCGGCGTGGTCACCCAAGTTATTTTTATCACCATACTGATGATGACCTTCGGCAACATGATTTTTGACAAAACAAAGGCGGGGGCTGCTACCGGTAAAACGGACTCAGACACACAAACAGAAACGCCAACGCAAAATAACTTTCAGGAGTGAATACCAGGCTTATGTTGAATGTAATTGGCATCGATATCGGTTCGGTCGCACTGTCCTTGGCGGTTGTCAACGCCGGAGGCGCGGTTGTTCATTCATCCTATAAATTTCACCGGGGGGCGATTGCCGAAACTCTGCGGGAAATGCTGGATGAAGTGGATATAAAAACCACGGGCGGCATCGCCATGACCGCGTCCGGCCCTGATATTCTTCAGGACGTTTACCGCTGCGACGCGCAAATCGCCATGATTGCCGCCGTAAAAAAATATCATGAACAGGCGGGCAGCATTCTTTTTGTCGGAGGTGAAAATTTTGGACTGATCACCTTCAATGAAAAAGGCGAATATGA
>JAAYKU010000228.1 GCA_012522275.1 Smithella sp.
ATTTTAAATGAATTGTCTTGACAGACAGATAAACGTTTTCTAAACTTATCGCCTCAAAAGAAGCGCAGCAGGGAGGATTGGCCGATGAGAAAAAAAATTGCGGTGTTTCTGGTGCTGTTGAGCCTGGTCGCCTTTACGGGCCCGGTCTCGGCCAACGAACCGAATGACGCAACCATCATTGGCGATATTCTGCTTGCGCGGCCTCTTGGCCTGGCGATGATTGCAGCCGGATCCGTTTTGTTTGTCGTTGCCCTGCCGGTATCATTGCCTTCCCGCAGTGTCGGTAATGTGGGACAGCGCCTCGTTTTGGACCCGGTGGAGTTCACCTTTATCAGGCCTGTTGGAAATTTCGACTACAGGCTTGGCGCATGGCCGAACCCTGACAGCCGGGAACCCTAAGTCCTGTTTTTCGCCAGCGAAAACGCGCCATAAAAAACCGCCTGCGAGACGGATATCCGACGCCGCAGGCGGTCATACCATGGCCCGAGTCATCAGGAAAACATCATTTACTCCCGTGCCAGTACCTTTTGAGTTCGGCAAGAGAAATATCGAAAACTTTTTTGTCTCCGGATATCCCCGTAAATGACCTGCCGGCTGTCGTTTTTCCGATCTGCAAAAGTGGGATTTTGTATTTTTCATAGATCTCTTTGAGCTTTGCCGCGTTTCGCCCGGACACCTCGAGGACATACCCTGGAGATTCACTGAAAAGAGCGTAATCGGCGCGCAGCTTGCCCAGCGCATTCATGTCGATTTGCGCCCCGAATTTTCCGCCCGCCATCAGCATTCTCGCCAGCGCCGCGGCCAGGCCGCCGTTTTCGATCACGGCGGAGGCGCGGACAAGCCTCCCCTCAGTTGCTTCAAGCGCTGCGTATTCCAGCCTGCCGGCTTCGGCAGGCGAGACGGCAGGAAGATTTCCCCCTTCTTTGCCGTATAAAAGAGCGTATTCCGAACCTTTGAATTCCATCTTGCGTTTTCCCGCCAGAAAAAGAAGACTGCTTGCGCTTTTAAGCCCGGTCGTCACGGTATGACGGAAATCTTTGATGTATCCGAAAACTACCGGAATCAATGACGGGTCAAGCGGAATTTCTTTGCCCTTACTGATGTATGTATTTTTCAGAGAAACGTTTCCCGCCACCACCGCCAGAGGTTCTTTTTCACCATAAAGGGGTATTTTACACGCCCTGTTCAGACCGTTGATGCCTTTGTCAAAACTGAAGTAATGTTCCGGATTGTCCGGGTTGCCGTAGTTGCACCCGTCTGCCACCGCCACGGGTTTCAGACCGGCCGCCGCGAGCTTGAGCCTTGCCTCGGTGGTGGCCAGATATGCCTGCGCTTGGGCGCTGCCGCCTCTGCCGTGTAGAGATTTTCCGCCAAAAGTCAGCCCCAGACCGATGCGCTTGTTGGCGGCGGATGTTTTCTCATTTTGCAAAGGTGCAAGCACGCAGACATCGGTTTCGCCGGCTTTAGTGATTACATGGTCATGCCTGTCGTCCCTAAAGAAGCCGAGTACATCTTTTCTGGAATACACATTGCGGGAGGAAATGAGTTTCAATATCTCTTTTTCCACAGATGCGGGCGCCGGCGCGCTGAATTCCCGCTTCTTTGTTTCAGACGGGGGCGCCTTCGAGGCGGGCTTATAAACCGGCGCGCCGGTAATGAGACTTACCGGTATGTCGCAATAAACGGTCCTGCCGTCCGTCATCACAAACCGGTCCTCCTTTAAAACCCTGCCGATGATGGCGACTCTGCCACCGTATTTCTTGAAGTTTTTATCGTTTTGGAACATAGGTAAAATGACCTTGGTGGCCCGCTCAGAGGCGATAATCATGTTTCTTTCCTGATCTTCGGCCACGGCCAGCGCCAGGGGATGGACCTTCATACCCCGCGGCACGGGAACTTTGTGTGTGAAGATTTCAATGCCAAGGCCTCTTTCGGACACCTGCTCCGCGGTTGAGCAGGTCAGACCCGCCGCGCCCATATCTTTGAGTGATACCTGAGAAATGAGCTTCTTTTTCTGCAGTGCCTTTTTGACTTTTTCAAACAAGTCGAAGGTGGCTTTTTCCAGGCGCGGATTGGAGCCGAATTCAATTTCTTTTTTCTGTCCCGCCTCAAACGCCTGTGAGGCAAATGACGCCCCGCCCACGGCGGCGCCCGCCGTTGCTTTGCCGATGTAGATGAGATTGTAGCCTGCTGCATCCGGAGGCGCGATGTTGGGAATAAGCTCATCGTTTTTGACCACACCCAGCGCGGCCACGTTCATCAGGCAGTTGCGCCGGAAGGAGTCTTCGTAATACACATCCAGCGCGATGAGCGGCAGTTTCATCGCGTGGCAGTAAGATGCTGCCCCGCTCATAGCGCCTGTGAGAATATCTTTGGAGTCCTCCTCCGCTTTCGGACCGTAGCGCAGCGAGGCCCCGACCCCGATGTTTCTGGCGCCCATGCCGAAGATATCGCGCAGCACGCCCCCGACGCCGGTTGCCGCCCCGTCAAACGGGTTGAGCAGCGTGGGATGATTGTGTGACTCGATTTTGAAAACCGCGCTGTAGCCGCTGTTCCCGATCTTGACCGCTCCCGCGTCACTTTGCTCGGAGCTCAGGACGTGGCTGTTGGTTCTGATGAGGGAGCGCAGCTTGTGTTTCGAATTTTTATATGAACAGTGATCAGACCACAAACTGTCCATGATGAAAGCTTCCGTGATGCTCAACGGTCTTCTGACTCTTTTTTGTGCCAGACGGAATTCTTCAAGCGTCAGTCCCCAGCCATGGTCCCGGCAGATCTCTTTAAATTCTTTTTGAGTCATTTTGGGAAAATCAAATGTCTTTTCTTCTATCATAATTATTCCTCCAATACGGCCGCAGCCGTCAGTTTCCCCGCCGGTGTGCATCTGCCGAAACTAAAGCCGGCGCCCTTTTGCGAAGGCGCAAATACCACACCGCTTTCACCGGACATCACTATCGGGCCAACGCTTGTAGCATATTTGAGCTTAAAATACCGCTATTTTTAATGTCCGGGAGTATAAAAATCGGGACTAATTTGCCGTGGCCCGTACCGAGGGTGTAAAGAATGTTTCGCGCATGTTACATCAATCCCTCATGCGGTAGTGGAAAGATGCGATGATATGCAGACGGGACAGATTATACCGCGAGGGGAGAGGTTGAAACGGGGAAGCGGCCTGTACCGTGCCGATGGTGCCTGAATCGAGATGGTTGGAGCCGGAGGAACTCACCAGTTCTATTCCGGCCAGAGAGCCGTCCTCGTCCACGGACATCCGGATGACCACCTCTCCCTCTTCACTATTTTGGTACGCGCCCGCCGGGTACTGCCACAGGCGCATGATTTTCTTTTTTACACCGGCCAGGTAGGCGGCGTATTTAATATCGGAAGAGCCGATCGCTACCGTGTCTTCCCTTCCTCTTGACGGCAGAGGCTTGATCTCTTCATTTTTTTGCGCATCTTCTTGTGCCTGGGGCTTCTTTTCCTCCGTTTTTTGTTTGGTTTCCGCCCGCGGTTCGGCAATTTTGACCATGAAAGGCTCCGGGGATTTCACGCCCGCGCGCAGATCGATGATGCTGCCGGCGCTGATCAGCGCGGCATGACCGATAAAAGATATGATGACAGGCAAAAGAAATATTTTTTTCGAATTCATGTAAGCTCGCTTTATCGTGATCATATACGGCATTTGCCTCAAAATCAACAGTATGATAACCAGGATGTGACAAAAAACACTCAATGGATTCTCCGATGATGAAGACCGAAGACTACATGAAGATCGCCCTGGCCGAGGCCCGTAAAGCTGCGGACTGCGGTGAGGTGCCGGTCGGCGCCGTGCTGGTGCGCGACGGCCTGATACTGGCGCAGGCGCACAATGCGCCCGTCACCGATGCAGACCCTTCCGCCCATGCGGAAATGCTGGCGATACGCCGCGCCTGTGCGAAAACGGGCAATTACCGCCTCACCGGGGCTGAACTGTATGTGACGCTTGAGCCGTGCGTGATGTGCGCCGGAGTGATACTTCAGGCCAGGTTGGGACGCGTCGTTTTCGGCGCCCGCGACCCGAAGGCGGGGGCGGTGGCGACTCTTTATCAGATATTGAACGACAGCCGGCTCAACCATCAGGTGGAAGTCACAGAAGGGGCATTGAAGGAAGAATGTGCGAAAATTTTGAGTAGATTTTTTAAGGAAAAGAGGGTAGGAACTCATCTGGTAAACAGATAGGCCGCACCTGGACGTTCAGAAAAGGCAATAAGGACGGGGTGCCTGACTGCTCGCCATCAGTTTTAAAATTTGCGGCTTTCGATTTTGCAGGCCGACCCCTGCCGTTCTTTACAAAATATGCAGCCGGTTTATTTGGAAACAAAAGCGGAGAGATGTCTGAGTGGCTGAAGGAGCACGACTGGAAATCGTGTGTACGCCCCCAAAGGTGTACCGCGGGTTCGAATCCCGCTCTCTCCGCCATTTAAAAAATCATGAAACCGGTATTCAGTCCGGGGCGGTAGCGGTATTTAACCGCGCAGCGGTTGTTTCCATAGAGGAGAGTTACCGAAGTGGTCGTAACGGGATCGACTCGAAATCGATTTAGGGGCCACAAGCTCCTACGGGGGTTCGAATCCCCCACTCTCCGCCAGTTCCTGCAAAGACGATCCTGCCGGTAATGACGGGGTTTTGCCGGCGAAGCCCGCACCCCGGCGCCTTCCGGGCGAATTTTCCACTTCTTTCCAGTTTTATTTGTCAAAACAATCTGTTGAACATCGCCGCCTGGCCGCCTGTCGCGCATGTCAGTTTGTCACCACAGTTAAAATTTGGGTTGATTCCTGCACGTTTATCCATTAAGAGCAAGGGGCCTGATTCAGGCGTTGCATTTAAAATATGGCCGGGTCCCGTACAACGAAGACTTGTGAACCCCGTCAGGTCCGGAAGGAAGCAGCGGCAGCAAACCACTTCGTGTGTTGCGGTAAACCCGGTCACCTTTTCAAAAAGAGTCCCTACAGGCCGGACGTAATGAGGTTTTTTTGGAATATCAGGTTTTAGCCAGAAAATTTCGCCCGCAAAGATTTGACCAGGTAGCCGGGCAGGAGCATGTTGTCCGCACGCTCGCCAACGCCATCGCCCAGGGGCGTGTCGGCCACGCTTTTTTGTTTTCCGGCCCACGCGGTGTCGGTAAGACATCGGTCGCCCGTATTCTGGCCAAATCCCTCAACTGCGAAAAAGGCCCCACGGCCACGCCCTGCAACGAATGCCCCAACTGTCGTGAAATTACTGATGGAACGTCGATGGATGTCAGGGAAATCGACGGCGCCTCCAATCGCGGGATCGATGAAATTCGCGAATTGCGCGAAAATGTCAAATTCGCACCGGTCACCTCAAAATTCAAAATATATATAATTGATGAAGTTCATATGCTGACGCGCGAAGCTTTCAATGCACTTTTGAAAACGCTGGAAGAGCCGCCCGCGCATGTCATTTTTATCTTTGCCACCACGGAAAACAACAAAGTCCCGGCCACGATCCTGTCGCGCTGTCAGTGCTATGATTTCCGCCGGATATCACTTTCGCAAATTGCCGCCAATATAGGCAGATTAGCCCGGGCGGAGGGCATTACCATCAGCGAGGCGGCATTGTCGTGGATTGCCGAAGCGGGTGACGGCTCGATGCGCGATGCGCAGAGTGTTTTTGACCAGATAATCGCCTACTCAGGCATGAACATTTCCGATGAAGATGTGGAAGATATCCTAGGCATGGCCGACCGCAAATATCTTTACCGCCTCTCCGAGGCCGTAATCGGCCGCGACGCGGGAAAATGCCTGATGATTATCGAGGAGGCTTATCTGGCCGGCGTGGACATGAAACATTTTTATTCCATGCTGCTTAAGCACTTCCGTAATCTGCTCTTGGTCAAAATCGCGGCTGACGGCGGTTCGTCTTTCGATATCGCGCCGGAGCAGACGGAAAAAATCAGCGCCCAGATCCAAAATGTCTCGCGCGAAACACTGCAGCGCTATCTTGATATTCTGCTGGGTGAGGCAGACAGCCTGCGCCGCAGCCAGGAGGCGCGCATGAAGCTCGAAACTTTGCTGGTCAGGCTTGCCTATCTGCAGCCGGTTTTGCCGGCGGGAGAAATTCTTGCAGCGCTTGAGGCGTTAGAGCAAAGGCTTCAATCCGCAGGGCCGGCTTCCGCCGCGCAAGCCGCCAAAGAGCGCTCCACGCCTCAGCCGGTGCCGGAGACCTTTTCTGAAAGACGGGCACATGAGCATGCCGCAGAGCCGCCGGCGGGCGAAACGCCTGCGCCGCATCCGCGCCGGGCGGAAGACTTCAAGACCTTCATCAATAGAGAAAATCCGCCGCTGGGCGCTAAAATAGGCGTGGCGCAAAGCATCGAACTGAAAGACGGCTGTCTGACCATGTGTTTTCCCGATAATTTTGTTTTTCTCGACACACTGATGGAAAAGCGTCAGAAAGAAGAAATCGAAAGGATCGCCGGCTGTTATTACGAGCAGAAAGTGTCCCTTGAGTTCAAAACCAGCGAGGCGCCAAAGTCCGGCGCCAACGGCAGCGCTCGAGGCGGCGGGACAAATTCCTTCAATGACATAAAACGGGAAGCCATTAATTCACCTCATTTCAAGAAGGTGCTTTCCCAGTTTGAAGGCGCACAGTTGATAGACATCAAACCAGTTACGGATAAAAAACAGGGGGTATAAAAGTGCAGAATATTGGCAACATCATGAAACAGGCAAAAAAGATGCAGGAGAGAATGGCCCGCATCCAGCAGGAACTGGAAACAAAAACCACCGAGGCGCAAGCCGGCGGCGGTATGGTGAAAGTGGTCGTCAACGGCAAGTTTGAGGTTGTTTCTCTGCAGATCGAAAAAGAAGTGGTCAACCCGGAAGACATTGAGATGTTGCAGGACCTGGTGGCGGCCGCGGTCAATGAGGGAATACGCAAGGCCCAGGAGATGGCCTCCGCCGAAATGGCCAAAATCACGGGCGGCCTTTCGATCCCCGGCCTGGGGAGTTTTTAGGCAGCCACATGAAATCCTACGCACAACCCATTAAACGTTTGATTACGGAGCTGGCCAAGCTGCCGGGGATCGGTGAAAAAACGGCGGCCCGTCTGGCCAATTACATTCTGCGGGCCACCCCCGCCGATGTGGAAAAACTCGCGGAAAGTCTTGTGGAAGTGAAAAGAAAAATCCGCCTGTGCCGGATCTGTCTCAACCCGTCGGAAGAAGAAATCTGTCATATTTGCGCCGACCCGGCCCGAGAGCAGCATGTGATCTGCGTGGTCGAAGAGCCGGATGCTGTGGTCGCCATCGAGGAAAGCGGAGCGTTTCATGGGACATACCATGTTTTGCACGGGGCCCTGGCGCCGCTCGACGGTATCGGCCCGGAAAATCTGAAGCTTGCCGAACTGCACAAAAGAGTCCGGGAAAACACGGTCACAGAGCTGATTTTAGCCACGAATCCCAATGTCAACGGCGAGGCCACGGCGCTTCTGATTACCCGGATGTTCAAAGACAGCGACATCGCGATCACACGCATCGCCATGGGTGTGCCGATGGGCGGTGACTTGAAATATGTCGATAAGATGACTATTTCCAAGTCACTGGAGTTTCGCAGAGGCATGTGAGGCGCTCATGGAAAAAAAGACTTCGGCCACGCTGCGTCGTGTCAGCGCGAAAAATATTACTCAAGCCGTAAAGAAACTCTTTATCGACGCCAATACAAAATTGGGCAAAGACGTCCTTACCGCGCTGCGCGCCGGCCTGAAAAAAGAGGAATCCCCCCTGGGGCGGCAGGTGCTCACCAGGATCATTGAAAACGCGTCTTTTGCGTCAAAGGCGCAAATGCCTGTCTGTCAGGACACGGGGCTTGCCGTTTTGTTTATCGAGGCGGGGCAGGACGTGCGCGTAACCGGTGGAGATTTGCGCACTGCCATCGAAGAAGGCGTGAAGCTGGCCTACCGTGACGGGTGTCTGCGTAAATCCCTGTGCGATCCCCTGACCCGCATGAATACCGGCGACAATACGCCGGCAATCATGCACATGGACATTGTTTCCGGCAGTCAGATCAGAATAATTGCCATGCCCAAGGGGGGCGGCAGTGAAAATATGAGCCGTGCCGCCATGCTCACACCTGCGGCGGGACTGGCCGGTATCAGGGACTTTGTTTTGGAGACGGTAGAAAAAGCGGGTGCGAATCCCTGTCCGCCCATCATCGTCGGGCTCGGTATCGGCGGGTCGCTCGAGACAGCCTGCCTGCTGGCCAAAAAAGCGCTCTTACGGCCGGTGGGCAGAAAAAACAAAAAAGACAGACGCCTGGCCAAAATGGAGGCACAACTGCTCGAAGACATCAACGCCCTGGGCATCGGCCCTGCCGGCATGGGGGGGCGGGTAACGGCCCTGGCCGTTCATGCGGAGATGATGCCCTGCCACATCGCCTCACTGCCCGTGGCGGTAAATATTCAATGCCACGCCGCCAGGCACGCGGAAGTTGTCTTATGAATGAACAGGCCGTGAAAGAGAAAGAAAACCTCATCCGCATTGAAACGCCTCTGACGGACGATGTCTGCGCGTCACTTGGTGCGGGTGACATGGTTCTTTTAAGTGGCGAGATATACACGGCCCGCGATGCCGCCCATCGCCGGATGTATGACGCGCTCACCAGTGGGCATGCTCTGCCGTTTGATTTGAAAAGGGCAACTATCTTTTACGCGGCGCCGGCTCCGACGCCCGTAGGCAGGGTAATCGGGTCCATCGGGCCTACGACCAGCTACCGGATGGACGCTTTCACCCCGGCGCTGATCGAGCATGGTTTGAAAGGTATGATCGGCAAAGGTAACCGATCACCCGAAGTCATTGAAACGATTAAACAATACAAGGCAGTGTATTTCGGCGCCATCGGAGGAATTGCCGCGCTGACCGCCCGGACCGTGAAAAGAATGGAGCTGGTTGCCTACAGGGAGCTCGGGCCCGAAGCGATAAGAAAATTGACGGTTGCGGATATGCCGCTGGTTGTCGTCAACGACACCCGGGGAGGCGATTTATACGCCCGGGCGCAGCGTGAATGGCGTATCCTCGCGTAATATCGATCAATTTTAAAATTCAAGAAAAAGCATTGACTCAAAAAAACTTCTATACTATGGAAAACGGTCATTTTGTGTAACGTTTACAAAGGAGAACAAGACACATGATTGAAGTCAGATGGCACGGCCGTGGCGGCCAGGGAGCGGTAACATCGGTGGAACTGCTGGCGGTATCGGCAATCGCCGCCGGGAAATTTGCCCAGGGTTTTCCCAGCTTCGGCCCGGAAAGAAGAGGGGCGCCGGTTGCGGCGTTCACGCGCATTGACGACAAAAAAATAGACGTCCGCTCTGGAATTTACGAACCTGATGTCGTTTTAGTGCTCGATTCGAGCCTCATCGGCCTGGTCAATGTAACCGACGGGCTTAAGCCGGACGGGAAACTTATCGTCAATACTCATAAAACTCCCGAAGAAATTCGCAAAGAGCTCAATTTCAACGGCACCGTCGCCACGGTGGACGGCACAGGTATCGCGCGCACGGAAATGGGCGTACCGATTGCAAACACGACGATGATCGGAGCTTTACTCAAGGTTACCGGCGTGATGGAGCTCGGCGCGATGAAAGAGGCCATTGAGAACCGCTTCGGCAGGATCGCCCAGAAGAACCTCAATGCGATGAAACGGGCCTACGACGAAATTCAAATATTAAATTAATGAGGTAGATATGACTTTGAAAACATGGCGGGAACTCCCCATCGGATGTGTTGTGTCTGAACCGGGCAGCGCCAGCGAATACCACACAGGAAGCTGGCGGTCGCAAAGGCCTATCTGGGACAACACAAAATGCATCAAGTGCGGCATCTGCTACATTTTTTGCCCTGAAGGATGCGTACAGCAAACTGAAGACGGTTTTTTTGCGGCTAATTTAGATTATTGCAAGGGATGCGGCATTTGTGCACATGAATGCTGGCCCCGTGCAATCAAGATGGTACAGGAGGATTGACATGGGCAAACGCGTAGGTTTGGAAGTGACGGTGGCCGTGGCGGAAGCCGTGGCGCTGTGCCGTATCGACATGGCGGGCGTTTATCCCATTACCCCCCAGTCGCACATCGCGGAGCATCTGTCCAATCTGGTGGCCGACGGTGTTCTGGATGCCGAATTTGTTACAGTCGAATCGGAACACTCGGCGATGAGTGCGGTAATCGGCGCATCTGCTACGGGAGCGCGATCCTATACGGCAACCGCCTCACAGGGACTTTTGTTAATGAATGAACTTCTGCCCATCGCCTCGGCGATGCGCCTGCCGATCTGTATGGCGATTGCCAACCGGGCTGTCTCCGGTCCTTTGAATATTCTGAACGACCATACCGACATTATGCCCCAGCGCGACACGGGCTGGATCGCGGTTTTTGCCGAAAACGGCCAGGAGGCAGTCGATCTGTCGATCCAGGCCTTTAAAATCGCGGAGCATAAAGATGTCATGCTGCCGGTTTG
>JAAYKU010000229.1 GCA_012522275.1 Smithella sp.
GCCTTAAAATGCCGCGACAATAACGCCCGCGACGACGGCCAGGTTCATCATGATGGTGGTGATGTCTTTGATTTCTCTCAGCCAGGCGATGCGTTCGGCTTTTTCCGGTACGACAATGGTGTCTCCCGGCTCGATGGTCCGTATCTCACCCCCGTAGGCGGTCATTTCCCAGCGCGCCCGCGAGGCGCTCCAGCCGATGAAATTTCCGGAAACTCTGCGCGCGCTGCCGTCCACTTTCAGGACATACACGTTGCGCGTGTCTGCATAATGTGAGTAGCCGCCGGTCAGCTCTATATAATCCTGATAGTCGTACTGGTCCGAGTATAAATGGCTGCCCTGTGACATAACCGAGCCCATGACGCTTACGGCGTTGTTTTTTTCCGGCACATGCAGCGTGTCTGCATCCTCCAGTTCAAAATCGTATTCCGAGTCCCGAAGGGTTTTCGCGTCGGCCAGGCGCACGGTCATTCTTCCTGTCGCCCTGCTTTGCCGCAGCAGGTCGATAAAACGCTTTTTCTGCTCCAGCTCCACTTGTTTGGCGGCAATTTCCGCACTGGATAAGGCGGTGGACACTTGCTCGGCCCCGGCGGAAAGCAGGTCTCTTTCCATGCGCGCGGTCATTTCCTCCAGGCCTTGCTGCTGGAGTTGTCTTACCCGCTCGCGTGTGAAATTGGCGCCGCGCAGGTAAGCGTAGGGGGTGAATCCGCCGGCCCTTTCGATAAGGTCGGATAATTTCTCGCCCTTGCGAAACGGATATTTCCCCGGAAAGCTGACTTGTCCCGTGAGCGTGACCATTCTGATTTTCTGATAGTCGGCAATGCGCTTGACCAGCAGACGGTCATTGGGGGACAAGCTGAGGTTGTGGATTGCATCTCCGGCGAGCGCTTTTTTCAGGTTGATGTTTTTGTGCACCAGGTTCCCCAGACGGCCGTTCACCACGTTCACGGAGGTGATTTCCGCCTCCTCCAGATAAGCTGACTCCAAAACGTTTCCCGCCTTGAAGACCAGGTCGTAAACGGTCATGCCGGAGGTGAATTGATAGGTTCCCGGGTTGGTGACGTCGCCCGTCACGAAAACACTGGCCTTGGGGTTTTGCTCCCAGATGGAGTGAATGATGATTTTGTCTTTGTCCTGCAGGGGCAGATTGTGCCGGGGGTCTTCCGCCATGGCGCGCGCCACATTGAAATAGGTCGTTTTGTATTCATTTTTGGCGTACTCGCGGACGATTTCGCCGTTTTCCATGCTGGCGCTGCCGGTCAGCCCGCCTGCCTTCAAGATGGCGTCCTTGACTTTCATGTTGCCGGCCAGGTCAATTTGCCTGACCACCTGCATCCTGCTTTCCAGTCTTTTGAGCCTCGCGGTGAGGTCGTTTCTCCCCGCCTTTTCCAGTTCCGCCTCAAGGTAGCGCAGCGCACCCGGGGCGGGCCTTCTTTCCTGTTCGATTTCATCTTCAATTTCTTCTATTTTCGCGGCGTAAATGTAAAAACGCTCTTCACTTTCCAGCCCCGCTCTGACGGAGCGCAGTTCGGCAAGAATGCTCTGGTTTCTTGCTTTGTGTCCGGCATCCATTTGCTCGGGGTCCTGATGAACATCCGTGGAGCTGCCGCGGATTTCTCCTTCCACCGTGACGATTGGCGGGTCAATGAATAAATTGCGGTTGAATATAAAAACCTGGTCCTTCGGCGTCAGCTCGAAATTTTGCGACTCGTCGTTTTGTAAAATGAGCTTACCGAGGTTGAAGGGAATTAAAACGATGGCTTTGTCGGGCGGAGTCTGCCTCTTGATCAGAGAGTAATCAAAATGAGTCGCTTCGAGCAGGTCGTTGGTGTCTCCGACCAGATCCCGGACGCGCATACCCGGCCTGAAGGAATACTTTCCCGGCCTTTTGACATTGCCGCTCAAATATATGGCGTTTTCGTCTCTGTCCACGATGGGGAAGATTTTGACCATGTCCGCGTCCTGGAGGACAAAATCCCGAACCAGGCTCAGCGTTTTGTCATTGATGTCGATGACGACCTGCTTTTCGTTTTTAATGATTCTTTCCACCTGCATCTGCTGTGTGTAGGCGCTGGGAATGATACCGCCGGCCAGGTCGATTAAATGGGCCAGGTCGAATTTGTCACGCAGTTCGTAGATGGCCGGCCGCTTGACGTTGCCGGCGATGCCCGCCTGCGGCCCGGTGACGGGTACAAAAACGACGTCCCCCGCCTGCAGTGTGATATCGCGCGATTTGTCCCCTTTCAGGAAAAGGTCATACAGGTCAAAATAAGAGATCATTTTTTCGCCGCGGCGGATTTCAATGCGGCGCATCGATCCGATGGCGGAAGGCCCCCCCGCCATGATGAGCGCGTCTGTAACAGATGACATCGCGCCTGTGGTATAGGCCCCCGGCCTTCTCACATCGCCCAGAACAAAAACAGGGATAGAGCGGGTGGAGCCGACGGTGATGTCGATATTGGTGCCCGTGATCTGCTGGGCTTTGGCAATGACATGTTTGGACATTTGCTCATAGGTCATGCCTGCCACATAGACGGGGCCGATCTGCGGGATGGTGATCTTGCCGTCGCGGTCAACGGTCAGCGAGTGCTGGGCGCTGAGGCGACCCCACAAAAGAATGTTGATCTGGTCGCCGGAGCCGATAACGTAGTTAAGCGGTACGGGCACGTCTTTGCGCGCCGCGGAAACAGCAGCCGTATGCCTGAAGAATTCATGCCCGAAGCGTCTGAGGCGCAAGGAGATATCCTGGTATTGTCCAAACTGTCGGGTCCTGTGAAACAAAGTGTCTTCCAGGTCCGCCTCTTCGGTGTCCGCTTTGATGTCTTCGGCGGGCCGCCCGTCTTGTGGTGTTTCTTTTTTCCGACTTTCGAACATTTCGCGTCCCTGCTGGATCTCTGCGTCGGTCAGGGGATGATCTGCGCGCTGCTCCAGCATCTGTTTGCCTTTTTGAATTTCCGCCGGCGTCAGTGTGACGCCTGCCTTTTGAAGTTCGGATTGAATCGCCTCCGCC
>JAAYKU010000230.1 GCA_012522275.1 Smithella sp.
CCAAAAAAATCTCCCTGGTCAGCTCAGAGACGGCGATAAATTTCCGGCATCCCCCTTCATAAACCAGTTTTTGTTCCACCCGCGCCGTAGCCCGGTCAAACAGGCTCATTTTTTTGCGCCGGACCCGGTTCACCCAGTAGCGATGCGGCACGCCGTGCAACGTGTAGATATCCGCCGCGTAGATTCTTTCGTGCGTATGCACCAGCGAAAAATCGTTACTTTGCAGCCGGCGGCGGACAAACCGGGCAAAGCCGGGTGTCGTCAGGAATTTGGGGAAGGAAATCAGGGGAACCTTATGGTGCGAAAAGCCATCATTGGTCATTTGCCGGCGGTTGGCAAAAATATGAAAGTCGTAATCCGTATTGGCGGCAAGCCTGCCGGTCAATTCCGAGGCAAACTGCTCGGCGCCGCCGACCAGTCCGAATTTGGGGATGACGACCGCGATTTTTTTCATAGCGTGTATCTTTTCCATCGTTTATCGTGCAACGAGGCTCTAACACAGATGCCGGAAAAAATCATGTTTTAATAGCTGTGCAAATATGCTATCGATTGCCCGTAAATTCGGGGCCGGTCTTCGTCATGCCGCCGCGCGGCGGATTCTTCATCAGCAATGATTGGTTAATTCATATCCGGGGGCGCATGCCGTGAAAGGCGGTTTTCGGCCCGGGCAGACGGCGAAGGGGAGTGATCGAACAGATAAATGAATATTCTGGGAATATCCGCATTTTATCACGACAGTGCCGCCTGTCTGGTTTGCGACGGAGCCATTGTCGCGGCCGCGCAGGAAGAGCGCTTCACCCGCAAAAAACACGATTTTTCTTTTCCCGCTCAGGCGGTGAACTACTGCCTGAAGCAGGGCGGGCTCGAAGGTGACGGACTTGATTACGTCTGTTTTTACGACAAGCCCTTTATCAAATTCGAACGTATTTTGGAAACCTATCTGGCCTATGCCCCTGCCGGCATCCGCTCTTTCATGATGGCGATACCTTTGTGGATCAAGCAGAAACTCTGGATGAAAGAGTACATCAAAAAGCAGCTGGGGTTTGAAGGGGTCATTCTTTTTCCCGAACACCACGAATCTCACGCGGCTTCGGCGTTTTTCGCCTCGCCTTTTCCGGAGGCCGCTTTTTTGACTATCGACGGGGTGGGCGAGTGGACCACCACGAGTTACGGAACCGGGAAAAACAATCAGATTCAGATTCTGGCGGAAATGCACTTTCCTCACTCGCTGGGCCTGTTGTATTCCGCCTTCACCTACTACACGGGGATCAAGGTAAATTCCGGCGAATACAAGGTCATGGGATTGGCGCCTTACGGCAGGCCGGTTTACAAGGACCTGATCCTTTCAGAGCTTGTGGATTTGAAACAGGACGGCTCTTTCAGGCTGAACATGAAATATTTCAACTACTGCGCCGGCCTGACGATGACCAACGCGAAGTTCAACCGGCTGTTCGGCGGGCCTCCCCGCAGGCCCGAATCAATGGTGACACAAAGGGACATGGACCTTGCCCGCTCCGTGCAGGATGTTACGGAAGAAGTGATGCTCAGGATGGCAAAGCATATTCACCGCCGGACCGGTCAGAAAAACCTGTGCCTGGCCGGCGGTGTGGCCCTCAACTGTGTGGGCAACGGCAAAATCCTGCGCGAGGGGCCTTTTGAAAATATATGGATTCAACCGGCTGCCGGCGACGCAGGCGGAGCAATGGGAGCCGCTCTTTTCGGCTGGTATCAGTATCTGGAAAATGAACGCCGGGCGGACGGGTGCAATGATTTCATGAGCGGCAGCTTCTGGGGTCCGGAATTCACCGGCGATGAAATTAGCCTCTATCTTGAGCAAAACGAAATTCCCTTTGAAAAGCTCTCTGACGATGAGCTTCCCGGACGGGTTGCGGACCTGATCGGGGCGGAAAAGACCATCGGGTGGTTTCAGGGCAGGATGGAATTCGGCCCCCGGGCCCTGGGCGGTCGGTCGATCATCGGCGACGCCCGCTCTCCGGCGATGCAGGAGACCATGAACCTGAAAATAAAATTTCGTGAGAGTTTCCGACCTTTCGCCCCGACCGTACTAAGTGAGAAGGTCTCTGATTACTTCGAGCTGGAGTGTGAAAGCCCCTACATGCTGCTGGTCGCTCCGGTGAAGGAAAGCATCCGCCGGGAGATGAGCGAAGAGGAAAGGTCCTATTTCGGCCTCGAGCAGCTGCATGTCGTCCGTTCCGTCATTCCGGCCGTGACCCATGTGGATTACTCGGCCAGGGTGCAGACGGTAACGGAGAAAACCAACCCCCTCTACTACAAAATGATTCAGGCCTTCGATGAGAAATACGGCTGCCCCGTCATTATCAACACATCCTTCAATGTGCGCGGCGAACCGATTGTATGCACTCCCGAAGATGCCTATCTGTGTTTTATGAGAACCAATATGGACTATCTGGTTTTGGGAAATTATCTACTGAACAAGGAAAACCAGCAGCCTCTCGCCCGGGATATCGACTGGAAGAAAAAATACGGCAACGATTAAGCGATGATTATTGAAGAAATCAAAAATATAAAAAGCGAAAGGTCCGATCTGAAAAAGTTTGGTCTGTTGATCGGCATTGTCCTGCTTTTGGCCGCCGGCTATCTTTTGTGGAAAGGACGGCCCTCCTGCGCCGTGGGCGGGTTCGCTGTGGGGATTGTTTTTATCCTGCTGGGTCTTGTCCTGCCGACGGTCTTAAAGCCCCTGCAGAAAGCATGGATGGCTTTTGCCGTGGTTATGGGGTTTGTCATGACCAAAATCATCATGGCGATTGTTTTCTATGGTATGGTGACTCCCATCGGCCTGCTGGGCAGACTTTTCGGAAAAAAGTATCTGGAGTTGAAAATCGACCCCAAAGCATCGAGCTACTGGATAGAGAAGGCTGCATCTGATCCGGACAAGTCACGTTATGAAAGGCAGTTTTGATAGATAGATCAACGGTCGCATAATTGTATTTACATTTGTCACGCAGGCTTTGGCCGGCATCCGGTAATGTCAAGAGTGGTTCCCCCCGGTATACACCGGGCTTCTGGCCGGTGTATGTACGGTGCATAATCCTAAGGTCATGCGTGCCGGACGGAGAAGACGGCTAAAAAAGAATTATTCCGGACGTAAATATTATTATGGGGCTGTTGATAAATCATGAAAGAGGTGTAAGAAAAATGGGTAAGTTGTCGATAGCATCGGAGTTGTGGTCTTATTTAAAAATCCGCAAGAAATGGTGGCTTCTGCCCATCTTGCTTTTTTTACTGATCATCGGGACGCTGCTTATTCTGGCGGAAGGATCGGTGGTGGCCCCTTTAATTTACACACTGTTTTAGGGCGAAAATTATGACGACATCTGTATCGGCAAATATCAGGCGCTGGGCGGGAAACATCCTGCTTCTTGCGGCATCTCTGTCGCTGATGCTCGTCATACTGGAGCTTGCCCTCCCGTTTATGAAGATTAAAACAATCGAGGAGGCGGTATATCAGGCCAGAAGACCCGTGATCCAGGGCCTGCACGGACAGTTTCACCCGCAACTGGGATACACACTTCAGAAAAATCTGCGAGGCGTAAAACAGTATTATCCGGGCCAGCTCGACTATAACGTAGATACCAACAGTCAGGGTTTCCGCGGGCCGGAATGGGATTTGTTGCCGCACAGAAAAAACGTGGTACTGATCGGGGATTCCTTCGGCTTCGGCTTCGGCGTAGAATGGGACGAAACTCTCGGCAGGATTTTGGAGGGGGAGCTGCAGAAAGCGGATGCCTCTTATCAGGTAATCAATCTGGCCATGCCCGGCTGGGATATCGACGCCATCGTGCGCGGTTTTGAATTTTACAAAGACATGCTCAAACCGGTGGCGGTGGTCTATGTTTTTTGCCCCAATGATCTGCTGGGCGGAATGAAAAAAACAGGAGAAAATGAATTTGATCTGGCCTATCACCCAGGGCCCGGCGCTGAAAAAATGTTCGAGGCCATGGTAGCCAGGCAGCAGCCGGGCTACAGGTCTTGGGACAAGTTTCGCAGAAAGTCATACCTGAAAGCCTACCATGCCCGGATTATCAGACCGATTTTCAGCAAGCGCATCCGCGCCTCGATGCACATCGACCCCGCGCCACAGGATTTTGACTTTCCGCCACCGATTTCGCCGCCGGCACGCTCGTCTTTTGATCCGGAAAGGAAAGAATTCTTTTTGTACTGCCTTGACCGCCTGCGCGCAATGACGGGAAAGGGCCGCCTTTACATAATCGATACATCCGACAAGTCTATTTTGTACAGGCAGGACGTGGCGGACAACCGCAGATGGGTTTTACACGAGTACGGTCTTGCTCATGAGAGTGTAACCTTTGTTGACTTCGAGACTTTTGCGCGCATGACTCCGGACGGGCGTAAGTTTTATCTCGATTATGATGATCACTGGAGTGTAACCGGTCATGCGGCGGCCGCCCGGCTGCTTTGGGAAAACTGGTGAACGCCGGTGTTGTTTGAAAATCTGTGAGGCACACAATGGAAAAAATTCCGCTTTCCGTGGCGATCATTACAAAAAATGAAGAACAAAACATTCGGGACTGCCTCAAAAGTGTCGCCTTTGCCGCGCAGATAGTCGTGGTCGATTCCGGAAGCACAGATAAAACTCTGGAGATCGCCGCCGCATTTGACTGCGATATTTACCGCGAAGGCTGGCACGGTTTCGGCCCGCAAAAACAACTGGCGATCGACAAATGCAGCCGGCCCTGGGTGCTTGTTCTCGATGCGGATGAGCGGATTCCAAAAGAAACACAAAGGGTCATCACAGATATTGTCACGGGTGCGGGAGTGCAGGCCGCCGGTTTCAGCTTTCCGCGAAAAAATTTTTTTCAGGGCCGCTGGATGCGCCATGCCGGCTGGTGGCCGGACCGTGTGACCCGCCTTTTTCGCCGCGAGGCGGGTCGTATGACCCCCGTGGCGGTGCACGAGGCGGTGGAAGTTGAGGGGCTGGTGGCACCGCTTGATGTCCCCATCGAACATTGCACGGAAAGCAGCCTGAGCGCCATCTTGCTGAAGATAGATCACTACTCCACGCTGGGCGCCGGTGAGTCTCATCTCGCGGGGAAGAGCTCGTCACCTTTTGGCGCCTTTATCCGTGCCTTTTTCACGTTTGTGCAAAATTACATCTTTCGCCGGGGATTTATGGGTGGCCCTCAGGGCCTCACACTGGCGGTTACCGATTCCGTCAACAAGTTTTTTAAATATGCCAAGCTAAGCGAACTGACCAGAACCGACCGCGACGCCGCACGCACGAAAGACTCCGACAGGCGGGATAAATAAACTCCTATGGATATTTCCTTCATCATCGTCAACTGGAACACCAAAGGCCTCCTGCGGGAATGTCTTGATTCCATTTACAAAACCGTTTGTAATCTCGCGTATGAAATCATCGTCGTGGATAACGCTTCG
>JAAYKU010000032.1 GCA_012522275.1 Smithella sp.
CCCGGAGGCGGACGAAAGCGGAGACAGGACCACGGCTCCAGTGCGTTTCATGAACCGCCGGATGCGGAACCGCATGTCCGGTGGTGTGGGAGGACGGCGGGGGTGACCCCGCCTCCTACCCGATAGTCCCGGATGTCAGAAACGAAATGTGCAGCAATTTGCCGGGTGGACTTACAACTACAAGACTGGATTATTGCAAAAAGAGGAGAAAATCGTTGAACGAAGAATTATCACTGCTGATCCTGTTGCAGGAATGTAACTCTAAGTTGGCCGGTCTTTCCACGGAAAAAATGAAACTGCCGGAAAAGCTCGCTAAAATGGATGAAGAATTTCAACGCTTCAGGGAAAACATCACTCAAAGCGGGATAAGATATGAGAAGTTGAAAGCCGAACGTGAGGGAAATGAGCTTAAGGTAAAGAAACTCAGTGAGGCGGTCGCCAAGTCAAAAGACAAGCTCCTGGAAGTGAAAACCAACAAAGAATATCAGGCGATGCTCAAGGAAATTGAAACTGCCGAGGCATCGCAAAGCGATGTGGAGTCGCAAATCATCATGCTGATGGAGGAGATGGATCGGCTTTTGGTGAACGTAAAAAAAGATGAGGAAACATTAAAACAGGCGGAAACCAGACTCAAAGAGGACAAAAAAATAATAGAAGAAGAGCTCGGCTCTGTAGATGAGCAAACTGCTCAATGGGAAGGGAAAAAAGCCACTTTGCAAAAGGCTGTTTCCGAAGAGCTGCTGTCCCGCTATGAAAAGATCAGGAAGCATAATCAGGGGATGGGTGTCGCCTCTGTCTGGAAGGCGGTGTGCAGCGGCTGTCATATGAATATACCTCCGCAGCTCTACAACGAACTTCAGCGCTCCAACAGCCTGCTGAGCTGTCCGAACTGCCACCGGATCATGTATTTTCAAAATCAGGACGCGCCGGTTTGACCTTATGGACGGTAAAACGGTCAGACTATTCAGTGACGGCGCCTGCCGCGGGAATCCCGGCATGGGGGGCGCCGGTGCAATTATTTTTGACGATAGTGATCATGTTCTTTGGGAGGGAAGCGAGTATTTAGGCCACTGCACCAACAACATCGCCGAATACAGAGCCCTGATCCTGGGGCTGAAAGGTGCGCTGGCGGGCGGCTTTACCAACCTGGAAGTTTACCTTGATTCGGAACTGCTGGCCAACCAGATCAACGGTCTGTATAAAGTCAAAAATGAAAACCTTAAAGTGCTGATGAAGGAAATTCACGACCTGATTGCTTCTTTTGAATCTGTCCATGTCCGGCATGTAAGACGATGCCACAATGAACTGGCGGACAGACTGGCCAACCGGGCGATTGATGAGCATCAAGAAGGCTAAAGGACAAAGGACAAAGGCTAAAGGACAAAGGGTGTCCTTTGTGTTGCGCGGCTGGAACTGCGCGAAGTTTTCTTGCAAGTAATCCCGAACATTAGTATTATCGAATCAGGCCGGAGAAGATCGGATGATCGCGGGCAGGCATGACCTGCCGGAGGAAAGTCCGGGCTCCGCAGGGCAGGATGGTCGCTAACGGCGACCGGGGGCGACCCCAGGGAAAGTGCCACAGAAAACATACCGCCCGCCTCAGGCGGGTAAGGGTGAAAAGGCGAGGTAAGAGCTCACCGCTTTTCCGGTGACGGAAAAGGCAGGGTAAACCCCATCCGGAGCAAGACCAAATAGGGGAACGTTTGAGGGCGGCCCGCCTGATGTTCCCGGGTAGTGTCGCTGGAGGCGCAGGGCAACCTGCGTCCCAGATGAATGATCATCGCCGCGTCAAAGGGTAACCGAAACGCGGAACAGAACCCGGCTTATGATCTTCTCCGCGCCTGTTTTTTTTACATGCCGAGGCCGCGTTTTTTGGCCTCCTTATAAAGCCGCCAGATACACAGACCAACCGCGAGCATGAAGGACGCCAGCATGAAATTGGGGGTCGTTCCTAAAAGCTCATCGACAAGATAACCAAGGTACAAGAAAAGAAAAGAGGATGCGACCATGGCCAGTCCCCAGGCCGATAATACCAGTATGCTGTTTAACTGTGTGAATTTCTGGCGTTTCAGACTGGGTTTATCTTCTTGCGGAGTGGTCAATTTATTTCTCTCTTGTTCCGGGAAAGATCATGGAAGGTCAGCGGTTACATCTGTATATAGCTGATCAGTTTTTTTAGAACATCCATGCCCGGTTCCGTGAAAATCAGTACCAGGATAAAAAAGAGGATAAATACGACAATGAGTTCAGCATTGCGCACTTTGGAGTATTTTTTTTTCACGAAGATGAGAAGGATGATGCCGGCAATAATTACAATTACATGCAAGATGGGAAAAAGATTGGTAATAAGTTCCATTTTATTTTCCTCAGGAGCGAGATGCCGAATATCATCGGGAAAAAAGTTATTGTTGTCAAGGTAAATAAAAAGGCCGAATCGAAATTCGGCCTTTTTGGGGATTGTACAATTTAATTAATCGTCATCCTCGTCGTCATGCAGAGCGGACAGATCACCTTCGGATCCCTGTGGGATTTCTGATTTCAAAGAACGACTGATACCGCGAACCAGTATGAGCATGATGAAGAATAAAATGACCATGGCAATGATTAGCACCAGAATAACGGTTGCTGTCCATGCCTTTGATTCTTTCTCGATATTTTGGGCCACTTTCGCGGCCTCCTCATTATACTTCTCGACTTCCAATCCTAGACCGATCCAGCCGAAACCGGCAGGTTCGGGCATGTTTGACGCGTAGAACTTAATAGGAGCATACGCCACGAACTTGGTCAGGCCTTCAAATTTGTATGTCACGATCCCTGTTTTCCCTGTGGCGGCTTCCTTGGCGATATTAAATATGTTGTTATCCAGAAAACTCATCTGGAACATATTGAGCGCTTCGGCGCCCTTTTCGGCAAGTTCTGCGGCATTCTCTTGAGAGATTGTGGGAACCGGTGTCCCGTTGGCTTGCAGACCTACAATATGGTAGTCGGACGGATGGGAAACCACAAAGCCACGATAGTCGACCATGTATGCGTAATTGCCTGTGGACGCGTCCGTCTCAAAAACTCTTTCTGCCTGTGTTGGAATCAGTTGATCCGTAAACTGGGCCAGATGGCGATAATCCAGAGACAACACGATGATGCCGGAAAATCCGTCTTGATCGAAAACCGGTGTGGCAAAACGGACAACGCCGTTAAAGCGGACGCCTTTTTCGAATTCAGCTTTATTGACGTACCATCCGGTTACCGGTGATACATAAACGTCTCCTTTGTTCAGGTCTTTGGTTTTGGCAAAATAATCTTCCCTTTTGTACGTCGTATTGTCCGGGTTGCTCACGTTGACGAATTTGTCCGCCGGCACCGCCTGCCCATTGACCACTTTGACTCTTTCATTACCGAACTTGTCAATAAGGGCAATTTCATTATACAGTGGTATCAATACCTGCTGGACATTGCCGTTACGCTTTACCCAAAGAGGTTTTTTGTTTTCAGAAAGAAACTGCTTATATACGGATTCTGTTGAGGGAATTATGGTTGCCACTTGCAAGTCTTTCTTGCATTCCATCAGAAGGCTTGCAACCTGATTTGCCGTGTTGACGGCCCTCGCCTTTATGTCTTCCTGAGATTTGGCGTCGAGAACGTTCACCGCCCTATCTTTTATTGTAACCCCGAGCTTAAACATTCCGTTAGCGATTAAAAACGCCATTAGTGATAAGGGGATTACAATAAGCAGGATGAATATTCCTGCAATAGGTAATGACTTCTTATCCTTTTTAGTTTCTGACATTATGAGCTCCCCCTAACCTTTCTTGAGTTTAAAGTTAACTTTATCAATAAATTACCTAAAAAGAAAGCTTTGAAGGGGCTGGCATACAATAAGATCAGAGCGATAACCAATGCGTAAATGGCGATGGATTCCGCCATGGCCATACCGACGAGCATAACCATCATGATCTTGCCCTGAACACCGGGGTTTCTTCCGACTGCCTGGCAAGCGCCGTTTGCAGCATTACCGATGCCGGCTCCCGCGCCGATTGCGCCTAAACCGATCGCCAATCCGGCACCGAGCATGGCGCCCACTGCAAAAATAACCTTAATGTAAGATTCGCCGCCGACCGGTATGGCGTCCGCTGCAAAAGCGAACTGGCTTGTTAATACCAGGGCTGCCGCCGACATAAGAACTGTTAAAAAAGTTTTTCCGAGTTTACGTGACATTATCTGTCTCCTTTCCTGACTTGTAATTTTTTTTTATTTCCGCTTGCATAGCATATTTTTTTTGCCACGCAAAGTGGAATTAGCATCAGTTTCAATCGGCCATACGTGTTGCATGAGGTATGCCATGGAATGAGTATATGCAATATGTTTCCTGATAATATGTTGCTATACGAAAAAAACATAGCCTAATCCGTTGAGATGACTGTGATTCATTTTTGTTGAAAGAGGCACAATCAGAAGGAAAAATCGCCATGGTGGTTCCGGCAGGAAATTAAAAAGCGAACAGCGATTTAATGTTTTGTTCAAGCCGATGTATAAAACATTAAACGCACGACGTACTCAATAAAATATTTTTTTATGTTACGAGTTTGCAATATTCATTCTTCATATATTTAAGTTGAAATTTTGGAATAATGTCGTTACGATCGAAAGCCCTAACAAAGTTGTGCAATATCAAGAAGTCATGCTGTAGAGGACGGTCATGCAAGAGATTTTTACTATTGTCGCTTATCCGGTTGTCTGGCTCATTTGTACGTATCTTTTAAAAATTGAAAGCGGTCTGGCAAAACTCTTGATTTCGCTGACAGCGGCCATCCTCGTTTATGTTTTAATCGGTATCAGGCAGTCAAAAAAAGATGATCAAAAGGATAACAGTGAATAAGTGAAGTTTTTCCGCAGAGCATACTTATTTCTCAATCAAGTATTGAATATTCGTATCTGGCTGGCCAGCATCCTTGTGGTTTTACTGATCCTCCTGCTGGCCCTGACCGTGAACAACGCGCGCGAAAAGGAAACGGCCGATTTGTTCAGCCGCCAGCAGCTGGCCTCTGCCCAAAGCGCCGCCGGCAGAATGACGGAAATTCTGGCCCAGGTTGAAAGAAATATTGTTTTATTTTCCTACTTCGACCCGCAGGGGAAGTTTTTAACCGGCAGAGATTATCAGGAGCTGGAGATCCTTTACGGAGTGTGGGGAAAGACAATCGAAGCGGCGGTTGTGTTCGATAAGCATGAGCGGTCAAGACAAGTCATGCCCCTCAGCGGTGAACCGGGCGTGGATTTGGCCGGTCATTTCAAAATCTTAAAAAGACAGCAAAGACAGTATTTGAGCCTGGCCCGTTCGGAAAAACCCTCCGGTGATACATCACCGCAAAGCGAGGAATGGCGCCTGATATGGGGATACCCGTACTGGCATGATAATAATATTTTTGCTGGCGCCTGGATGGTGGCTTTTTCCTTATTCGAGCTGGTCGGCACAGGTGAAAAACAAATCAGAGAGAATCAACTGGGGGATATGTGGCTGGTTAATGAGGAGGGCAAGATTGTCATGCATCCCTATGCGCCCTTCATCGGTATGGATGTTAATGATCTTGTTTATGACCATTTAGGCAATGTCATTGTATTTCATGCTGAAGGGGGGAGAAACTTCAACGCCAGGGTCGTACGGCGGGACAACAAGATTCAAAGAAGCGTCATCTCATACTATCCATTTCAAATCGCCGGCAGAACATGGTTTGTACTGGTCAAGTCACCCTACAGTAATGTAGTCGCTCCGGTGCGCACTACGTTTCTTTACACCACGTTCAGCGCGTTTGTCCTGATGCTTGCCCTGGTCGTTTTGGGCATTACTTTTGCCTTCCGCGAGGGTAAGAGAATACGGATGCAAGAAGAGCAGCACAGACTTAAAGAAAGAGAGGACTGGCAAGAAAAACTCCTGCGGGAAAAGAAAACAATCGACGGAATCATCGAAGGGTCTCCCATACCAAGTTTTGTCATTAACAAAGACCATCAAATCATATTATGGAATAGAGCCTGTGTGGAGCTGACGGGCTGCTCCGCCGAGGAAATGCTCGGTACGGACCTGCATTACAAATCATTTTATTCAGTTAAAAGACCAATGGTGGTGGACCTGATTGTGGATAACGACATTCACGGTCTCAATCAATTTTACGGTTCAAAAAGAGTAAAGAAATCAGAAAAAGTCCTGGGTGCTTATGAAGCCTACGATTACTTCGAAAATCTCGGCGGACGAAGCCGGTATATGTATTTTCTTGCCGCTCCAATTTATGATGAGGACGGTAATATCATTGCCGCCATGGAAACACTGCAGGATGTATCGCGTGAAGAGGAGCTGGCCAGAAGCTTGCGCGAATATGCGGAAACTCTTCAAAATGAGCTGGCTGAAAACATCGAATTAAGGCGTGAAATCGAAGGACTTTATAATTATCTGCAATCTATCATCAAAAGCCTGCCGGAAATAATTTACGAACTGGACAAGGACGGCATCGTCACTTTTATCAGTCCCGGAGCGAAAGGAACACACAGTGGACTAAGGGGCAAGCATTTTCTCGAATTTGTGGCTCCGGAAAACGAAGAGTTCCTTCTGTCGAAATGGCAGGATGCACAAAAGGGGATATACAAGCCGTATGAAATCGAAGCTACGGCGAGAGACGGACGAAAAGTAAACCTGCTCATTACGACTTCGCCCGTTGTCGGCTCCGATCATTACATTCTGGTGCAGCGTGACATTACCGAATTCAAGGACCTGGAAAAGAAGCTATACAACAGCCAGAAGCTCGCGGCGCTCGGCCAGCTTTCCGCCGGTATCGCCCATGAGGTACGTAATCCGCTTTCCTCTATTAAAATGAGTCTCCAAATACTGGAAAAACGGATGAACCCGGAGGGCAATGACCTGAAGAGGTTTAAAATCGCCCAAAAAGAAGTTGAGCACCTGGAGGAGCTGGTAAATAATGTACTGGTTTTTGCCAAGCCGATGGAGCCGAAAATTGACTCTGTCGATATTAACAAAGTACTGGAGCAGGCACTGGCCCTGTCCGAAAAAATAATTAAAGATAAACAGATTGACATAAAGCTCGAGGCACGGGAAATCCCTTCGGTTAATGTGGATGTAGCGATGATTACCGACACTTTTGTAAACATTATCCGCAACGCAGTAGAAGCGTTGGAGGTGGGGGGGCATATCCGCATATATGCACGCAGCATCGGCAGCGTGCCGCCGGCGGTACTCGTCGTTGTGGAAGACAACGGCTGTGGTATTGAAGAGTCGGACATGCCTCACCTGTTCAATCCTTTTTTTACCAGGAAAAAGTATGGAACCGGACTCGGACTTTCCCAAGTGTTGAAAATTGTGGAAATACACCATGGAAAGCTTGAAATTATCAGCGAAAAGGATAAGGGGACAAAAGTTTGCATAACCCTGCCCTGCAACGAGTAACGCCGCGCTATAAAAACCGGAGCAAAACAGCGGAAACGGAAATGATGAACCTGTAAGGAATTAAATTGTAAAGGTTGTATTTATGGCAAGTATTCTGGTTATCGATGATGATGCGTCCATCGTGGAAACACTGGATCTGTACCTGACGGAAGAAGGTTATCAGGTAAGAACTGCGCTGACCGGCACGGACGGCTTGAATATGTACGTGCAGGAACCTTCGGATGTGGTCATTTTGGATATACGCCTGCCGGATGTGGACGGATTCACCGTTTTGGAAGAACTCAAAGAAGAAAATGAGAACGTCAAGGTCATCATGATTACCGCCTTTCACGATATGGAAACAACAATCAATGCCATGAAAGGCGGTGCGTTCGACTATATCCACAAACCGGTGAATGTGGACGAGCTTGATATCGCTATTAAAAAGGCCCTCAAGTCGCTCGAGATGGAAAAGAAAATTGACGGTCTGCTCATGGAGCCGTCGCGCAGCTTCCGTGTGGGGGATATTATCGGCACCGGCAACGAGATGCGCGAAATATTCAAGACCATCGGCGTTGTTTCCAAAAGCCGCACCACTGTTCTGATTCAGGGTGAAAGCGGCACAGGAAAGGAGCTCATCGCCAAAGTCATCCATAATAATACGTCGCCGGACGAGCCTTATATCGCTGTTAACTGTTCGGCAATTGTCGAGACACTGCTCGAATCGGAACTGTTCGGTCATGAAAAAGGGTCATTTACCGGAGCGGTTGCCCGCAAGCTCGGGAAATTTGAACTGGCCAGATACGGCACTGTGTTTCTGGATGAAATAAGCGAAATGTCTTTTAATTTACAGGCCAAGTTGTTGCGCGTTTTACAGGAGATGGAGTTTGAGCGAGTCGGGGGGAAAGACCATGTGAAAGTGCAAGCCCGGATTATGGCTGCAACAAACAAGGACCTCAAGGCCCTGGTCAAAGAGGGCAAATTTCGTGACGACCTGTATTACCGGCTCAACATTGTAGCCATCAATCTGCCGCCGCTGCGCAATCGCCGGCAGGACATTCCGCCTCTTATTGATTACCTGTTGTCGAAAATAAACCTCGAACTGCATAAGAAAATTATTGGTGTATCCGCTGAAATGATGGATAAATTCATGACTTACCAGTGGCCGGGCAATATACGGGAGTTGGAAAATATTCTGGTTCGCGCTGCCGTTGTCGCCAAAGGACAGGTGCTGGGCGTAAACGATTTTCCCGAACTGGGAAAAGACGATCCATCAGCCGCCACGTCGAGTGATCAAACCGCGGACATTTTTGAGCATCCCGAACCGGGTAAATTTTTAACACTCGACCAGGTGGAGGAGAGGTATATTCGTAAAATCATCAGAGAAACAGACAAAAACAAAGGAGAAGTCTGTGAAACCCTGGGTGTTTCCAGGCCCACTCTTGAGCGCAAGCTCGACAAGTACGGTATTTCATTTGAAAGGGACTGAGAAAGCTTTTGAGCAGCGTATCATTGGAACGTTGCGACTTTGTCAGGTGGCTGTGATGGCGCTATGAAAATTTCCACCGCAGAATTTACCAAAAGCGCCGTCCGCCCGGATCAATACCCCCCCGCCGTGATACCGGAGATAGCGTTTGCCGGTCGTTCCAATGTCGGCAAGTCATCTCTGATAAACGTGCTTGTCGGCCGTAAGGCGCTGGCGAAAACCAGCAATACACCGGGGCGCACACAACTGCTGAATTTTTTTTCCGTAAATGAGGCGATATCGCTCGTTGATTTGCCCGGATACGGCTTTGCTCGTGTGTCGCGCTCCATGAAAAAAGATTGGAAAGAAATGACACAGACCTATTTTCTCGAGCGGCAAAACCTTGCTCTGGTGATATTGGTCCTGGATGTCCGTCGTGATCCAAGTCAGGATGACTTATCGCTTATAGACTGGCTGGGACATTACCGCCTTCCCTGTTTGTACGTGCTGACAAAGACAGACAAGCTGTCAAACAACCAGATCAATGCAAGACGCAGGGTTATCGAGCATAATATTCCCAAAAACAGTGAAATAATCCTTTTTTCTGCAAAAACACGAAAAGGCAGAGACGACATCTGGCGATTTGTCGGGAACCATTTGGAAAATCTCAATAAAGCCGTGCAAAATTAAAGCATTCTCTCCCGTCTTCCTACATTCTCGGATAAATATGGAAAAACACGCTTATTTTGTTTATCAAGCCGGAATCCATCTTTTTTGACAAATTGTCGTTGATTTTTTTGATAATTGTACCGATCGACTGGGAATCTATAGAGGTTACCCCATTAAATATGATGCCGATTTTTTCGTTGTAATTATACCAGCCCTTGATATCCGTTTCCCGTAAAGATGAACCCAGGACGGACTTGATTTGTCCCTGAATTTCTTGTGGATTGTGTTCATTCATTAGGGAAGATATATCGATAATCATCAACAAAAGAGGTTTTTGTGACCTTTCAGAGCGCATTTTTTCAATATGAAGCAAATGATGAAATTTTGTTTTGTCATAGAAACATTCATCATCATCGTGGGCCGGATTAAGCGTTACCAGACTATGGCTGGCGCGTACGGACTGCATCGACTTTTGCGATCTGGTTTTTTGAATTCTCATTATTGCCTCCAGGTTGTTTCATATATATTTCTAAATATTATTTTTAGACAAACCTGATAATGTTGTATTCAATTGTTATACCAAAGAGCATATTTTGTTCAAAATATACTCAATATGCCATAATTATTTATTATTATTGGACATATCCTTTTTGGACAAGCTTTGCCCGCCAGGGGCAAAACGCGCCATGTCAAAATATTGGGACTGTGTCTACATAATTTGTAGCTTGATTACGGGGTATTTAACCGGTCTTTTTGCTTATTGTGGCTATTTTCACAAAGGAATTAAAGCGGTGGAACTGTGCCGGTTGTACGGAAAAGGGATTGGCGGGTAGGGGAGGAAAAAAGTGTTAAGGTGATAGCTCATAGAGACCCACTCCACGGGGTGGAGCTTTGTTTTGGTCTAACTTGCTAATTCTGAAATTAGGTGGAAGTTGGTCAGAAGCTCATGGCTCGTAGTCTAAGGAAGCCTGCCGCTCATGTCCCCCGCGGGATATTGTCGGCTAATCAAGAGGCACCTCAATAACAGGGACTTCTATCAGGCAATCATCTGATATTATAAATGAATAACCTCAAGCGAAAAATCGGACATCTGAAGGCAGGCAAGGCGTGGGAAAATATGTGAACGACGGTCAAAAAATTATCTATCCATATATCAATTACTTGGAGCCAAAAAGCGTCTTTTATTCATCATGTATGCTTGACACGGTAATTAAATTATGCTAGCCGACGAACGCTGAATCTGCAACGTTTCAGAGGCATTTTCATGATGGCTCATTTCACAACTTAAATATATCACTTACGAGGTGTAAGCACGTGGTAAAAGATGACGAAAAAGTCGGTGCGGTAATGGTGGTCGGGGCAGGAATCGCCGGTATTCAGGCCTCCCTTGATTTAGCCAATTCCGGGATGAAAGTTTACCTTGTTGAGGACGGAATCAGTATCGGCGGCGTGATGGCGCAGCTGGACAAAACATTTCCCACCAACGACTGTTCCGCCTGTATCCTTTCCCCGAAACTCGTTGAAGTGGGGCGCCACCCGAATGTGACGATTAAAACCCGCCGTACAGTGGAATCGGTGGAAGGCGAGCCGGGCAGATTCAAGGTAAAGTTGCTTTCGGCGCCGCGCTACGTCGATCTGGACAAATGCACCGGTTGCGGCGACTGCGCCAAGGTCTGCCCGATCAACATCAAAGCGGAGTTCAACGGCGAGCTCAGTGAAAGGCAGGCCATCTACCGCCATTTCCCGCAGGCCATTCCCAGCGGGTTTGCGATCGACAAACTGGGGACTTCCCCCTGCAAGGCCTATTGCCCGACGCACATCAGTGTTCAGGGTTATGTGGCGCTCATCGCTCAGGGCAAGTTCAAAGAAGCGCTCAAGCTCATCAAGCAAGACAACCCCTTTCCCATCGTGTGCGGTCGTGTATGCAACCATCCATGCGAAACGGAATGTATGCGCGGCAAGGTGGATGACCCGATCGACATCATGCATCTGAAGCGTTTTGTCGCTGACCTCGATCTCAACAGCGAAACACGCTATCTGCCGGAAAAGAAGCCTTCCAAAGGACAGAAAGTAGCCGTGGTCGGCGCCGGCCCTTCAGGCCTCACCTGCGCATATTATCTGGCCATTGAAGGATACGATGTCGATGTTTTCGAGGCTCTGCCCGTGGCGGGCGGCTGGCTGTCCGTCGGTATTCCCGAGTACCGCCTTCCCAAGGATGTGCTCAACGCAGAAATCCAGGTCATCAAAGATCTGGGCGTGAAAATTCATCTCAATACCAGAGTCGGCAAGGACATTTCCTTCGACAAGCTCAAAAGCGACTACAATGCCATTTTTATCGGCTGCGGCACGATGAAGAGCAGCAAGCTCAACATCCCCGGCGAAGATATGCAGGGCGTGGTTCACGGCGTCGATTACCTGATGAAAATCAATCTGGGCGAAAAAGTGAATCTCGGCGAGAGGGTGGCCGTGATCGGCGGCGGAAACGTCGCCATGGACGCGGTCCGTACGGCCGTGCGTATGGGATCGAAAAATGTTTTCGTTTTGTACCGCCGGACCCGTGCGGAAATGCCCGCTTCCCCCGAAGAGATTGAAGAGGCGCTGGAAGAAGGCATTGAAATGAAATTCCTCGTCGCCCCGAAGCGCGTGGTGGGCAAAGACGGAAAAGTTACAGGCATCGAATGCACCCGCATGGAGCTGGGCGAGCCGGACGCCAGCGGACGACGTCGCCCGGTGGAAATTAAAGGGTCCGAGTTCATCATCGAGTGCGACGCTATTGTGCCGGCCATCGGCCAGGAGGCGGACCTTTCTTTCATTACCAAAGAAAGCGGCGTGTCCATCAACAAATGGAACAATGTCGATTTCGATCCGGTGACCTTCGCCACCAGCGTCCCGGGCGTGTTTACCGGCGGCGACGTGTCCACCGGTCCGCAGACAGTGGTCAAGGCCGTCTTCTCCGGTAAGGAGGCGGCAAAATCCATCGACCTGCATCTGCAGGGTAAAGACATCAAGGCCGGCCGCGAGAGAGACTGGACGCAGGATCTGGCCAACAAGGCGGATCTGTCGAACGTTCCCAAAGTGCCGCGTGAAAAATACCCGCATATGGACCCGAACGTCCGCAAGGGCAATTTCGAAGAGGTGGGCATCGGATTTTCCGAAGCTCAGGCGATTGCGGAAGCCGCCCGTTGCCTGGCCTGCGGGATCTGCTCGGAGTGTTATCAGTGCGTCGAGGTTTGTGTGGCCAAGGCCATTGATCACGAAATGAAACCCGAGGAGGAGATCATTGAGGTCGGCGCCATCATCGCGTCGCCCGGTTTCCAGGTATTTGACGCAGGCCTGCGCGGTGAATACGGTTACGGCATTTATAAAAACGTGGTGACCGCACTGCAGTTCGAGAGAATTCTTTCCGCTTCCGGCCCCTACTTCGGCCACGTCCAGAGGATTTCCGACGGCAAAGAGCCTAAAAAAATCGCGTTTATTCAATGTGTCGGCTCACGTGATGTAAATTGCGGCAACAGCTGGTGCTCTTCGGTGTGCTGCATGTATGCCACCAAAGAGGCGATCATCGGTAAAGAACACGCCAAAGGTCTGGAGCCCACCATCTTCTACATGGATATCCGCGCCCACGGCAAGGACTTCGACCGCTTCGTGAACCGTGCGAAAGAAGAATACGGTATCCGCTACATTCGTTCGATGCCCTCGACGATCAAGGAAGTGCCGACAACGAACAACCTGCTCATGACTTATGTGAATCCGGACGGGAGCCTCATCGAGGAGGAATTCGACATGGTTGTTCTCTCCGTCGGTCTGATGCCGCCCAAAGAGGCGCAAAAACTGGCGGCCGGTCTGGGCATTGATCTGGAGGAGCACGGCTTTTGCAAAACGGAACTGGACAATCCCGTGCAGACGTCGCGTCCGGGCGTTTTTGTCTGCGGCGCCTTCGGCGGCCCCAAAGACATTCCCGAAACAGTTATGGAAGCTTCCGCCGCCGCCGCCTGTGCGGAGGGACTGCTGGCGGCAAAGCGCGGCACCATGATCACGCCGCCTGAACTGCCGGAAGAAAAAGACCTGCGCGGCCAGGCCGTGCGTACGGGAGTTTTTGTCTGTCACTGCGGCATCAATATCGGAGGTGTTGTCGATGTGCCCGCGGTTCGGGACTACGCGGCAACGCTGCCCAATGTTGTTTACACAGTGGATAACCTCTTTACCTGCTCTCAGGATACGGCGGTGAAGATGGCCGAGGTCATCAAAGATGAGAATCTCACCCGCGTTGTCGTGGCCTCCTGCTCGCCCCGCACACATGAGGGGCTCTTCCAGGAAAACTGTGAAAAGGCCGGTCTGAACCGTTATCTTTTCGAGATGGCCAATATCCGCGACCAGGATTCTTGGGTGCATATGCACGAGCCGGAAAAAGCCACACAAAAGGCAAAAGACCTGGTGCGCATGGCGGTGGCCAAGGCCAAGTACCTCAAGCCTCTGAAACCGGGCCAGCTTCCCGTCAATCACGAGGCGCTGATTATCGGCGGCGGATTAGCCGGCATGACGGCGGCGCTTTCTCTGGCGGATCAGGGCTTTGCTTCCACCATCGTCGAAAAAGAAGAGCGTCTGGGCGGCAATTACAATCATCTTTATAAAACGCTCGAAGGTCTCGACACACGGGCGCACCTCAAGGAGCTGCTCGAAAAAATTTACAATAACCCGCTGATCACGGTGCTGACATCCGCCGAAATCAAGAAGATCGACGGCTACATCGGCAATTACAAGACCACCGTACTGACAAAAAAAGAGGGAGAGAAAGTGGTCGAGCACGGCGTGGCGATCTTGGCCATCGGAGCTTATGAAAACAAGCCTGCCGAGTATCTCTACGGCCAGAACCCGAAAGTCAGAACGCAGCGCGAAATGGAAACGCTGATCTACGAAAAAGATCCGCAGCTCGAGAAGATAAAAAGCGTGGTCATGATCCAGTGTGTCGGCAGCCGCGACAAAGAAAGACCCTATTGCAGCCGCTACTGCTGCTCGGAGGCGATCAAAAACGCGCTGGAGCTCAAGGCGGCCGATCCGTCGCGCGATGTCACCATTATTTACCGCGACATCCGCACCTACGGTTTCAAGGAGGATTACTACAAGAAAGCGCGTGAAGCGAATATCAAGTTCATTTCCTATGAAGAGGACCGCAAGCCGGAAGTGGTTGCCGCGGGCGATGCCCTGCAAGTGAAAGTCTTTGACCCGATCCTGAACGAATCCGTAACCCTGCCGGCCGATGCCGTGGTGCTCAGCGTCGGCGTGGTGCCCAACCAGGAAAACGCGGCCATCGGCAACATGCTGAAAGTGCCCACCAACCAGGACGGCTTTTTCCTGGAGGCGCACGTCAAACTGCGCCCGGTCGATTTCGCCACCGACGGCGTGTTCATGTGCGGCATGTCTCATTCACCGAAGCTCAGCGACGAAACGGTGACACAGGCCAACGCGGCCGTATCGCGTGCCGCCACGATCCTGACGCTCAATTACATCGAGGCGGAAGGCAAAACAGCCTATGTCAACATAGAGCGCTGCACGGGCTGCGGCCTGTGTGAAATCAACTGTCCCTACAGCGCGATTCGTGTGAATGAAGAAGGCTATGCCGAAGTGAATGCTGTTTTGTGCAAAGGATGCGGTGTCTGTACTGCGTCATGCCGCATGAACGCGGTTGATCTCAACGGCTTCAACAACGAAGAAGTTCTGGCGCAGATCTATAATTTAAATTAAGGCGGGCGGCCTGTCGGGCCGCATTGCCGGTGGAAGGAGAATATATGGCCGAAAACACAGAAAACAAGGAATGGGAGCCGAAATTCGTGGCCCTGGTCTGTAACTGGTGCACGTACGCAGGCGCGGACCTGGCGGGTATCAGCCGAATTCAGTACCCGGCCAATGTGCGCGTGATCCGCGTTCCCTGCACGGGCAGAATCAATCCTTTTTATATTGTGAAAGCCCTGCAATCCGGAGCCGACGGCGTTCTGGTCTCGGGGTGACACCCGGGGGAATGCCACTATATCTCGGGAAATCTGGTGGCACGGCGCAAGTTTGCGACGTTAAAAAGTTTCCTGAACTACATCGGAGTTGAAGGCGACCGGACGATTTTCACCTGGGTCTCCGCCTCCGAAGGTGACAGATGGGCGCAGGTCGTCAAGGGAGCGGCGGACAAAATCCGCGCGCTGGGGCCGGCCAAAAAACTGGTCAAGAAGATTGCTTAGGCCGATTTAAGACAATAATACATAAACGGGGAAATCATCACTGTGGAAAACATCGAGACAAAATTACGGGAAGAAGCTCAAAGGCTGCTTTTGGAAAAAAAGGCCGACGTCATCGTCGGTTATGAGAAAGGCACGCTTCCGCTGACGGCCACGCCTTGTTTCATCACCAAACCGGAGGAGGCCCAAAAGCTGGTATGGAACAACCTGTGCACGCAGAACCTGGCCAAGTATGTGCACGATCTGGTCACGGCTCACAGAAATTC
>JAAYKU010000231.1 GCA_012522275.1 Smithella sp.
GCCTCAATATCCAGATCAACGGGAGACAACTCCGGCATGGGCATTTCGTCAAAGGACACACCTTCAACGGATCGGCGCAGTTCGGCGATCAGCTCTCGATCGGCTTGACGGTTGGTGGAGCCAAGGCGGACATAGACACCGGTTTCAGGCCCCTCGGAACGCAAATAATGGGGTCGAGAATTGCTCAGGAACACCTCGATGACCAACAGAGTTTTATTGTCAATGGTGGTCAGCTCCACGTTGGGCACAAGACGAGGGCTGATGGAGTCGGCAATCAGGCTGCAAATGCGCTCTTCCTCATCAAGGGGATGTTCAATGCCCATGACTTTTCGTGTTTTATCTTGCACGCCGACAATGACCCTGCCGCCGGCTGTATTGGCAAAGGCCACCAGTGTCTTGAGGAGATTGCGCGGGGAGGAGAGATCGCGCTTGAACTCCAGGACCTTGCCTTCGTCGGTCTTGAGCAGTTCGGTTATGCTCATATTCCCAGTTCCTTAAAATTCGTTTTTATGATTGCGGCCAGCTGCACCGCCAGGTTCATCTTGGCCAGTCGGATGGTGGTGGCATTTTTTTCCAGACCGTAGAAGGTGAGTTTCTCGGTAGGGTTCTCGTGCCTTCGCTCGACCACCCGGGCGCTTTGCACAAACATGCCTCCCGAGCCACAGGCCGGGTCCAGCACCGTGCCACCAGCCGGTTCGATGACGTTAGCAATCAGCGAAACCAGCGATACCGGGGTGAAGAACTCGCCGCCGTCATGGGCTTTTTGATCGGCAAATTGAGTTAGAAAATATTCGTAAATACGGCCGAACACATCACCGGAGACCTGCTTCAGCTCCTCGGGGTTGAGGGTGCGTAGCAGCTGGGCGAGGACCGCGTTGTCAAGTTCCTGATATTCGCTTTTGGGCAGCACGCCACGCAGATTCTCGTAGTCCGCCTCGATGGACTCCATGGCATCTATGATCGCCTTGGCGCGGTCGGCGTTGTCGGGCAGGGCCACCAGGGTGTCGAACTGGGCCTTGGGTTGCAGGAAAATGGCGTTTTTCTGGCTGAAATCTTCTTTGCTCAATGGCCGGATTTTGCCGCCACGGGTTGGTAGGCTTGCTTCGATGGCATCCTTGACCCCCAGAAAGCGGCTGTAGGTATGGCGCAGGAAGACAAGGCCCATGACCGGCAGGAAATATTCGTTGCTGGCGTAGTTGGAATTGGCCCGCAGGGTGTCGGCCGCGCTCCAGAGGCGCCTTTCAATGGCTTCTATATGTTCAAGCTGGGCCATGCTCAGGCCTCCTTGCCAAAATACCCTTTATGAAGTGCCTCGCCCTTATCCCCCAGGCTGCGCAGCAGGCTTTCGATCTTCTCCAGGGCCAGCGGCGATGGCTTGGCGCGGTTGTTTTCCCAACGGTTGATCGTGGGGAAGGTTACGCCGAGCCTGGCTGCGAATTTTTCCTGAGTCAGGCCGGTAAGCGCCCGCAGTTCCCGGACCAGGTTCGCCATGGCGTATTGTTCGTCCAAAGGGTTTCTCCTTGCTGAATATTTTGATGTACTGGCTGCACCATTTATAGCGCTCGATTTATCATTTGTTATATCATTCGTGGGGCTGCAAATGTCAAGCGTGACTTTGAAATCATTACGTAAATTTTCATCTGACACCGCAAGTTCAAGTCCTCGCCGCACTCGGTAAGTGAGACTTTGAAAGACAGACATGAAAAAAATTCAGCCACTATCTGCGCTATTTCATTCTTTTACACTACCTCGATGGTCATCCATAAACCGCCTAATCTTAATGTCGGGAAATATATAGACTGGATTGCTATCGCTGTACAGATGGGTGGCAAAACGGTTACTTTCTGGATGCCGGATAGCCTGAAAAGAAAATCGTCTTCGATAGCAAAGAAAAAATAAAAAGGGTCTAAATAATGCGGCTATGGTGAGGTTCAAATTTTAACAGGGGTGGGTCACTTTTACGTGATCACGGTGGGTCATTTTTAGGTTGTCATTACTACTGTATCCATTGTCTCTCTTGAAATACCGCAAGCCCACTCTACAATTGACAACCTAATAGACAACTAAATCGACAACCAGCCAGCGCATGACATAATAGCTGGCTCTGGCCAAACGTTCCCGCCTGCCTGCTTATTTTTAACAGCATCGCCACATCTCCGACAGTTATCCTGCCGCTTTTGTTGATATACTCCACAATCCTCATTTGCCTTTCCGTAAGATAAATCTGGCCTTTCTCTGCCTCTGTCTCTTTCAGGTGTCAGAAATTCAACTTCAAGATCGGGATGGACATATTTCTCATAAGCATCCAAGGGTGATACTTTTCTGTCAAATCCCAACTTGTTTAAAATCAGCGATACATCAATTTCTTTATGAATACGTGGAGGATTAGGAACAAGAATATCCAGATCGGCGGTACGTTGCGCGGAAATTTCCACCGGATTGCCAAAATATTCCTTATAAACAAGAGGACACCAGCCGCCGATGAGAATAATATCCCGGAGGACTTCCGCTTTATTCAGGCTTAGTAATACGGCAAAAACAGATCACGTTCTTTTCCCACGAAGGGACCTTTCGATTTCCCTGAGATTTTCCTTCACTTGTTGGAGTTTGGCCTGATATTCTTTTCTTTGTTTCAATTTTGCGCAAAGAGCCTTCCGCTCTTCAGGGACATCTTTCCCGATATAATCAAAGACAACCTTTTTGCCTTTACGATACGCAAGATAAATATATTTCTGGCCGCCTCTTTCTTTTATTGATATTGCACCCTGTGGATATTCTAAAATCTTTTTCTCGTAAAAAACGGATAGATTTTGCAGCCTTTCATGTTCCTCTTCCAGAATGCCTCTAATGATGCCCATAAACCACCTTTGCCTAACATAATGGTGAAATTATAAATATTGTTAGGCAATAAGTCAATCATAAGTTTGCCTAACTAATTTCTATTATTCATAAATTTGTTAGGCAAGAACTGGAAATGATTGTGCCTCCTTGAGCCGATCACCGAATGGCTCTGCAAGCAACATTGATCGGAAGATAATTTTGTATCTGTCCCCTTTATCTCACCGACATATTTTTCTTCAAACTGCCGGTGGCGCTAATGATATGCGCCAGTTATTGACATCATAATCTTCTTTAACATCCATCTGCTCAGTTAAATATTTAAGCAAATCTTCTTGTCGTGGCTGGCCGAATACCAATCGATAGATGACAAGCATTTTTTTCAATCTACTGAAATGTGCTTCTTCTCTACTATAATTCATAATAGGAATATGCCGTTCAATCTTCACCCCATTTTCAGACGGTTCAAAAAGCCAGTATGTCAAAAGATCATTGGCTCGATCCTGTCTGGCTTGAGTAAATATGCACTGCCAAGGATCACCCTGTTTATTCCATTTTTCTCTCAGCATATTAAGCCCGTAAGCGATAGCGACATTCTTTCTGATCGCGTGACCTTTATAGCGATGAATCCGCCCTTCCCGCTGTTCAAGATCAACGGGATTGCTGGGCAGATTCCAATGCACAACCGCGTGGCACCATGTATGAAAATCAAGACCTTCTTGGCCGACAGATGTTGACGCAAGAATAAAAGGACGGAATGGTGAGTTAAATGCATCTCTGACCGTTTCCGCGCGCTTCACGTCGCCTTGCTCATCTTTCAATTCCCCAAATCGCAATGCGAACCGACACCTTATGTTGTATCCTTCAAAATCTACCTTCCGGGTATCGAGGCGAGGTATCACATCGTCAACCTGCAGCGGTGCCGTACGTAACGAGAGTGACGAAGCAAGAGAAATTCCTATTTTGGAAACACGTTCCTCATCTTTTTCATCAAAAACACCCAGTGACTCAACTAGGCAATGGCATTGTTCATCAAGAAGAGCTTGTATATTTCCTTGCAGACAGTGTAAAAGTACGTGCCGCCAATAAAAAGTATCAGGATCGCCGCCTCGTAGAAGGGCTATTGAGTCCGGTAAATTGAAAAGAGTTTTGAAACCGTCAGCAATTTGCGCGGCAGCATTGAGCAGCTCAAAGGAATCCCCGTTAATCGATGATGCTTGGCGATGCAACGAGCGCAAGGAGCAGATACCCGGCGCCGCGATTGCCATACGTGCAACAATCTGTATCAGATCCGCCGGCGGCTTGCCTAACGATGGAGAAATGTTTTTTTCCGTAGCCTGACGTAAAAGATCAAGATGATCTTTGAAATATTCACCGCGTTCCTGCGATGATTTTTCTGAAAGTGACAACCAACCGGTCTTCTGATTCGAAAGCCAATCACTGACGGCAGGATATTGACCGCCATCGAGCATTGCTGGTAGCGCCCAGTACCAGCGCTGGTCCTCAGGACCACTATCAGGAACGCCTGTTAACAAGCTATTTATGTATGGTTTAAGAATTTCAGCCACGCGCTCAACCAATGTAGTAGATTTGATAAGCCCCTCCTCTGAATGTTTCAGGGCAATTCCTAATGGGTCAACCAAAGAGGCCAATGCTGGACTTGGATAAAAAAGTACAAGTGCGGACATACCCGCCATGCGCCCATCCGTACTTTTGTTATAACGAAGGAGTTGTGGAATTTCTTTATGGAGATCAGGGTAATTAATTGTCTTGGGGAAAGAAGACAACATGCGCCTTTCGGCTTCGTAAGAGCAAAGAGCGGCAATGGAATCAGGCACGACATTCCAAGCGGAAAAAACGAGATATTTTGTAGCATCTTTTATTTCTGCGAAAGGCCCTTCCGGTTGGCTATACGGCATAGAAGGTGGTAGCCAGAGAATTTTCCATAGACCCTTATCTATAGTTTTTGAAAAGAGATAACGCATCCTGGAATTTGCCGGGTTGATTTTGCCGTATTTATAAACCTCCGATTTGTGCAAAAGACGGTGGCCATGATTGCTAAATACAGACAACAGCTCTTCCGAGGCGTTCGCACACTGATCTTCAAGTTTGCGTCTGAATTCATAACGGCGTAGAAAATTTACGAGATAAGGGCTGGATTTCCAATATTCGATAATATCATTAGCTCCGACACACGCCGCGACTTTATCTGCCAGCACAACATCGTGAAGATCGCAGGTGCTGATTGCCGGTTTTTCTTCGGCCTCCATCAGCATCGCATCTTGTTTTTGCGTAATGCCAACACGTTCGGTACGACACATGACGTGAAGCAGTTTTGACTGAAGAGAATTGCGCGCGGCAGAAACATCTGTCGTGTTGTCTGAATTCATCAGAAATAGCGATCGCCGGAAGTTTAATATCTCTTTTTTTACCTCTTCCACTGGGCCATCAGAATTGAAAAGAAAACGCAATGTCTTGAGGAAATCCGGATAGTGATCGTCATCCTGCTCATGATCGAGAGAAAGCATCTTATATGGTGTGGCCGAAAGGAGAAGCGTTTTTACACCGGCATATTGAAATAGCTTCTGGGCCAGACGTGCCTCTGGATTATTCTTGTCCAGCAATTTTTTGAAGCGTTGGAATTCATCCAGAATAATCAGATCCGGCTCAAGCATCTTTACACTCACTTCTGCGACTAAACACCGCAATTCAGATATCAGGCGCAACCGTTCATCGTTTCTCCATATATCTCGGGGTGATAAGTTACAAAATTCTTTTAATCGTGAATAAAGCTCCTCATTTGATTTAATACTTTGAATAAAATCTGTGCCTGCTACTGAATCTATATTTTCATGCGGCCATTGCCGTGTCCACCGCCGCCAATTATCTTTGCCGACTCTTCCACGAAGCAAATGCCTGAGCCCAGATCGCTTGAGCTCCAGTTTACCTTTCAATACATGGTAAATAAGGGCGCGTTCTTCAACCATGCCTTCCCTGGACTGCGGATCGAAACTCGTTCCGGGCGTCAAACCAATATAATTAACGCGATTCTTTCTAATGCCGACTATATGCATAGGCAACAAGGAAAGCCGTGTGGGACGAACGAACTCCTGTATCCCTGTCACATTTAGACGGTCTATATTCTGAGACGCGATACTGATATTGGAGCAGATATAAACAATGTCTATTCTTTCTATTTTTTTTACTTGATGCAGGTGTTCGATAGCCAGGGCAATTAATCCCTTTGCGACCAGTGTTTTCCCAAGGCCGACCTCATCGGCAACAAGAAAACGGTCTGTGGGATTCGTGTCAGTATAAAAACGACGGAATACGTATTCTGCTGTGCGGCGCTGAAAATCTTTCAGACGTTTTAACACCTTTTCATAATTGCAGATAACTTCGTTCAACTTTCTACCTCCTTCATTGCCTGTTCAAAGACATCCCAGACTTTGAGGAAATCTTCCGGTATGATGTTGGATGTTGTATTTTCTTTAAGAAATCTACTTACAATGGCCTTAATATCTTTAAGCTTCTCAGGATGACGACTGAATGCCCTGACCAGTTCTTCAAGTAGAGGCTTATCGTCACTAAAAGCCGGCCTCCACCCGCCATTTCCATTGCCACCGTTTAATACATTGCCTGTATCAATAAAGCTTCCTTCAGTTTCTCCCAATAACAGAAGGAGATAACGGAGAAATCCTTCCCGATTGTTCACCACGAGTTTGAAAATGGCTTCATCTCGATTTTCAGGAAGCCCCTCAACCGGAAGATTCAAAACCATTCGCGCAGAGATCTTTTTATTTTTTGTTTCAAGCACAAACGCAATTAATCCCGTAACCGATTCGGTGGCGTACTTTCCCAAAACTACATTCCTTTTATTTTCCAGAGCCGAAATATCCTCCGCCCGATCATCCGAAACAGTTATTGGCCAAGCTTTGATGCTCGATATTCCGGGAAGCGCTACAGGATCTGAGGCGGTAAGATAAAGCTGCCATGCATTACCATCCGCTTGACAAACCACCTTAAGTCCCGCCACTGCCAATAATGTTTTTGCCTCATCCAGAGATTTCTGAGCCGCGACTTCTTCCTCATCTTTTTTTACACTGCTTTCGGTTGAACGGACATAAGGCGAAAGAATTTGGCCCAGTTCATTGTCGCTTAGCAACTTATCAATGCCACCTACCTGGCCTTTTCTTCCGGAAAGCTTGGTAAGAACTTCAATATTCTTTCTTTCCAATAAAGCTGCTGATGTGGCATTCGCTGAACCGATTATAACTGTTGTCCTACCGCCCTTTTCCAGAATATATGCTTTAGCATGCAAACCCAACGTATCATGTTCTTCTGTGACTTCGCCGTTTTCTGACTCTGCCGACTCATCGAGCGTGTACCAATTAGACGCTCGAGTAAACGTATCTGACCTAAGATTGTTGAGTTCATCCAGTCTTGAAACAACGGCAACAATTTCATCGGTAAAGCCGCGCAGCCAGTCAATAGCACTGTCTGTTATGAAGGGTGAAATAACTACCATCCGTTTTGATTCTGGAGGCTCCCAGACTCTTCTTTTGTGTCCCAGCACGCTGAAATTAACGGAGTCAAAATCTCCTGGCATCTCCCATTGTGTTTTTCGAATTTGATCCGCTAACTTCTCTGCCTGTTGCTTTTGAGCATCGGTTACCTGTTGCGTACTCATAGTCGGCAACGCCTGCAGAAACTCCACCAATTCCTTGTTGCCGGCATTAATGTTTCTGCCCGGTTTGCCTTCCAGTTGCAGAGAAATATCCCACGACCTGTCATAGGTGATATTGCGTGACAAAACGAGTACCCTGATCAGGGGTGGCTCTTCCGTGTCAGGCTGAACAAAACGCAATACCCAGAGTTTGGGATGAAAAACGCCACGCTCCTTCCGCGCCCTGACCGGTATCAATATAGTCTCCAGCATTCCATAAAGCGGATTTTTCGTGGAGGGCACCTTTATGCCTGTATGATCCACATAAATACTGAAACGGTTCGACAAACGGCGCAGAGACTCCAGCAGTTTTATCGGATCCGGCATTTCTTTTGAAGAACGCTCTGCGAGGACAAGATGCGTTGGCAGCGACAGCAATGTCGTCGGGTCGAGGGTGTATGTCGTAGCAATGGCCTGATCAAAGATGTATCCGGGAGGTGGGCAAACAGCGTTTGTATAAAGACTTCGTGCATCATTAGGATCGAGCATTGCCACCTCCATTCAGGCCTGCGTACAAATCAGCAAGCAAGACTTTGACATTCGGCCAGCGATAGGACATTTGTCCAATACCAGCAGATCCGTTCCAATTATCTCTTGCCCCCGCGTTGGTAAATCGGGAGCGACTGCCCTTCAACTTCATTTCGCGGTTTCTGATCAGCGTGCGACATTCTTCATCAGCAACGACATCTCCCCGCGTTGCCATAACCCTTCTGTGCCAGGCCGTTATAAATTCTTTTGTCTTTGGCGTGATGGTATGACCGCGTCCCGCAGTAAGCTCCCAAATTTTTTCCAGAGGAAGATTAATATTCGGACAGCTCAGCAAGCGTTCTCGCCAGCCATCAAGATTAACCCGATGTTCTTCCTCAAGGCTTTTTCTTTGCGCGACCTCAGCCAGCATCAGGTTATAAAGAAATCCAGCGCCATGCATCACAGTTGAAAACATTTCACCGTAATCAAGCAACTCCCGGTGTGATGAAGAAAAACGTTCCCTATCCGCGTGCTGCCACGGAAACTCGCACTCTACCGGTTTGCTATTCAACGCCAGGAAAACCAACAGGCTGTCAGGGCTGGACTTTGTCAGGCAATCAAGCAGAAAACTCGCCTCTTCGGTTGTCAGTTCAATGCCAAGGTTCTTGATTGCATCCGGAAAACCTTCCGGTGGGTCCGGCAGCCTCGGGTGCCAGGTCTGCGTTGCCGCTTCGGGGGAATCGTCTTTTTCTTTTCGTTGCCGAGTGATGTCACGCTGCCGGTATATTTCTCCGATGTGGCGGTGATATTCATTCCGCGAAAGATCATTTCGTCGGAGCCCCCATATGCCAAGACCGTTCCAGTAAACGGAGCTTGGTAGACGCTTAAGTCCCTGCCCCGCAACACGTCCAAAAATACCTGCTGCATGATCAGAACATGCCAGTAGCGGTTCAATCAGAGCCAATTCAATGTTACGTGCCCGCTCTCTGAAGGCGGGGGGCATCACTCGTTTCTTTTCAAGGAATATGTATATCCACGGCACGAAAAGCATATATCGCATGCGTGTCTGGATTGTGCTTGTGCCGGGGAAAAGTGCGTCCGCGAAGGAATCCCTGATAGCGCCCAGGCCAAGTTCGTCGCGGCTTTCCTTTTGCTGCATGAAAGAAAGTATGCGAATCGTTCTTTCACGGGCCTTAGAATCGTGATCTATCCAAGTAAGTGAAGATGGCATTGTATTTATTTCTCTTTAGCTGGTTTAAGACTGAAAATGCATGTCTCTTTCATTAACACTTTGCATCCATTAACATTTTAAATTTTAAGAACATTCATAATGCTTAATTTAATACTGTTTTGCTGACATCTTCACAAGAAGTAAATCATAAAATGTTTGTACAAGCGTTTGATTTTACAAATCCCCTTCCTGCAGGACCCGTCCGAATCCATTTGTTTCCAGATACCAGTATGTGAAATGTTTCGACAGCCAGCTTGCGGCCTTTTCTTCGGCCAGCGGACGGAAGCGCGAAGTGTAGATCACCGATATGCCATAGCGGGCTTCCAAGGCGTCCAAAGTGCCGGAAACGGCATTCGGGTGGGCCAGTGTATTGTATTCATCCTCATCATAAGGTGTCTTGATGTCTTCATAGCTTGCCTCGACCAGCAGGGCTTTCCATCTGTACTTTGACATTTTTTCGCATTGTTTAAAAAACCGTGCGCGTTGTTGAATGACAGTTGTGATCAGATCGGTCAGCGTTTTTCGCTCCAGAACAAGCAATGATTCCATTCCTTCCACGCTGTAATCACCGGCTTTCAGCGCCCGGCTTTTTGTATCGGCAACCCAGTTTTTGAATCGGCTGAAGTCAAATGGATATTTTTCACGCGTGTCGATGAGCACAACGGGCTTGGGAATCTGCCGGGTAATACTGCGGCCCTTTCGCTTGACGATCAAACGGCCTGTTGGCGGCGCTGCCGGGTGCCATTCCTGTCCTTCTGTCATATTCATCTTTCACCATAACGAATACAACTTATTATAGCACTTGAAAATCTATTCATATCTCAACGCAGTAACGGTCTTTCAAACGTTTTGTGTGTTCTGTCATGTTTTTATCCTTCTCCCAGTCGTTCCAAAGCTGTAAGTAATCCATAGCTTTGAATTGCACCATGTTTGAATTGCGTATTGTGTGTTGAAATTTTTCCAACTCTTTCGCATGGGATCCATATTCTTCAAACTTGTCTGCGTTAAGAGGCTTCCAGAACAGATACACGAGCATGACATTTTTACAGTTTGGGAAATTATTACGTAGGCCGAGGTAGTGTTTGATGAGTTGAGACGCATCTAAATGTGACTTTGGCCATTGGCGCACGTTCTCTAGCAGAGTCCACCAGGCATCTTCACACAAAGGCAAACGGTTTTTTGAATAACTGTCCGAAAATATAGGGGCAGTAAGTTCAAGTGGTTCAAGGAATTTTGATTCGATCCCAATCACGGTATCATCCGATTGCAGCAGAACATCGAGGTGAGGTGCTGTGCCCCCGAGGCCTGTTGGACATTTCGCTTCAAACACCAGCTTGTCAAAACCTGCATAACCGGCAAATCTTAACTGAGCCGGCTCGGTTTTCCATTTTCCGAAAGTGTTGGCGACAAGAGCCGCCGATGAGTGGATGGCCCGAAATTTACTATTCCATTCATGCCCACTCCCCTTGCGATAATCACCTTCAATTATTTTCGCGTCGATGTCTGGTAAAAGGTTCAGTTCTGGTTTTTTTAAGTAACCTTGATTGTCATGGTCAAGCCCCGACTTTTTCCATAGCACCTGTTTGGCTCTGTCAATGAGTTTCATGATTCCCTCCGATCAGTTTTTGTGTTTTCTCGCGGTCAGCATTTAGTTATCGAAATTCTTCCCCTTCCCTCTTCATAAATATGCGCTCTCCAGTAATCTGCCCAGTGAAGAAGCAATGTCAGCGGCTCCTCTTTGTGGGCAACAACTTTGTTGTCATCGATGTATTGGCCGTCATGATAAGCAATGGCCTGCGCTTCGGTTTCAGAAAGAGAAATATATTGCGAAATGAGATAGAGACTGCGGACGGCCAGACCCATCGTGACGACCTCCGGATTTGTCTTGTAGCGGATACCCCTGTTTTTCACCATCCATGTATTATCATTGGGCAAATAGTAAGGTTTTCCCGGCGCACCCAGTTTGCCGACATCATGAAACAGCCCGACGATGACACAGCTTTCTTCGCTGATCTTTGGCGCAAGAAATCCCCGAAACTGCAACAGGGTTTCCGCTACCCCAACACTGTGCTTTAACAGGCCTCGTTCCTCGGCCAGATGAAACCGCGTGCTGGCCGGGGAAGTAAGCCACGTTGTCTCATTCTCCAGCATAGCGACGAAGCGTTCAAACGGTTCCTTACGATCCATGATTTTCAGTTTCAACGCATTATAGCGATCTGATAATTCCATGATCTTCATTGTTCCCAAACAATCCCGTTGACGCAATATTACTTTTCAAGCCACAAGGTTGAACCAGCCAAGGGTAGCTGAATGAACGCTCAACGTTTCTCCTTTTCAGGGCCAAGCACCGTCTCGATCCATACATCCCCATCTTTATGATGCTGCAGGATATTGCCCGATTTGCCGATCTCGAGATACAAGATATTTCCACCGTAGCCGTCATGCATGCCTGCGTCGATGTCAATCAACTTGAAGCTGTGAGAATGCATGACACCTTTCTTACGGGTCGGTGTGTGTCCAAATATCTGAGGTATATTATAGGCCATCAGTGAGTCGCAAATTAACGAGTAGTCGCCCCAGAATATCCCGCCGACCTCGTGGGAGCCGCCGCGTTTTAAATCAACATGAAATATCGCATGCGTTTCAAAGTCTTTTTTCTTGACTGCATCCCTGAATACCTTGTTGATATGATCGGAAAGGCGTTTCAGATCAACTCGCTCAGCACCGATCTCCTTCTCCAATGCCGCCCTGATCTCTGAACGAAGCCCCGCATGTGTATAAAGCCTCTCACCGTCGGTATAGGATGCTTGTATTTTTCCAAGACTAATCTCTTCCTTTATCAGTGAGGCAAGTTTTTCGGGTTTTTTAAAGTTAACATAACGGTTTGACGAGTCTTCCATGAGCATAACCTCGTGATTACCGCAGAGTCGAACGACCTGCCCGCCTGCATCTTGAGCTTGCTCCTGGATTTTCTGCAAAAACTCGATACACCCCCATGAATCAGGTCCGCGATCGATCACATCGTCGGTCTGGATCAGAACAGAGCACTCTCCAGCCCAGTTCTCTTCTTGATCAATCAGCTTTGCGTGGATCAGAATCTCTTTCAGACTTCCCAACTCACCATGGACGTCGCCCACCACAATTCGTCTTTTCAGATTTTTTGTTTTCATAGGATCCTCACTTAATAGATCATCATGTCATTTGAACAACCCTGTGGCATTAAATTTCTATACTCCAGGTTGTGCTACGTTGATTATATGTTATTTCCTGCCGAATAACACCGGTGCTTTATTCTTTCCCCGATACCTTTCAATAACGATCTTCACTGTTTCCAGAGACAGTTGATGCGCTTTTCCTTCAATCAAAGACTGAATCGAGGCGCGGTGCATGATGCTGTCAATTTCCACGATGTGCATAGGATGCTGTTCGACAAGGTTGGCAAGATCATCACCCGTTACCGCGCCGCATTTGAGATGTTCTTCCCATTGATATATCTGCATTTCCTCCGGGGGATATTCCAGCTTGAGATGGGTGTGAAACTCCAGCGGGATGTTGGTGTTGGGACATTCGTGCATGGCCACGCAGCAAAGACCGGGATAATGGCCAAGGCGATCAAGCAAGGCGGTTACCACCGATCTCGCGGACAGGTTGATGCCCATGTCGTTATGCTTTGCGGTCTCGCGCCACTCAATGACGCCGTTTTGGTCAACGATGAGCAGCAGATGGGCTTCGCCGGTTGTCTGGCTGAATGCGTAATCCATGAGCGTGATCTTGCCCTGGGAGACCGGGTCGGCCAGTCGTATGGCCTGGTCGAAGTTGTCCATATCGCCAAACTTGATGACCTTTACTTTCAGCTCGCATTGGGCGGCCAGTGCGTGGGCGGCATGGACGGCGGTTTCGATATTTGTCGCGCTGATCAGAACATTCAAACCGGGTTTGTGTTCTTTTGAATACTGAAACGCTTCGGCAATATTTTTCAAGTCGTTTCGCTGCCTGTCGGAGAGGGGGAGTGTATCGATTCGTTTTTCCGGTTTGCAAATCTTGCAGTGTTTGTTGTCTGCCACCATTTGGATTGTTTGTAAATCCGCCACCTGTTCCAGCATCTGCCGGGTGATTACCGGGGTTCCCGTTTCCTCTTCTTCCGCCGCGTTAAGTGCCAGAAAGATGGTATTCTTGATCAGGCCGCCGCTGAAAGGGTAACGGTTATTGAGCGATTCTAAATCGATGTCCGGGGCCAGTCTGATGAAATCGGGCAAAAGCGCATGCCAGATTTTCATGCGCTGTTCCTGATCGGGCAGCGGAAAATGAATTTTGATCGACAAGCGTCTTTCCATGGCCGGATCCAGGCTTCCGGCTTTGTTGGTGGCAAAGATGACGACGCATTTTGCTTTTTCAATCTGGATCAGCAGCATTCGGGCCAGGTCGGATCCTTCTTTGAAAATGTCGTCAGCCTCGTCGAAAAAGATGAACCCCTGAAGCAAGGCTGCTTCCCGGAAGGCTTGATTCATGACGGATTCCAACTCCCATCTGTAACGGGTGCAGGCCAAATTCACGGTAATCAGTTGCCTGTTGTAGTGGTGCGCCAGCGCTCTGGCCATCATCGTTTTACCCGTCCCGGATGGCCCATGAAAGAAAAGGGTAAGCGCCGTGCCATATTCCAGAAAGTCATCCAATCGCCTTGCCAAGAGGTTATCCCGGCGCTTGAAATATCGATCGACCTGCCTGACCAGTTGCTCTTTGATCGAATCGGGCAAGATCACTTTGTCCAATTTGATGGAACTTCTTTCAATGCTGATCTCGCTGTAGGTGCTATTGTAAAGCTGATTGTCCCCGGTGATGTAGCGGATATGGCGATCATTGGTGGTGACAAGATCGTCAATCAGGTGCGTGCTCCGATTTTCATGATCCGTTCGGAAGAAGATTATTTCACGGGCAACCAGAGGAGCGTATCTGCCGAAATGCTTTCGCTTTTCCAGAGCCTCCCGATAATCTTTGCAAAGAAGGGAAAGGATGATCCTGATTTTAACACCTCTTGTGTCTTCAAAAAACCCGCAGTGACTGAATGTTTCCCGAAAGATTTTACTGGTCCCGTTCATGAGCAGCAGCAGAAGAATTTTTTGATCAAAGGCATCGAGGTTATTTTCCCGGCAAAAGATCGGAAAGAAGAGTTTCACGCCAGATCGGATTGCCGCATTTTCTCGCATCTTGTTGACCATGCTCATCCGGGCAAGCAGGGATTCCAGTTTTGCCGGGGTGAAATCGTCGGCGGTCAGGCCCATCTTGGTATAGATGCGGCAACAGCTGGTGCCTTCCTTCGGCCAGGCGATGTTCCCGGAGCGTGCGGAACCGGATAACAGCATCAGCAGTGCTTCTTCTTCCAGGGCTTCCAAATGTTCATAATTATCGGTAAAAGGGATTGCCTCCGAGTTGGGTTCGCAATACGGAGACACGGCAAATAACTGGCCTGCCTGCCCCTGAGGCGCCATGAGGTTGTCTTTAGCGGTGCTTTGCATCTCATTCATGTTTTATTCTCCCTGTGATCTTTTCTTCATGGGCTCGACCACGTCCACAACCCCCAGTTGGAGAGCTTCATCGGTGGACAGCCAGGTATCGACATCCCGCAGAAGATGTTTTTCCAGTTCCTCTCGCTCTTTGATATTGGAGTAGGTCATGTAATGATTCACGATGCGCTCATGGAGCATGTCTTCTTCACGCCGGCCGGCGATAAGCTGGCTGTGGCTTCCGAAGTTAAAGGCCGAAAAACGATGTGACAGGATGGACGTTCTCGTTGTGACGACCCTGTGGCCTTTCTCGCCGGTCATGAAAATCAATAACCCCATGGAGGCAATCATTCCGAGTCCGGTTGTGTATATGGGTATCCGTGACCATTCCATGATGTCGATTATGGAAAAACCGGCGGAACAAGTACCGCCCGGAGAATTAATGATCATTTGTATCTGGCTTACGTCTCCTTTGATGTTGTGTTCGATGATCTCCTTGCAAACTGCCTCGGCATTCGAGACATTGATTTCGCCTGATAGATAGATTATGCCGTATTCAGTCAATTCCCTTTCACTGCGCCTTTTTTCATCTTTTGCCATGATCACATCCCTCCCTTGTTCTGTCTGACTGAAGAATATAATAACAGATGGTCGTTCCATATTAAGGAACGATTATATTAATTTTTAATTGAAGGCGTGATTGAGGATATACTAATTAATACAAATAGTTGGAAGTGACGCTTTCGTGGCCTGGCGGTTGTCTTCCGCCGGCGTGGGACAATGTCGTCATGCCGGTGAAAACCGGCATCCAGAAAATAATGGGCAAATAGCTCGCAGCTCATAGTTCGTGGTGGATTGTTGATGGTGAATGGTGTCTCTCTTGGGAGAGAGCCGAGGGGGAGGATGAAAAGCAAAAAACAACAACGTCCACCCCCGGCCCGCTAAAGCGGGCCACCCCCGCCGGCGTGGGACAATGTCTATGTTATTCCCCTTCCTTTACGAATAGCTCTCGGCCAATTTCATAATTTTTGATTTCAGTTCCTTCACCAGACTTTCAGGATGGATGAGTTTTGCCTCCTCACCGAAGGAGAGCAACCAACTGATGAGTTCCGGTTCAGACGATGATGTAAATCTCAGTATGATTTTATTTTTACCCCTGGGAATAATTTTCTGATTGGGACTCCACATCCTTTCCGATACGTAAGCGGCCGCCCAGCCTGTAAAAACAACTTCCACGTCAAACGCTTTTGCCTTGATGATGCCGAACTGTTGATTGTATGCCTTTTCAAAATCAAATTTGCCCGGCTGGAATTTGATATCCGTCAATTCGACCGCTTTCATCCTGTGCACGGCCAGCAGGGGATCATACTTCGGTGCGACATAAGGCTTGCCCGGTTCTTTTGCCCTTTGCGCGTGGAGATATATCGCGTCATGGTAGGAAAACAGCTTGATGGGTTTAATATAGTGTTTTTTGGGTTTTGGCGAATTAACGGACTGGTAGGTCAGCTTGCAGACCTGTTGTTTTTCCATCGCGTCAATCAACGCATGGATGATCTGATGCTGCGGCGTGTAATCAATCGTGCCGGGACGAAACGCGGTGAAGTGGCATTCGCCAACCTGATAACCCGCGGCCAATGATGCTTTGCTCTTTAAAATAGCCTGCGTCGCCTCCTCATAAAGTTTTTTGCCGACCAGATGCCTGGTAAAGGCTTTGCACAACTGAAGGGATTTTAACTCCGCTTCGGTGAGGGAAATATTCTGCAGAGAGACGATGGACTTCCGGATCCGGTAGTAATTTCTGTTACCCTGTTTTGTCTCTTCAATATTGACGCCGTAGGCTTTTCGGATGTTATCGATCAGCCTCAGAACGGTCTGTTTGGAGCAATCCAGCATTCGGGCCAGGTCTGTCAGTGAATGGCTTTCTCCGGAAAAAAGCAGGCGGGCGAACAGGCCAATCAGCTTTTCGCCGTAACTTTTATAAGGATCATATTTTTCGGGCATATTCCCCCCTGACGTTCAGAATAAGATTTTGCAGGAATATAACTTATCCAACAGTCGATGTAAATCCGTAAATAAAAATCATGCCGCGATATGGAACGATATTATGATTTGTAATTGTAGAGTAATCAAGTATCATTGATCATAAATTTCAAAAATAATAATATGCTATAAAACGGCAAAGGTGATAAAAAACAAATATGAACATCAGAATATCCAAATCTAAATATCTCAACGGGCTGCAGTGTAAAAAGCTGCTCTGGTATGTTTATCATGAGCCGGAAGAAATTCCCCCGCCCGATAGGGCTACTCAGGTCATCTTTGATCAGGGGCATCTTGTCGGCGATTACGCCAAGAAGCTATTTCCCGATGGTGTGGAGATCGATCATACAGGAACCTTTGAAGCAGGCTTGAAATCGACCAGGGAATTGATAACAAAGAGAGTCCCTGTCTTTGAAGCAGCTCTGACCTATAAGCAATGCTACGCCCGGGCGGATATTCTGGAGCCGGTCGGAGAAGATCAATGGAATCTGATAGAAGTGAAAAGCTCAACTAAGCTGAATGATATCAACTATCATGACATCGGATTTCAATATTATCTTTATACCGGCGCGGGGCTGAAGATCAACAAATGTTATCTGATGTGCATTGATAATA
>JAAYKU010000232.1 GCA_012522275.1 Smithella sp.
GCAAAACAGCCTCCTCGATCTGCGCCTCTGAAAGCGGCGCCTCCGGCTCCGGTTCATTTGGCGGAGGCGCCGCGGGCCTGGCTTCCGCCGCGACAGCTTCTTTTTCTTTTAGCTGCGCGTCTTTTTCAGCCTTTGGCTTGACGGCGCTGGTCACTACATAGTCGCGGATGATTCTCGAACTGGCCGGTTTGGATTCTTCAACTTTTCCGGCAGCGGCCGCTGGTTTGGGCGGAGGTTTAATCACCGGTATTTTCGGTTTGGGCAAAGCCACGCCCTGCTTTTGCAGTGTCTGGTCGAAGCGCGACAGACCCGACTCTTCATCCACGCGGCCGCTTTCCACCTCCTGTATGGTCTGGCCCAGGTAGGCCAGCATGTTGATGCCCTGCATTTTGGGGTAAACGCGGTTGAACATCCGCGCCGTTTCCCGCGTGGCCTGATAGGCGTAGAAATGATTGTCCGGCTGCAGGTGGAGAAATTTTTTGGCCACCATACCGGAAACCGCGTTTTTCAGGCGCTCATCCGTTTCAACACCCGCCTCGCGCGCATCTTCCATGAAAGTTTCAAGGCTGTAGCGCTCGCTGACATCGCCGTAAACATCCTCTATATCCAGCTCGCGCCCGCCTAAAAGAATAAAGCAGACAATGTTTTCCAGCGTAAGGGCAAGCCCCCCAACCGACTGACGCGTATTGGTCAGGCGTTCATAATGCTTTACAAAAATCTGTTCAAACTGTTCCTTCAACTCATCACGCATCTTTTACATCGCTTACACTTTATTGGCGGATTTGGTTCCCGTGTTGTATATCGGCTGTAGTTCCGAAAATATTACTGTTTTTTTAATCTTTTTTTGATTATTGTACAAGGGCGTTTGCCGGCTCGGCTCAAGGAATCTCGCATATGCGTGATATAAATGATATCTTCAGCATGACAACGCCGTGAAAACTCTTGAGGCAGACACACAAATAAAAACAGGTAAACAGGTTACAGGTTGCTCGGCAAATGCGGACGACAAATGCTTTCCCATAACCGATAATCTTTTGCTCCAAACCACAATACGGCCCGGCATCCGTATTTTTTACAACGTCGTCAGTTATCAGGAGAGAAACTTTGCCCATCACCATCAGGCTTCAGGACATTGATGAGGCGCTCGAAAACCTTCGCTACAAAAGCGAAACAACCCTCAAATCAAAACTGATACGGTCAATACGCAGCTATTACCGTGATGAGGAAGCCGCCGAATCCCTTCCGGCCATCGACACGGAAGAGCTCGTCAAAATCATCTGGGAAACAGGCGATGATCCCGCCCTTCTGAAAGCCAGGCGGAAAAATTTCAGCAGCCTCAAATCAAGCGTCAATGCCGATCTGAAAAAACTGTATGCCGGGGGAGAAAACCCGCACGGGCTGGTCATCGGTCCCGGCAATACCTTCACCATTTCCGATGAGGCCAAAGATAAGGCCCTGGCCGGCATTATGGATGTCTTCAAGGAAAAGGGCATCGACACACAAAGCAAAATCGGCGATATCCTCACGGCGCTGAATGATGTCCTCTCCAGCGCCGTGTTCGGCTCCGATGCGGAAAACACAAAAGAAGAAATAGAGCGCATCAAAGGCGCTCTGGGCGGTATCACCGAGAAGCTGGGCGTATCGCTGGAAGACATGATCCGCGGAGTGAAAAGCGCCGGTGAGCGGGGTGCGCGGCATTCAGGGACGTATGGCGATGATTCAGATCTTCATGGTGACGGCACGGCCTTGGCAGGCGATATTCACGATGAGCTTTCTGAAATAGACAAAGGCCTTAAGGGACTGACACAGGAAATTGAGGATGCACAAGACTTTCGGCTAAACACATCTTTGCGTCGTGCTTTTCAGGAGATCACTGGCGCACTCGGCGACACTCAGACAGACGCACGGGAAAAAGCCGCTAAAATCATGGCCGCCTTCGAACAGATGCTATCAGAGACCATCGACAAGTCTGAAAGCGGGCTTTCCGGAAAGCAGGCAGACAGGCTAAAACAAATCTTTCATGAACTCGCCCACGGCGCGCAAATCGGGGAAACACCGGAGGCGGCTCCCGCTTCGCCGGCGGGAGACAAGCTGGCCGAAACCGTTTCCGCCATTCTCGGCGACACAGGCCTGGGCGCGGGCGACAAGATCAGAGAAATCATGGCCGCCGTGGAGAATCTGGTGGGCGAGGTTCTGGCCGAAGGAGGCAGCGGGCTGGACGATGCTCAGATTGCGGGCATCAAGGAGATGATGGGCAAGATTACCGAAAATATCGAAACCCTGGCACTCGAAGAGCTCACAGACTTTGACATTACCGATGAAATCATCTCCACAGACGAAGAGATGCAGGAGGAGCAGGCCGATGATGAAGCTCTCGTCGAAACGGTCGTGACAGCCGACGAAGAGACGCAAACAGAATTTGTGCACGGTGCTGACGGGCTTTCCACAGATGAAACAGAAATAGCCGCCGATGAAATAATCGAAGAAATCTCCCTGCCGGAAGACGAGCTTGAGACGGTATTTGAGGCGGAGGAAGATGAGGCTGGCGTCGAAACAACACAATTCATCGATGAATTGCCGGAAGCACAGCCTGCACAGGAAGATGAAAGGCTTCCTGCCGCTGAGACGGGCCTGGCTGCCGATGAAATGCCCGAACAGGTAGTCTCATCGGAGGCCGACCTCGAAGAGGCCTCCGAATTGGTCGAGGCAAGCGATGACGAAATTGACACGACAGTTGAAGAGGTATTGGAAGAAATTGCCCTGTCGCCTGCAGAAGATGAGCCAACGGACGATGTACAACCCTCCGAAGGCCCGGATGGAAGCGGCGCGGGGATGGAAGCATCTTTTGATATCATTGAAGGCGAACACTCCGAATCCGCGCGAAGCGATGATGAAACAGCCTTTGATACAGTACAGCTCGTTGACGAAGAGGTGCAAGCGGAAGTTGCGCCGGAAGATGACGGGCTTTTTGCAGATGAAACAGAAATAGCCGCCGATGAAATAATCGAAGAAATCTCCCTGCCGGAA
>JAAYKU010000233.1 GCA_012522275.1 Smithella sp.
CAGGGAGCTTTTTCAAAGTTACAACATTTTATTCGGCAAAGAAATTGATATCCACACGGCGGTTCTTCTGCCGCCCCTCTTCGGTGGTGTTGGGTGCAACAGGCTTGTGGATGCCTGCCGCTCTCAATTCGACTTTGACATTCTTTCCTACACCGGATTTCTGTGCTGCGGCCGCCACATTAGAGGCGCGGTAAAAAGACACCAAAAGATTTGACTCCTCGCTTGCCCCTGTGGAATCGGAAAATCCTTCAATGATCATCGTTCCCTTCTTGCCTCTGATTTTGGACAGGAACGCGTTGAGTTTAGCCGTCTCCTGAGTCTTGAGCATTTTGCTGCCCGTATCGAAGTACAGTGATTCAGAAAGAGCCGCCGTGGACGGTGTTACAGGAAGCACAGAGGCGGCTGCCTCGGACTTTTGCGAGATGGGGGCTTCTGCGGCCTTCGCTGTTTCGGTTGCGGCAGGGGGTTCTGCGGCTGAAGCCTGAGCTTTGGCTGCCTCTCTTTTGGCTGCGCATGCCTTTCTCGACGCCTGGCGCACGCCGGCAATCGGCTTGACGTCGGCCGGTTTTTCTTCGACCGCCGCCGCGGGCTGTGCCGTTTCGGCTGGAGCCTCGGGTACAACGGGAGCCGCAACTGCAACGGGAGCCGCGGGCTTGGCAGATGAATCCCTCAATACGATAATCCGGTTATCCGGAGTTTCCTTGCTCGAGGCCCACAGTTCGTTGTCGTCCTCCACATAAAATTTCCAGTCGACTTCTGTGCCCGGTTCTAAAACCCAGGCGCAGCATACCTTATTGACGAATATCGGTTCTGATGAAGGGGTTTTGGGAGGAGCCTTTTCTTCCTGCAGTGTGGCCAGATCGGCCCTGGTCGGCAGGCGCCAGTCTGTCAGTCCTCCCTGGTCGATACCTTTTACTGTGTCGAGGACATTGGCGGCTGTAGTATCGGCGACCGGGTGTATGTACCATTGCAGGCCTGTTTTTGTATCGATGACCGTGCCGTTGTTGAGCTGATTGAAGCGTATTTTGATCGGTTCGACAAGAGTGAGGGAATTGCCCGCCTCAAGCGTCTTGATCTTTCCGGTTACGTTCGTCCGCCATTTCTCCGAAAGAAACGTTATGTTGTAATCCGACACAGGCGCCAGACCTTTTAATTGAAAACTGCCGTCGGCACCCGTTTTTGTTTCAAACTGTTCGTAGCCTTGAGTAGGCTGAACCTGCTTGAAGATCAGTGAAACTCCCGGTACGGGCTTGCCTTTTCCATCGATGATTTTGCCCTGAACGGCGGCCGTCTTTTCGCCACAGCCGAACAAAAACAAGCTGATCAAAAGCAAAAACGATAAGCGATACGCAATTTTCATGGTGAGTACTCCTTATTCAAGGTTTAATTATACAACTTGTCGTACAGTCTGGTTAAAATTTGTATAAAGATGGCATAATATTGCCAAATATTCAATAAAAAAATGACTGAAACCGGAAGGATGCCCCGGTAGCACCCGGGCGGGGCCAACAACCCGCGCTTGCCTTGTCTGCGGAAATTATCTATAAGACCGGCCGTCTTAAAAAATGATATGGAGTGGGGCAATGAAGCTGATTGTTGTAACAGGAATGCCGGCGGCGGGGAAAAATATTGTTGACCAATATGCCCGGATGCACGGATACCCGTATTTTTCCACAGGTGATATCGTCAGGGAGGAAATTCACAAACGGGGAAGCAGGGGGGACGCACAAACCTCGGCGAAAATATCGACAGAGCTGCGTGGTGTTGACGGGCTGGGTGTTACACGTATGGCGGTGGACAGGGTCCTCAAGCACAAGTCGCAACTGGTCTTCATCGAAGGGGTACGTTCATGGCCGGAAATTGAACTGATCAGAAGCAAACTGCCTGCCACGCTGGTGGCGGTTGTCGCCCCGAAAGAGATGAGGCTTGCACGCGTCAAAAAAAGGGGAAGGGAGGATGATTCCGTCTCGTACTTCGATGACCGTGACCGAAGGGAGATAGGCTACGGCGTTGCCGTGTGCATCGCCCTTGCCGATGCTTATATCCTCAATACCGGAACTGTTGATGAAGCTCTCGAACAGGTCGAAAAGATTGTAGCCGGCCTGGCCTGACCCGGTTCTCAGGCCAGCAGGCCTTCCACTTCCGTTTTGATCTTTTCCAGACTCTCAGCCGATGAAGCCTCAAAGCGCAAAACGATGACCGGCTGCGTATTGGAGCAGCGCACCAGCGCCCATCCGTCCTCAAAAGGCACACGCACTCCGTCGATGTCGATCACACCCGGCGTGTTTTTGTAGTGATTTTTGATTTTCTCCACGACTTGAGCTTTTTTATGATCCTCGCAGTCCATACGGATTTCCGGTGTGGAAAAAGTTACGGGAATGTCCGCAAGCAGTTCGCTGAGATCCTGATCCGTCAGGGAGAGGATTTCCAGGAGCCTCACAGCCGCGTAAATGGCGTCATCATAACCGAAATAGCGGTCGGCAAAAAACAGGTGGCCGCTCATTTCGCCTCCCAGAAGAGCTTTTTCCTGTTTCATCTTGGCTTTAATAAGAGAATGTCCTGCTTTCCACATGATCGGGTTTCCGGAATATTTACGAATCCCGTCGTAGAGAACCTGTGAACACTTCACCTCTCCGATGATGGTCGCCCCGGGATTGTCCTTCAGTATGTCACGGGCGAACAAAAGCAGGAGCTTGTCTCCCCAGATGATTTCTCCTTTGTTGCTGACCACTCCGAGGCGGTCTGCGTCTCCGTCAAAAGCGATGCCCAGATCCGCGTTATGTTCGGCAACCAGTGCGATTAAATCCTCCAGATGCTCCTCGACCGTCGGATCCGGGAAGTGATTCGGAAATGTGCCGTCCGGTTCACAGTAGAGGCACTCGACGTCGCATCCTAATTTTTCCAAAATCGGCACGGCGAATTTGCCCCCCACGCCGTTTCCGCCGTCGAGCACCACTTTCAGTTTTTTGTTGATATGAATATGGTCGAGAATATAGTTTTGGTAGCTTTCCGTTATGTCCTCATCGCGTCCGCAGCCTTTACCCGACACATACGCACCTGATTCCATGATTTTTCGCAGCTCCTGAATCTGCCGGCCGTGTATGGAGTCATACCCGACGCAGATTTTAAATCCGTTAAACTCAGGGGGATTATGGCTGCCGGTGACCATCACTCCTCCGCCTGTTTCCAGCCGGCGGATGGAGTAATAAAGCATGGGGGTGGCGCAAAGGCCGATATCGATCGTATCGATGCCGGCGGCATTGAGTCCCTGAATCAGATATTTTTGATATGCCTCGGAGCTGAGACGGCAGTCGCGGCCGATGGTCATCGTTTTAACATTATGAGCAAGGGCGTATGTGCCTATCGCCCGTCCGAGATTGACTACAAAAATTTCATTCAAGTCCCGGTCTACAAGACCCCGGACATCATACTCACGAAAAACATGAGGATTCATATTTCGCTCCCTGTTTAGAAATTACATATTTGGCAAAGAGAAGGCCGAAACCCGGTCTCTTCTATATAATTAACACGGATAAGTCAATCATCTTAGGGTTGAGGGGACAAATACTTCAGCAATTGCGCCGCTTCAGCTAAAACCAGATCCGCGCGCGCAGCCATGAAATCAGTCTCATGATATTTACCGGTCAGGACGCCGGCCGTCAATGTGCCGCCGCGTATCCCTGTTTCAATATCGAGCGGGTGGTCGCCGACCATCAGTGTACGGCGGGCGTCGGCGCCGAGCTTTTCGAGCGCAAGTCCGATCTGTTCGGGGTGGGGCTTTACATGGTGCACGTCTTCGCGTGTGACAAGCACCGGGCAATAGGAATCGATGTCGGGAAAAACAGTGCGTACAGCCTTGAGGCAGTTGCGTGTGATAATTCCGGTGCGCACGGAGGCTTTTTCCAGGGCGGTAAGCAGTTGTTTTGTTTTTTGGAAAAGCCTACCTTGTTTTGCCGCCTGTATTTCAATCTCTTCGATGAGCCGGTATGCTTCATCCCTGAAAGCGGGCCCCTTATCATCCTGCCGCCGCCCGATGAGCCTGTCTGCCTCGCCGATAAGCTCCAGTACGAAGGGCCGGTTCAGCCCGGCTTGATCGATTCCATACGCGGCGATTAGTGTGTGAATCTCGCGGCGCATCCGCTCGAAGTCGATATTGAGCACAGCCAAGGTGCCGTCAAAGTCGAAAATTACCGTGTCCGCCTGCCGGTCTTTTATGGATAAAATGCCCATCTGGTCATCTACGCCCCGTGGCGTAATGCTGCGGGATGGTTTTCCGGACTGTGCGGGAAGGAGAGGAAAAGGGCAGTGAAACGCCGGAGACGACCTGAAGGAAATTGGTAACAATCTGGAATGTCGCCCCCCAGAGGATATCTTCATTACCTTTATCGTCCGGGATGACCAGGCAAGGAAAAGTTACATTGTAACGGGGATCGTTCTCGTCGGGTGAGGAGACGATTTCTAATCCGGCATAGGAGGAGCTTTCAAAAAAATAGCTCAAAGGAACTTCCAGAATTTTTTCCACCTCATGATTGAGTCGCTGCTTGTAGGGTTCCTTGACGAGGCAGACCAGGGGGAAAATGGTGCGTTCGAAATAAGTCAGTGAATAAGAGGGCAGGGCGCCTAGAAAACCAACATTGAGCGGACTTAATCCTATTTCCTCCCATGATTCGCGAAGAGCATTCATGAGGTAAATGCTGATGAGTTTTGATGTTTCTTTGTCTTTGTGCGGCAGACTGGTCAGCGTCACGTCATCGATCCTGCGTATAAAACAGGTTTTCGAAAGTATATGGCTTAGCATCATGTCTGTTGATTTTTCCAGAATCCCGCCCGGGCAGCTGATGTCACCTGCCTGTGGGACATGCTGTGAACGCCTGATGAGTTGGAAACAAAACTCGGAACCGTTAAAATAAAGCAAAAGCACCACGCCCGCCTCAAGGTGACCGGCGCCGTTGGAATTGGACCTGATGATGAAAGAATGCTTTTCGGAATAGTCAAGCGGAAGGTTTTCCAGCTTTTCCATCACGCGAAGGGGAAAATCATTTTGTTGTTGCAGAATTGACAAATTCATTTCGGTATTACAGACCGGCAACGGTCATCTCCATAATCTTTTCATTATACCAGCGGCGGTGTGGAAACAAGTCAATAAATCCGCAGTGCCCGCCGAAGGGCTGATGCAGCACCTCAAGGAGGGGAAGATTCACCAGTTGCTGAAAATCTTCTGCCGGAATAACCGGGTCGTCCGCCGCCGTAAAGATAGTAACAGGGATATTGAGTTCTTTAAATGATTCCCTCTCCAGCGTGTAGAGACGGAAATAATCTCTGTAGGAGGGGAAATCAGGAAAATAGCTCATCATCTGCTCGGTCAGCTCCATGCAGGTTTTAGCGCCGAGCATGGCGGTAAAACTGTACCTGGAAGGGAAAAGCATTTGTTTCTTTTTCAAGGAACGCTTCCATTTTTGCAGAAAATACTTTCTGTAAAGCGTCGGCGCCCTGTCAATGGCCAGTGTGGTTTTATAAGGGTCGAGAGGGGGGCTCACGGCGAACACCTTTCTTAGTTGCGGCACCGGAGTTTGTGCGTGTTTAACGGCGATACGCAGCGAGAAGTTGGCACCCAGCGAAAAGCCCAGCACAAATACGGGCAGCCGCCCGGCTTGCCGTGCCAGCTCGTTCACCGCGTCGAAGGTTTCCTGCAGGAGAGCACCGTGGAAAAGCCCTTCGTTGAGGTGGTGTGATTCCCCGTGGTCGCGCAAATTGAGGCGACACACGGAAAAGCCCCTGCTGAAAAAAAATGATCCGGCAGTCAGGACATAGGCCGATGACGACGAACCTTCCCAGCCGTGGATAATGATCATCAATCCCTTCGGCCGTGTATGGGGGGCATAATGAGCCAGCAGCCTTGAACCTTCCGATGATTCGAGAATAAGCTCCCGTGTGTTTTCCAGCAAAAGACGGTGTGGTGGCACAAGAACCCGCGATGAGGCAAGTATGGATTGAAGATGGCGGTTTTTCAGGAAAAACCGCGGCACAAAAGTGGATTGCTTCAAGGAAGTGCCAGTCATGGAAGAATGAAAGAAAAAATTGCCGGAATAAAACCGGACACAGGTTATGGTGGCGGTGCCTGGATTCGAACCAGGGACACTACGGATATGAGCCGTATGCTCTGACCAACTGAGCTACACCGCCTTTGAAAGATTTACCTGTTCGGGAGCCGTCGAAGGCCTCCATGCGGAGGGGTAAAACCCCTATTTTCGATGACCGCCCGGACGCTATACCCAAGAGAAAATCTTTTGTCAACAGTTATTCAGGCATCTCCAATTCATAGATCACAAGGACACTTCTGTCACTAACGGCGGCCCCGACGGATTTGACCAGTGCCAGTATAATTTTCGGCTTACTGTCATTGTCTAAGTCCATGATGGCATAATCTGCAACATAACCATTTATCTTTTTTGTCCGCCAGTTTTCAGCCATGCCGATGCCGTCCCATTCCAGGTTATGAATTTCACTGGAAGTAAAAAGTTTGAGCTTTTTAAATATTCGCCCCACAGAAGAAAGATTTTTTATGACGATCAGTTCTTTTTTACCGTCACGATTCGTGTCGAAGGTCAAAAGACGCGTATTGGCAAAGGCGCTTTCCTGCTCGGTGGCCTCATATGATTTCAGTTTTTCCTTGTCTATGTTGGCGATAAAATTATTGCTGCCGCCGTAAACTTCATCGCTTCTCCATAAAAGTTCTTCAGGTGCGAAGCCGAAAGAAAGAATCCGGCCCAGAGCCTTTTGTGTCGGGGTGAGCACCAGCAGATAGTCGAGCTCGTCGAAGGCGATGATTTTTTCCTTCATGCCCGGGCCGAGATCTTCAATGGCCAGTCCGTAGATGGACAGCCCCAGGGGGAAAGGCTGCTTGTCTCCCTCAATGTATTTTCCATTTCTAAATACAATTTCATAAATCTGTGTTTCGAAAACCTTGTCAAATCCGTAGGACTGCCCCAGAAGCATTGGCATTCCTGAGGGCGTATCGATCACTCTGAGAAAAAAACGTATATCGGAGGCGATGGTTTTATATTCCCCGTCTTTATATTGAATAACAAAGGAGTTGAGTAGCTTTTCTCTCAAGGAGGTGACGATAATTTCCGGTATGCCGTCTTTATTGATATCCGCCACATCCACAGATATGTATTGATCATAGGACTTGCCTGCGATTTTTTTCAGAAGAAGCAGCGTCTCTTTTTCCTTACGGTATATGTAAATATTGTGTCTGTCGACGATAACAATTTCATTGCGGCCGTCATTGTTGACGTCGCCTATCGCCATGCCGACAAATTCCGTGCGGAATTCCTGGCTCATCCAGAAGCCTCTGCGATTGACCGGATCGGAGGCATTGATGAATTCGGGATTGATCATCGAGGTGAAAGTTCCTTTCCCTCCGCTTTTTTTCATGCCGGCGATGATCTGCGCCTCTCTGGATGCGGCAGCAGGGGGTTTGGGCGCAGCGGCTGTCTGTTGAGCGGCCACCGGCGGCGCCGGCGCCACTTCGGGTGAATCGCCGAGAACGTGCACCAGGATCCGCTGCGAGAAATCGTTTATTTTCGGTATGACTTCGTCGAGTGTCTGTGACTGTGAGAAAACGCTGATATCGGATTTCCCTCCGGCGATATCGGTTAGTTTCCCGTCGATGCTGATGCTCGTGCCGATTTTTGTAATGCTGCCCCAGACGACATAGTCGGATTTGAGCTGCCTGCCGATATTGTGCACCTCGGTCGGAGTCAAATCTTTTGTGCCGGATCCACCCAGGGCTTCCATGGCGACACTTTTCGGTGTGACTTCAATTCTGTCGGCGGTCGACAGCCTGCTGGTGAGCATCTCGGTTATGCCTTGGCGCACATACTCGATATTTTCCGCGCTGTGCGCGGCAAAGGGCAGTACGGTTATTGTGTATTTTCCCCTGGCCGAGGCTGACGCGGCAACGAGCAGGCAGGCCGCCAGCAAAAATATGATCGAAACAGTTTTTTTCATATCTCATCTCCTGTAGGGTCAGCATTAGCGAAATCAAAAGAAGCTAACATTTAAGAAATCATAATTCAAGAATGTTTTCCCGTGCCTATGATTTTGGAGGAAGGACGTGGAAGATGACCGCGAAAAAATGACAGACGCTTCCGGACAAAACAAAAAGATGCCAGATGGCGTGATTGAAAGGAAGTTTTTTCCAGGCATAAAAAACAACCCCCAGGGTGTAGGCCAGGCCGCCCGCTACCAGCCATACGATGCCGCCGGGGGCAAGGGCCTGAGCAAGAGGTTTGATGGCAAAAATGATAATCCAGCCCATCATGATATAGGCGATTGGGGATAAAATTCTGAAACGATTGACAAAAAAAACTTTCAGGATGATTCCGGAGACTGCCAGAAACCAGATGACGCCAAACAATGTCCAGCCGATGGCTCCGCGCAATGTGACCAGGAGAAACGGCGTGTATGTCCCCGCGATCAGAATATAGATGCATGCGTGGTCGAATATCTTGAAAAATTGTTTTACCCGCGGTTTCTGAAAGCTGTGGTACAAAGTGGAGGCTGTATAAAGAAGAAGCAGGGCGACGCCGAAGACCGTACAGCTCACGACATGGCTTGCCCCTCCGTACAGGCTGGAAAAAACGATGAGCAGTACCAGCGCGGCAATGCTCAACAGCATACCCGCACCGTGGGTGATGCAGTTGAGCAGCTCCTCGCGGAGGCTGTAATGAGAGGGGGGACTTGTCTGAACCATAAACTTACCTTTTGTGCCGTTTATGCCGTCGACTTCCTTTTGTCAATCAAAATCCTACGGCCGGCCGCCGCGGGTGAAAACACTGAAATGATTTGACATGCTTTCACGATTTCATATATAGGGCGCAAATAATTTAAAATTGCCGCTGCGAACTGATCTGTCGTCTTTTGCGGAAAATGTACGATGACAGACAATATCACGATGCTGTCGGAACGACCGGTGCGGCGGAAGCGCCAATCCGTATGGGGAGAAAAGAAAATGGAAAACGCAAAATTGATATATCAGGGAACAACATATGACCTGCCCCTTGTGGAAGGAACGGAAAATGAAAAAGGCATCGATATTTCAGGGCTCAGACAGGAGACCGGACTGATCACGCTTGATGTCGGCTATCAGAATACGGGAGCCTGTGCCTCCGCAATTACCTTTATCGACGGAGACCGGGGAATTTTGAGATACAGAGGCATCTCCATCGAGGAGTTGGCCGAAAAGGCAAGCTTTACCGAAGTGGCCTACCTGCTTATCTACGGTAATTTGCCCAACCGGGAACAGCAGCAGCTCTTTTCGCAGCGCCTGACTCAAAACTCCATGATTCATGAGGAAATGCTGCGGTTTTTTGACGGCTTTCCGCCTACGGCCCATCCCATGGCCATTCTGGCGACGATGGTCAATTCCATGTCCGTTTACTATACTGATTACTTCACTGAGGATTTCAAGGCCGAAACATTCGATCCGATGGCTGCCTCGCTTATTTCCAGAATCCGCACCATCGCGGCCTATTCTTACAAGCACAGCATCGGTCACCCGCATGTCTATCCGAAGCCGGATCTGAAATACGCGTCCAATTTTCTTTACATGATGTTCGATTCGCCGGTGAGCCCTTACATCGCAGATCCGGATATTGAAAAGGCTTTGTCAACACTTCTGATTCTCCACGCGGATCATGAACAGAACTGCAGCACCTCAACCGTGCGCCTGGTTGGAAGCAGCATGGCCAATCTGTATGCCTCTGTTTGTGCCGGAATCTGCGCCCTTTGGGGGCCTTTGCACGGCGGCGCCAACCAGAAAGTCATCGAGATGCTGGAAAACATCAAAAAAGACAATGTTACAATCAGGCACTGCATTGAATCCGCCAAAGACAGAGAAAACAATTTTCGTCTTTTCGGCTTCGGCCACAGGGTGTACAAAAATTACGACCCGCGCGCGAAGATTCTCAAGCAATATTGTGAAACCTTGTTCAGGAAACACGATTATCATGATCCCCTGATCGAAATCGCCATGGAGCTGGAAGAGGCGGCGCTCAAAGACGAGTTTTTTGTCGAAAGGAAGCTTTATCCCAATGTCGATTTCTACAGCGGGATTTTATACCGCATGATCGGTATTCCGACCAATATGTTCACGGTCATGTTCGCCATCGGGCGTCTGCCGGGGATGATTGCCCAGTGGAAGGAGATGCGTGATTCCGCGCCGCTGAAAATCGGGCGGCCGCGACAGATATATACCGGCAGCACCCTGCGGCATTATATACCCGTGGATGAGCGCCAATAAATTACAGAAACTTTTACCTTGACTTTTTTCAGTCAGTTGCCTATAGACGCGGCACAAGAGGCATTAAAAAGATGATAAAAAGATTTTTTGCAAAACAGGCAGGTTTTTACTTTTACGGCTTTAGCGGCTTTATGGTCTGCCTGCAAGTATCATGACCGAAAGAGAAGGGACGTGAACCGTGGGCGGAATCAGATTTGCCCACGGTTTTTTTTTGCAAAAATTACAAAAAAGAGGGGGAAGGACAATGAAGGGTAAGGTAGTTGTTTTGTTGGTGATGGCTGTCGTGATGATGCTCGGCCCGCAGGCGATAGCGCAGAACAAAACCATCAAAGTCGGGGCGGCAATCAACCTGACCGGTCCCGCATCCACATGGGGGAAATTCCATGAGAAGGGTCAGCGCGACTACTTTCAATATGTCAACGAAGTGAAAGGCGGCGTTTACGGCCACAAAATCGACATGGTCACGGTCGATACCTCATATAAAGTTCCCGAAGCGCAGGCGGCTGTGCGCAAATTTGTCATGCAGGACAAAGTGGATATGATCGCCACCTGGGGCGCGGGCGAAGGCCTGGCGGCAAAACCCATTATCCAGGAATACAAAATTCCGACCATCAACTACTCCACCAGCTGGGAAATACTGCAAAAGCCCGTTGACTACATGTATCTGCCCTTCGGCAGCTATAAAATGGACTGCCATGCCGTTTTCGAATACATCAAGGCGATTCATAAGGGAAAAGAAGCCCCTAAAGTTGGCCTTTTGACCTATAATAACGCCTACGGCCGCTCCATCCACGAGCCGAGCAAGGAATACGCTAAAGGACTGGGGATCAATCTTGTGGCGATTGAAGAATTCCCACCCCGCACGGTGGATCTGAATACAGAGATGCTTCGCCTGAAAAAGGCCGGAGCGGAGTACGTATTCATGCAGATGCTGCCTTCGGCGATTATCACCGCCTTCAAAAGCGCGGATCGCGTCAGATATCAACCTCTGTTTCTCGGCACCTGGACATCGACCGATCCGGATTTCTTTAAAATGGCCAAGGGACTGGTTCGCGACCGCATGATTATGCAGTTTCCGGGCGGCCTGCCTTCCGACAAATCCAAAGGCATGGAGCTGATGAGCGAGCTGTGGAAAAGATATAAAACAGTCGATTCCTTCGACGCCTCCTACTGGGAGGGCGTGGCCGTAGGCATGGTCATGGAAAGAGCTTTCATCCGCGCCCATGAACGCTCCAAAAAGATCACCCCCGCGACCATCAATGCCGCGATGGAAACCTTCAGCAATGAAGATTTCGGTGGTCTGCTGCCGGCTGTTTCCTTCAGCAGGGACAATCACGAAGGCTCATTCACCGCGCGGATGGTGAAGGTGAACGAAGACGGGACATACACGGCTCTGACCAACTTCTACGTTCCCGGCAAAGACATAATCAAACTTATAAAATAAAGGCATTCAGCCGTGTGTCGCCGGATTTTTCCGGCGGCACACGCAAAGTTGAACTCAGCGGTTTTGACCGCGCGGGGTTTTTATGAAAGCGTTTCGCAGCCGTCCTTCCATTATGGCCAACCGGTCACAGGAGGATAAAAAAGCCGAACTGGAAATCAGCAATCTGCGCCTGAGTTTCGGCGGTGTCGTAGCGGTCAGAGATGTCGATTTGACTGTGCATACCGGTGAACTGATGGCGATTATCGGTCCCAACGGCGCGGGCAAGACCAGCCTGCTCAACTGCATAACAGGCTTTTACCATCCCCAGCAGGGGCGGATTATCTTCAACGGTCAGGACATTACCCGTCTGCACACGCATCAGCTTGTCAATGTCGGTATCGGACGGACCTTTCAGAACATCGAACTGTTTCCGGGTATGACGGTGCTGGCCAACATGACGCTGGCCCGTCACATTCACTGCCATTACAGCTTCTGGCGTTCCTGCCTCTTTTCGTCGGGGGTCCGCAGGGAGGAAATACGCCACAGGCAAATTCTGGAGGAGATCATCGATTTTCTGGAGATGCAGTCCATCCGCAAGAAAACAGTCGGCTCACTCCCGTACGGCATGATGAAAAGGGTGGAGCTCGGCCGCGCGCTGGCTCTTAATCCCAGGCTTCTTATACTAGACGAGCCGTTTGCCGGCATGAACCTGGAGGAAAAGGAAGACATGGTCCGCTTCCTTCTGGAGTTAAACAGACGCTGGGGGCTCACCATGATTCTCGTCGAGCATGACATGTCGATCGTCATGAGTATTTCCCAAAAAATCATGGTACTCAATTTCGGAGAAAAACTGGGGGAGGGAAGCCCCGAACAGATCAGCGCCAACCCGGAAGTCATCAAGGCATATCTGGGGGAGGCGCAGAAAATACAATAGCAGAGGCATAGATATTTTGTCCGGCCCGTCATCAGAAAACACAGATTACCGCAACGCCACTTTGCCGCAGCTTCTGGCGCAAAACGCCGTCGTTTACGGAAGCAAAGTAACGGCGATTCGTGAAAAAGCCTACGGCATCTGGCAAAAATACACCTGGAGCGACTACTACGAATATGTGAAAAAAACCGCTGCGGGTCTGGCCTCACTGGGGCTTGAGCGCGGCTCCAATCTGTGCATGATCGTCAACAACTCGCCGGAGTGGCTTTTTTGCGAACTGGCCGCGCATGCGCTGGGAGCGACCAGCCTCAATCTCTTTACCTCTTCTGTCGCAGACGAGCTTGCTTTTTCCATCAACCGCATCCATTCCCCCATTGTCGTGGTGCAGGATCAGGAGCAGGCCGACAAGCTCATCGAGGTAAAAGACAGACTCCCGCAGGTAAAGAAAATAATTTACATTGATCCGACGGGCATGACCTCCTACGAGGAGGAGCAATGGCTGACGAGCTATGCGCATCTTCTCATTGCGGGCGAAAACTTCATCGCTGGAAACCCGGAATATGTAGAAAAAGAAATTGCCGGAGGCCGGCCGCACGACATAGCGGTGATGATTCAGACCTCCGGCACTACCGGCGTGCCGAAAATCGCGACATTGTCACACAGGAATCTCACCGCCATGGCCCAACAGTGGCAAAAGGCCGCGAACCTCAAGGCAGGGGAAAACTGGATTTCCATGTCGCCGCCGGCCTGGATTGTGGACCAGATGTGGAGCATGGGAGTCGCCATCGGAAGCGCTATGACCATTAATTTCCCGGAAACAGCCGAAACGATCGAAGAGGATTTCAGAGAAATAGGCCCCTCCGTCCTTATTACCGCTTCGCGCTTCTGGGAGGACATGGCCTCGAACATCCGCGTGAGAATGTCCGATGCGGGCCGGCTGAAAAAGAAACTGTTCGCCTGGGGAGAAGCGCTCGGCCGCTCAATCGTCCGCCGGGAACTTGACCGACAACCCATCGGTCCGGGCACAAAGATTTTGCGTTTTTTTATGAACCTTGCCGTTTACAGGCCTCTTTTGGATCGCCTGGGCTGTTCACATTTTTCCAGTGCGTTTACCGGCGGTCATCCGATCAGTCCGGAGGTGATCGGCTTTTTCCGTGCCATCGGTCTCAACCTCAAACAATGCTACGGGCTTACCGAATCGGGCGGTATTTTCCAGATCCAGCCTGATGATGAAGTCAAGCTCGAAACAGTGGGGAAGCCCCTGCACCTGACGGAAGTGAAAATCGCCGAAGACCAGGAAGTGCTGGTCAAATCAGAGGCCAACTTTTCCGGTTACTACAATGATTACAAGGCTACCGAGGCGGCCTTTGAAAACGGCTGGCTCAAAACGGGCGATGCGGGTTACATTGACGATGACGGTCATCTTTTGATCATTGGACGAAAGGAAGACATCATCCGCAATAAAAGCGGCGACGCCTTTTCGCCCGATTTTATCGAAACCCGTCTGAAGTTCAGCCCGTATATAAAAGAGGCTGTTATTTTCGGCGAGGCCCGCCCTTATATTACCGCCATGATCAACATCGACATGGGAAACGTGGGCAACTGGGCCGAGGAACGCATGATTCCCTACACAACTTATATGGATCTTGCCGCCCGGCAACCGGTGGAAGAACTCATTTGCCATGAAGTGCGCGAAGTCAACAGGCAGCTTCCCGAGGTGATGAAAATAAAGCGATTTGTTCTGCTGTACAAGCTTCTGGATGCGGACGACGAAGAGCTCACGCGCACGGGCAAGGTACGACGGCGTTTTGTTTACGGTCTGTACATCAAGATTATCGAAGCCATGTATGCAGGCCGCTCCAGCGTGGAAGTTACCGGCAAGGTAAAATACCGCGACGGGCGGGTAGGGGAGATTGAAACGACCATCAACGTGATCAGTGTGGATTAAGGTGTTTTTATGGATTTTTTCTTGCAGCTGCTGGTAAACGGAGTTTGTATCGGACTGCTCTACGGCATTTCCGCCATGGGGTTTGTCATGATTTTCAAAGCCTCCAGCGTTTTGAACTTCGCGCACGGCGAACTTCTGGCTCTGGGCGCTTTCTTCTTTCTGTCGCTGGTGACCTGGGGCAAACTGCCTGTTGCCGCCGCATTTGTCCTGACGCTTGCGGGGTGTTTCCTGCTGGGCTTCATCATCGAGAAATTTTTTCTGCGTCCGCTCATCGGAGAGAAGCTCATTTTTGTCATCATGCTCACCGTGGGGCTTGCCGCCATGTTCAAGGGACTCATTTTGCTCATCTGGGGAGGCAACCTGCACACCTATCCTGAATTCCTGCCCGAATGGCTCGAGCTTCAACTGGGCGGCATCTATATTGCCCCTGTTTATTCCGCGACAATGATCATCAGCGTAGTTTTCCTGCTGCTCTTCGGCCTTTTTTTCAAAAAATCATCCCAGGGAATTTTTATGCGCTCGGTGGCTGACAACCAGCAGGCCGCTTTATCGCTGGGCGTACATGTGCGGCGGGTGTTCGCCCTTTCCTGGGCCATCGCGGCAATGGTTGCCTGCATGAGCGGCATCGTGCTGGGCATCATCAACGGGGTGAATGTCCACGATCTTTCCGCCATAGGGCTGAAGGTCTTTCCCGTGGTCATTCTCGGCGGACTCGACAGCATCGGCGGCGCCATTATCGGCGGTATTATCATCGGCCTTTTAGAGACGTTCACCGGCGGGTACCTTTCTCCTTCGCTGCGCGACGTGGTTCCCTATATCGTGCTGGTGGTCATCTTGATGGTTAAACCTTACGGTCTGTTCGGCCTGGTGGAAATTGAAAGAGTGTAGAGGAAAAAGCCTTTTATGAAAAAACTGTCCTTTCACCCCTGCGGCAATTTTCGTGAAGATTACGCGCAGGAACTGACAATTTTTGAAACCTGGTTCGGCCGGGTGGCCCTTGCCGTTTTCATTTTGCTGCTGATGACGGCCGCTCCCTTTTTCCTGAAAAGCTACCTGCTTTATATTCTCAACAACATCGGCATCATGGCCATTGCCGCCATCGGACTCAATATTCTCATCGGCTATACCGG
>JAAYKU010000234.1 GCA_012522275.1 Smithella sp.
ATCGCACCCGGTCACGGGATGATGGTGGCAGGCGAGCTGGGCATCGGACCCTGCGAAATTATCAGCACAGCGGGGATATGCCTGTCCGGCATCACCTCGCTCAAGGCGGCCTGGGCCAATGTCGCTTTGGAAATTTCGAACAATGCCGTGGCCACCGCCTCGGAGCTGGCCTCTTCTCTTTTGCGGTCTAATTTTTTCGAGCACCTGGAAGGGGATCCTGATTTTAAAAATCACCCTATATTGACCTTCGAGTCCGACTTTCTGCGCTGGATGCTTTCCGACGCGGCCGGCGCTGTGTTTTTGTCGGCCCGTAAAAATGATGAGGGCCTGTCTTTTAAACTCGACTGGATCGAGCATGTTTCCTACGCCGGTCAGATGCCCACCTGCATGTATGCGGGTGGACATAAAAATGAAGACGGGACGGTGACGGGCTGGCGTGAGCTCGATTCCCTGGAAGAGGCGCTGCAGAAAAATTATTTTGCCCTCAAGCAGGATACCGAAATTTTAGGCGAGCATGTCATCCGTCTGACCGTGACTGAAGGCCTGGCCAGAGTTGTGGCCCGCCGCGGCATCCGGCCTTCCGACGTCGACTGGTATTTGCCGCACTATTCGTCGGAACTCTTCCGCGACAAGGTCCACGATGCGATGGCGGGCATCGGGTTTGCCGTGCCCTATGAAAGGTGGTTTACCAATCTGGCCGATAAAGGCAATACCGGCTCAGCGTCCATTTACGTCATGCTCGAAGAGCTTTTCCATTCAGGCAGGCTGCAAAAAGGAGACAGGATATTGTGCTATATTCCGGAAAGTGGCCGCTTCTCCGTGGCCTACATGCTGCTCGAGGCCGTTTGATATTTTTATCTGAGCGACATCACGTCATGATGCGATAATTTTAATTGTGTATCTGACAGTGCGCGGTCGGTCATGCCGTATCAGTGTCTGATGATCAGCACCTGCGGCCGGTAGAGGAAGAGGTTTTGGCGAAGAAAGCTCTGCGGATGGTCGGGAGCGCCGACGGAGTTGCACACGTATGTGACGACGAGATCCCTGCCGGAAGAGAACTGCTGGTGTTCCTTGCCCGCATAGCAGAAGGTGTCCGCATCGTACAGGGGACTGCCCGGATCCACCTCGCCGATGGTTTTGTCAAAAGGCACAGGCGCGCTCCACGGGCCCTCCAGTGTTTTCGACGTTGAAAATAAAAGTTTTTCCCCTCTGCCGGCAGGCGACAGATAAACGGCCAGCCACAAGCCGTCTTCAGCGTGATAGCGGACGCTGAGTTCGGAAACGCCGTCGGGGAAAATGATCCGTGCGTCACCGGGAATCAGCTTCTTGTTCCATCTCCCGTCGCGGCCGAGATACTCGAACCGGCCGTCCGGTTGATTCATCGCGTTTATGGAAATGCGCGTCAGAATGTTGCCGCGTCCGCCCGCGCCGTCGGTGCCGTGACGCAGCAGCGAAAAAAAATAAGCATACCCTCCGTGGACAATGGACGCGGGCGCGAGTGCTTCTATTTCCGGTGCGATAAAGTCCGTCCAGTCCAGATACTCCACCGGCCATAGGTGCGGATCGCGGGCGCTGAAGTCACTGATGCGGGCGATCTTATGTCCGGCAACGCGGAAATTAAACGGTGCGGGATTACCGGTGAGCGCCTGCACCGAAAGCAGCGGAATATATAAAACGCCGCCGGCGATAAAAGGGTCCTGCGGCCAGAGCCATTCATCCGCGTCAAACGATGAGACGAATTTTTCACCTTTCTTTTTCAGAAAATATTCGATGGAAAAGGTTCCGTCGGGAAGGCAGACGGACACGGCAAGCGTTGTGCCCAAAATGACATCCATCCCGATGCGGTCTTTGCGCCCCTCCTGAGGCGAAGCGAACGTGTCTCCGAAAAGCCAGAGCGTGCGTTTCTCGTCCAGACAGATGGAATAGGCTCCGTCGCCGCCGTACCAGCCGTTTTGGTCGGGAAAAGAAGGCAGGCATTGCCGCGACGTAATCGGGGTCGGCTTTCCCGCCGGACTCCATGCCTGGCAGGAAATAAATACAATGCTCAGGCACAGTACAAGAAAAGCGGATATTGTTTTTTTCATGAAAACACCATTGTCACAAAGGCGCGCAGATGGGGACGCTGGTTTTGCATCAGGCCGGTCACAGACGTCGGCCGCTGTTTATCTGTTGCAAACAGGAAAGTTTCTTTGTGCTGTTTATTTAAGTTTAAAATCCACCCGGCTGTCTTTCGCCTTTTCTTTTTGTTGCGGTGTCACAGTCGCGGGCTTGACCAGAAAAATCCGCTCCGGTTCGACCCTGCCGTCGGCAAGCAACTTTTCGCGCACCGCCTGGGCACGACGCGCAGCCAGATGGTTTAAATCACCTTCCGGTATGTCAATATTTTCCAGCATCAGCTTTTCCATTTCAGGCGCGGGCAGTGTTTTGGCGATACCCAGCGCATTGGCCGGCTTGGAAA
>JAAYKU010000235.1 GCA_012522275.1 Smithella sp.
GCCCCCGGCACAACCACCGGCGGCGCACTTTGCGCATCTCTGCCTCCCGGCTGTCTCAATACCGGACGGTCCGGTGCCGCCACTGCGGGCGGCCTGGTGCTTCTTTGCATAACCGGCGGTTGTTCCGTTCTACCGGCGCCTCCACTACGAGGCCTTTCCGCTGCGGGGGCGACCGGCCGCGGCGGTCCCCCGTTTATGCCCCGCGACCGCTCGGGCCTTTTCGGTTCACTCACGGCCGGAGGCCGCTTTTCGCCCGCACCGGAAAGAGGCGCGCGCTGCCCGCCCCGGTCAATGGCAGGAGGCGCGCTCTGAACGGGCGACCTGTCTTTTGGTGTGGGCGGCTGTATCCGACCTGGTCTTTGATTTTTATCGCGGGGCGAGGCCGGCTGGCTGCTTTTGTCCAGCGTCCGCTTTTTCTCCGGAGTACCTGTGCGGGTGCCGGGTGTTTTTGGCCTGCTCTGCGAGGGCTGCACCCTCCTGTCGTGTGAAGGCGGCCGCGGCGGACGGTAGCGCGGGATTTCACCTCCCCGTTTTTCATGCCGGAATCTCCTGTCTGTGTCCGGTCGCCAGCGGTGATGCTCTTTGCCCTGGTATCTGTTGTAATGTCTGTTGAATTTTCTCGTTTTGTAAATATCCGTGATGATCACATGACGGGCATGCCAGTTGAAGCGGCTCCAGCCGAACACGCCGAAACCGATTTCGATGCGCGGCGAATAGATAATACCGGGTCCGGAAATAAAAAGTCCGGGCAGGAAAATCGCAAAAGGCGGATACAGCGGCAGCCACCATGACCCATACACATAGTAAGGGTCATAAGCCGGCACATAAAAATAGTCGTAGCTGTATGGTTCGATGCGGACAATGCGCTCTTCGACAATCACTTTCTGCTCGTCCGTCGTGGACAGATTCCCCGCTTCGTAAGCCCTGTTGCGCAGCTCCTGAACCGTGTCCATGACATCTTCTTCCTGATAGGTAAAAGCGTCCCCGAGCGCCGCCGTCCAGCTCAGATTTTCACTCATCATGGCCAAGACCTTCGGGTAATGGCACAAAGCCAGCACGCTCACATCCCAGTCTTTGGCCTGAAGGGCCTCATCGAGGTCGTCCCCGGTCACGTAAGGATTACTGCTCACCCACCGGTCCGCCTCCGCCACCTCAAACGGATATGCGGCAGCCATCAGAATCTGTGACAAAAGCGCGTCGGGGTAAAGGGCGATCGGGGCCAGCATCTGCGCCAGCTCTTCATTACTGTATGTCTGAACTTGTCTGTCCGCCCCGTTTTCCTGGGCCCGCACGGCGCAGGGAATCAAAAGCACGGACAGCAGCACGACAAAAATGATTTTTCGGAAATATCCGGTCATCATCAGCACCTCCCGGAGCTGCCGCAATGACGGCAGCGAATTGATTATCAATATAATGGCGGCGGCCGGGAAAATCAACGCCTAACACAGGATCCCAGACGGATGTACCCTGCCTCGTGCGTCAAAAACCACCTGCTCTTTTTCCAGAAGCTGTTTTTTCATGAGCCCGCCTCCCCCGAATTGCCCCGGCGAACCATCGGCCCGCACCACGCGATGGCAGGGAATTACGATGGGAAAAGGATTGTTCGCCAGCGCCGTGCCCACCGCCCGGGCCGCGCGCGGGTGACCGGATCTTTCGGCCAGCCCGGAATAAGTGGCCACTTTCCCGCGCGGTATTTTGTGAGTTTCCTTCAGCACACGGGCCGAAAATCCGGAAAGTTTTGCCCAGTTGAGGGTGGCAAGATCGAAGTCTGTTTTTTTCCCCTCATACAAACCGGCGATCGCCCGGTCCAGACCCAGGGGAATTTGCTCAGGCGTCACCCGGATACCCGGCAAATCACGGGCGATCCTTTTGGTCATCTTCTCCTTTCCCGGCAGATAAATAAACTCTATGCGCACTTCGGCGTCAGTCAGCCGCCAGACCAGACCTATTTCTTCTTTGCCCGACTCGATGATTTGATACTTCATTTTATTTCCTTTCCCGGCGAACGCAGGCAGACGCGGCGTCTCCGCCGATTGAGAATATATCACTACACCCTATCCCCAATGCTCCACAAGGATTTTAATGCCGATGCCGATCAAAACCAGGCCGCCGGCAATTTCCACTTTTTTACCAAAAATGCGCGCCAACACTTTTCCGAAAACCATTCCGAAGCCGGTCATGATAAAACAGACTGCTCCGATGATCACAGAGGGAAGCAGTATCTGGTTTTTCAGCACGGAAATACTGAATCCCGCGGCGAGTGCATCGATACTGGTGGCGACGGAAAGCATCAAAAGAGGAAGCCCCCTGGTCCGATCCGTCTTTTGCCGGTCGTCGTCGTTAGAAAACCCGTCGCTCATCATTTTTGCACCGACAAGAGCCAGAAGGGCAAAAGCGACCCAATGAGCAAATTTCTGAATCAGATCTACAATCGTCGCACCGGCCAGCCAGCCTAAAAGCGGCATGATAAATTGAAAAAAACCGAAAGCGAGGCAAAGGCGTAAAACCGGGGCCCACGTTCTTCTGGGAACGGCGGCGCCGATGGCGATCGCTACGGAAAAGGCGTCCACCCCCAGACCAACCGCCAAAAGAAATATAGTTATCAGACTCATTTCGACCAGCGCTCTTCAGAACTTTCAAGCGGCTGCCTTATAATCACACGGAGAAGCAAAAGTAAACAGCGATAAGCGGACAGCAAAGATGTGTCCTATTCTCTATGTTCTATGTTAAAAACTGAAAGAAAGGAACCAAAGACAAATAAGGCATGAACGGCGGACATCAAAACAGCTCTACATTGTCGCCCAGGCCGTCGGAGGCGTCTGCCTGCACAGGATCAGGATCACTTACATACGCCCCATGCGTCTGACTTTCCGCCATTGTGATTATCTGGCGATGGGTCTGCCTTTCGCGCTGCATTGTGTACTTTGCAGCCAGATGCTCCAGGCCGGTGTCCGGGTCTGATTGAGTCCTATTTCTTCCGGCCAGAGCGGCAATCTCGCGTGCCCGGGCAATCAGATACCCGGATGTTTCGTTGAGCTGCGCCGATATTTTTTCATGAAAGCCGATGCCTTCCACCAGCCTGGCGATTTCCTCGGCAAGCCGCACGCCAGCCTGTTCGATCTGCGGCAGTCCGGCACGGATATCCGCGTCAACCTTTTTGAGTGCGCCGAGCATAGCCGGGAAATTTTCGTGAATGTCCGACATCGACTCCGCCCCCTCTTGAGTTTCCTGGCCGGCGATACGTGTAAGAGTCGTGGCGCCGCTTCTGACCTCACCGAGACGCCCGTTGACCTGCGTCACAATGGAGGCGGTATCCGAGGCCAGGTGCTGGATGGATTCAGCCATCACGGCCAGTGCCGCATCCGCAGCGCTTATATGGGCGGCATGCACCTGGGCGTTGAGCGCCAGGCGCTGCATTTCAATGCCGATACCTTCCATTTCCAGCACGAAACCGGACATGCCCAGCGCCGTATCGGAAAGTGCGCTCATCGCCGCGGCTGTCTCCCTCTGGTTGCACGCCGCCAGTTGTGCCTCGGCCGCCAGACCTTTGAGGTCATCTTCGAGCTGATCCAGAAAAGATCTGCCGCCGTCGGCGGAAGAAACCGCAACATCCCGTATATCACCGGATATCGCCTGCGCATCAGCCCCGATGCCGTAGAGGCCGGAAATCAATTTTTCCGCCGCCTCCCGCAGGTCTGCATCGGCGGTTTGCAACTGCGCCGCCTGGAGGCGGAAAAGATGCACTCTGCGCAGGCGTGAACGAGAGTTAAACACCCCGTCTGTCCGGCGCCGCAGCGCTGAAAACAGCGAAGAGGGCTCAGGTTTGTCTGCGTGTGCCTTTCCCGCCGGATGCGCCTCGTCGCAAAGCGCGTGGCAGACATGCTCGATGCGCTGGCGTGTGATATCATGAGATTGCAGAGATTGCACAATCTCACCGATATGGCCGGTGATATTTTGCCAGCCGCCGGAAATCTTTTCCACCGCGGCGACTGCCGCCTGATTGCTTTCGGATAAAATCATCAGGTCGCGCATGATTTTTTCTGTGGCCGCCCGGCAGCTTTCCTGCCTTTGCGCTCCCGCCCCTGCGATTCGCACCGCATTTTCCTTGAGCGAGGGAATCACTTGCGTAATCTGCTCTGACAAAGAAGAGGCTTTGCGGGCGATCGTTTCAGACAGCATCTGCACATCCTGAGATAACTTGTGAAAAGACTCATCGGCAAGCCCCAGTCGTGCCACCTCTATTTTTATGTAGCTGCACAAGGCATTAAGATTGCGCACAATCTTGCCGAAACCGTCCAGCGGGTTTTGAACGGAGATGAACTGGTTGAGTATCTTGTCGATAATTTCTTTTTCAGACTCAACGCCGGCGGCGAGATTCATCACTGCCGAAGAAATTTTAGCAAATCCCTCCCCGAGCCGGCTCATTTCGCCGCCGGAGAGTCTGCCGGTAAGAGCGGATGCCTTTTCGGAAATGTCCGCCGCCTGGCGATAAAAAGAACCGAGCCTGGCGCCGATTTCCATAAACTCTGCCTCCGTGGACGGGGCTATCTCCCCGAGCCGGGCAACTTCGTCTTTGAGCCCCTCCTCCCCGAAATCATTCTTTCCGGTGAGAAAGGCGGCCAGGCGTTTTCGTATTTTCATAACTCTATCCCGTCCACATAAGCCAAATACAAAAATTCAAAGCATGAAAAATGCCAGAAAACGAAACCGGCGACACCCGGCGGATATAAGAGCGTATTTGGGGAAAAACAATGCAAAAAAAGTTTGCGCGCCGGAAGGAAAATCCGGCCCTGCCGGAATTATTCCGGCCTGCGCGGATTAACACCCGCCACACGCCGCCGATCGGTGCACTTCAGCATGCGGACAGCAGAGCCTCCAAAAGGAGCAATGATCAAGTTCATCTTTCGTGGTTCGTTGTTGGAAGATTGGACGGGTTGAAAAGTTGAAGCGATGGCATGCGCCTGTCCTCCGGCGCGGAAGACAAAAGCGGCAGGCTTCCTGAAACTACGAACGACTAGCTATTTGCTCATTATATTCTGGATGCCGATTTTCACCGGCATGACGATACTGTCACACGCCGGCGGGGGTGGCCCGCTCGAGCGGGCCGGGGGTGGACTTTGTAAGCCTGGCTTCCCATCCTCCCCCTCGGCCCCTCCCAGGAGGGACACCGTAAACCATCAGCAGCGAGCTTCTTTTCACCGCCTCTTACACTCATCGCTCGTCACTGGTCACTTCCCCTGCAGCCGTCTGTGTATTCCAACCTCTCAATCATCCGGACTGTCACAACCTGAGGTCGTGTTTTTTGAGCAGTTCGTAAAGGCGTGAACGCGAAAGCCCCGAGAGCGTGCAGGCTTTTTTCACATCACGCTCACATGCTTTTGTCAGGTGTTTTAAATATTCATATTCAGCTCTGGCCATAGCCTGCTCGCGCACGTCTTGAAACTTACCTATGCCCGGAGCATCTTTTTCTTTTTCAATACGTGGCTTTTCGTCCGCTTCAAAAGCGGCGGCGGTAACTTTGGCGCGCAGTTCTACCGGCAGGTGCTTGCCGAACAAAACAGGCTCTTCACCCGCCGCAGCCAAAACCCGCTCCAACGCCCCGAACAATTCACGCACATTGCCGGGCCAGTCGTAGCGCTCAAGAAAATCAATAAAATCCGGACCCAATGATTTGAGCGGCATCTCGCGGCGCGAACAGCGCTTCATTATGTAATGTTCAGCAAGCTCACTGATGTCTCCGCGACGCTTTCTCAGAGCGGGAACCCGAATATGAAAAGAGCGGATGCGAAACAAAAGGTCACCGCGAAAAGAACTGTCTGCCACCATCGCGTCCAGATCGCGGTTCGTCGCCGCAATCAGACGAAAGTCGCTGTCAATTTCCGCCTTGCCGCCCAGCGGTCGAAAACGCCGCTCCTGCAAAACCCGCAAAAAAGATTTTTGTGCAGCCGGCGGCAGCTCGCCTATTTCATCAAGAAAAAGAGTCCCCCCATCGGCCTGCTTGATCAGTCCGTCGTGCGACTTGTCTGCGCCTGTGTAGGCCCCCTTTTCATAGCCAAATAAAATGCTCTCCACCAAAGTGGCCGACAGGGCCGCGCAGTCCACCACGACAAAATTTTTACCGGCGCGAGAAGAGTTATCATGAACGGCCCAGGAAATCAGCTCTTTGCCCGTACCCGTCTCGCCGGTAATAAGGGCGCTGCCATCTGATGAGGCGGCCTGGGCCGCCTGGTCGAGGCAGGCGGTCATTTCCCCGGAAGATCCTATAATTCTTTCGCGCCGGAACTCGTGTGACGGGCGCATCACTTGTTTCATGCGACGGTATTGAAGCGCCCGCTGCAAAGAAAGCATCAACTCACCTGTGGCAACCGGTTTGGCCACATAATCCCAGGCGCCACTTTTGATGGCCAGTTGCGCCCCATCGGCATCCGCCTCGCCGGTGATAATAATTACTTCCGGCTTTGACGAAGCCTCCGTCATTTGCTCAATGGCCGTAAGCCCGCACCCGTCGGGCAGGTTAACATCCAGATAGACCAGATCGAAAAGACCGTCCCGGCAAAGTGGACAGGCCTCTTTAAGCGTCCCGGCCCAACTAACCTCATGCCCTGTTTTTCTCATTTTCTGTGAAAGCATATCGGAAAACATTTTGTCGTCATCAACGATGAGTATCTTCGCCATCATAAAAAACCTTTTTCAAGCCACACTTATTTTGTGTCTCCCATAATATCGGACACCTTACCCCTGTTCTTAAATTTATCTGCAAGCCATTGATAACACACTGATAATGACGTTATAAAGCGTAACGTACTGTCATGATAAAAAAGGCTCAGCAAGCGGGGTTCAAAATCCGCTTTAACGGGATTGCGTCCGGCAACAGCGGACAAGAAAAGGAGGTGAATCATACTGCGATTCTCTGCTCCAGGCAGGCAGACCAGACCGGGGGAGCATCGCATCTATTCAATATTATTTTGCTATAACAAGACAAAACCATTTATGCCTCCGGTTTTTCATCTTTGGCACCGTTGATGCTATTGCTGATGACGGAGGTTTGATTGCCCGTGAGTATCACTTATTTTTGCCCGACAAAATCCACCGGACGCGAACAAGTTAAAAGAGTGATCAGACTTGTCGTGACAGAGAACAATTTCGAGGTCTTCACGCGCTGGGGAGACTTTGAAAAACATCTGCGTACCCACGCACCCGCCCGCCACATCGTCGTATTTCATGTCGGCAGCAAAAAACATCTTCAACAGATCGCGGCACTGCAAAATCTGCTGATGGACCATAAGATTGTGCTTATTCTGCCTGATGCGAAGCCGGAAACAATCGAGCTGGCGCACACAGTTCGTCCGCGCTTTATCACCTACGCCGACAGTGACTTTCTGGATATGGCCTCGGTGCTCAGACGTATGCTTTTGACCTGCCCGGCTGAAACGGACACGGCCGCGCAGACATCATGGACACTAAAGGAAGGATGAGCCGAAAATGAAAACTCTCATCGACAAAAAAACGAAAAGCGCGACGCTCGTTTTAAGCGAAGAGCTCACCATCGCGCGGGTATCGGCCATACGTGACGCTCTGCAAAATGTCCTGGAAGAAGCTGACAACCTGACAGTGGATGTGGGCGTTGCCTCCGAAATTGACCTGTCTTTCTTGCAGTTGATGTGTTCGGCACACCGCACAGGCGCAAGCCGGGGTAAGCAGGTGACCCTGGCGGGCCGGGAAAACACGGTGCTTCGTCAGGCAGTTGTCGAAACAGGCTATCTGCGCATGGAGGGCTGCGTCTTGGATGTAGGCAAAAACTGTTTATGGGTGGATAAATACCATGAGTAAAACCATCATGACCGTGGATGATTCCGCCTCTGTCCGCCAGATGGTCGCTTTCACACTGAAGGAAGCGGGCTATGGTGTCATCGAGGCTTCAGACGGAGAGGATGCCCTGGTAAAACTCTCCGGCTGCAGCATCCATATGCTGCTTACCGACCTCAACATGCCGCACCTTGACGGCATCGGCCTTATCCGCGCCGTGCGGCAAAGCCCGGCGCATAAATTCATTCCCATCGTCATGCTGACCACTGAGTCGCAGGCGGAAAAGAAGCAGGAAGGCAAGCAGGCGGGCGCCACCGGCTGGATTGTCAAACCTTTCAGCCCGCCGCAACTCATCGCGGTAATAAAAAAGGTGCTCGGATGAAAGACAAACACGCGCAGGTATATCAGCAGGAGGCTAGTGAACTGCTTGAAGAACTGGAAGCGGCTCTTCTGGAGCTCAAGGACGACTCTACCAACAAAGAGCTCATCGGGCGTATTTTTCGTGCTCTGCACACCATCAAGGGTTCAGGCGCGATGTTCGGCTTCGACAATATCGTCTCTTTCACCCATGACATAGAAAACATCTATGACCTGATCCGTAATAACAAATTAAAAGTCACGGACACACTGACAGGTCTCACCCTCGATGCCTGTGACATTATACGCGATATGCTCGGCGGCGGCTCCCCGGATGCTTCAATACGACAGGCCCTGCAAAAGCAGTTTACACAGCTTATTTCCGGGCCGGCGGACGGGCAGTCGGGTGGATCTTCGGATGAAGACCGGCACGAGGGACATGAAACGACCTGGCGTATCCGTTTCCGACCGCGTCAGGATATTTTTGCGGCCGGCGTAAACCCGGTATTGCTCCTTGCGGAACTCAAAGACCTGGGCCCGTGCAGGATCACGGCCCTGACCGATGACATTCCCATGCTCGAAGATATAGATCCCGAAAGCTGCTACATCTCATGGGACATAGTATTAACCACTGACCAGGGCGAAAACGCCATCAGAGATGTCTTTATCTTCGTTGAGGACCGCTGTGATCTTTTCCTTGAAGTCATCGACTGGCCGACACTGGCAGACGATAATTCATACAAGAAACTGGGAGAAATTCTTACCGAGCGCGGCGATATTCATCCGAACACGATACAAAAAGCCCTGGGAGCGCAAAAAAGGCTGGGCGAGATTCTCACCTCGGAAGGCCATGTTACCCCGGAGCGCATTCACTCGGCGCTGGCCGAGCAGGAGCATGTGCGTGAAATGCGCGCCCGGCAGTCGGCAGCCTCTGCCGGCGCCGCCACGATCCGCGTGCCGGCCGAACGGCTGGACACTCTGGTGGACATGGTAGGCGAGCTGGTCACCGTCCAGTCGCGCTTGAGTCAACTGGCCGAACGCATCATCGATACGGATCTCGCGCTGGTGGCGGAAGAAATCGAGCGTCTCACGGCCGTTTTGCGCGACAACACCATGAGCATCAGGATGCTGCCGATCAGCAACACCTTCAGCAAATTCAAAAGGCTCGTCTATGACCTATCCAAAGAACTGGGGAAAGACGTCCGGCTCATCACTCAGGGAGGCGAAACGGAGCTCGACAAAACCGTCATCGAAAAGCTCAACGACCCGCTGGTCCATCTGATCCGCAACAGCATCGACCACGGCATCGAAGCGCCCGATATCCGGGCGGCCGGGGGCAAGCCACGTGCTGGAATGGTGAAGCTCAGCGCAGAGCATTCAGGCGCCCATGTGCTTATAAAAATAGAAGATGACGGAGCGGGCATCGACGCGGCCCGGGTGCGCCGCAGGGCCGTTGAAAAAAACCTGCTTTCGCCGGATGCCGTGCTTTCAGAGACGGAAATACTTTCTTTCATTCTCGCGCCCGGCTTTTCTCTGTCAGACACTGTCAGCAGCGTATCGGGCAGGGGCGTAGGCATGGATGTCGTCAAAAAAAGCATCGACTCGCTGGGCGGTACAATCGAGATCGCCAGCCGTCCCGGCGCGGGAAGCACAATCACGCTCAAACTTCCCCTGACGCTGGCCATCATCGACAGCCTGCTCGTCAAAACAGGCGATTCCTTTTTTGTCGTACCGCTTGCCTCCGTCGAAGAGTGCGTGGAACTTTCCCGCGCAGACATTGAACAAGCGCACGGACGGCACGTCATCACGGTGCGCGACGAAATCGTTCCCTACATACCCCTTCGGAAATCTTTCGCTATCGCGGGTGCCCCGCCGGAAATCGAACAAATCATCATCAGCAGTGTCGGCAGCGAGCGCATCGGCATTGTCGTCGATCAGGTGGTGGGCGAACATCAGACCGTCATCAAAAACCTGGGGAAATTCTACCGCGACATCCAGGAGGTGTCCGGCGCGACTATCCTGGGCGACGGCACAGTGGCGCTGATCCTGGATGTGGCGAAACTGGCCGCCAAAGCAGAAGCGGAAACCTTGGTCCCGGCCTGAAAAAGGAAGGCAGTATGAACAGCATCGTGATCAATTTATATTTCAAGGCGGGCGCGACTTTCATCAGCCCTCTTTCCACCCGCGGGTACATAATTCCTGCCGGCCACAACCCTCCCGCAGGCACCCATGCACGTCGCCCAAACACTCGCACATGCTGCTGGCAGCCGCGTCGCGTTCTTTTCACGGCAGGCGCGGGAAAATTTCCGCCATGCCGGGGCAGGCCGCACAGGCGTCCATCGGTCATGCGGCGGTTTGTTGATGAATAACAATCGGGCAAAAGAACTTTATAATTCAACACAGGAAAAAAGGAGAACAGTGAGATGATTAAAAACATGAAAATCGGAGCGCGGCTCGCCGCAGGCTTTGCCGTAATAGTCGTTTTGCTGCTGATTGTCGCGGGCGTGTCTCTCACGCGGCTTTCCGGCATTAACCAAACTGTCAACACTTTAGTGGGCGATTCAATCCCCAAAGTCGAAAAAGCCAATCAGATCATCAACGACATCAACCTTGTCGCCCGGTCGCTCAGAAACATGGTGCTTTTTGAACGCCGTGATGAAATAACAGCCGAAAATCAGAGGATCGACCAGGCCAGTGAGAGTATCACAAATATTCTTGCAGAGCTGGCCAAAGTTGTACGCTCTGAGCGCGGTAAAATGATTCTTAAAGATATTGACAACTCACGCGCTGTTTACATAACGGCAATCGGAGAAGTTAGAAAACTCGCGCTCGAGGGCAAAAAACGTGAAGCAGCCGATGCCCTGATCATACAGGTCCGTCCGGCGCAGGCTGCCTATTTTCAAAACACGGAAGAGCTGATCAAATATCAAAATGAACGCATGGGAAACGACGGTAAAACAGCCCAGTCTCTGTATCAAAGCGCCATTGTTTATTTGTGCGTTGCCGTTGTTCTGGCGCTCGCTTTGACCATAATACTTGCGTGGCTGCTTACACGCGGCATTGTACGCCCCATCAATCAATGCATGAATGCCGCCGAACAAATCGCCCGCGGTGACACAAATGTAGCAATCGAAAGTGACGCTAAAGATGAAACAGGGCAACTGCTTGCCGCCATGAAGCAGATGGTGCAAAATATTCAGGCACTGGTGGGAGACGTCAATGGCCTTTCTGCGGCCGCGGTGGAAGGAAAGCTTGCCACACGCGCCGATGCGGGTCGTCATCAGGGGGATTTCCGTGCCATTGTCCAGGGCCTTAACGAAACGCTCGACGCGGTTATCGGCCCGCTCAACGTGGCCGCCGATTATGTGGACCGTATCTCCAAGGGTGACATCCCGTCAAAAATTACCGACACCTACAATGGGGATTTCAACGAAATCAAAAACAACCTGAACATACTGGTGGACGCGATGAATGAAATCACCGCCACCGCACTGGAAATTTCCAAAGGCAATCTGACAGTAACGGTTAAAGAGCGCTCGGCACAGGACCAGTTGATGCAGGCCTTGAAAGCCATGCTTGAAAAACTCGTTGACGTGGTCTCCAACGTTCAACTCGCCGCCGAGCAGGTGGCCGCCGGCAGCGAGGCGATGCCCGCCACTGCCGAAGAAATATCGCAGGGCGCGACAGAGCAGGCGGCCTCCGCTGAAGAGGTCTCCTCGTCGATGGAGCAGATGATTTCCAACATCAAACAAAACGCGGACAACGCCCAGCAGACGGAAAAAATCGCCATGAAATCCTCTCACGACGCGGATGAAGGCGGCAAGTCCGTCGCGGAAACCGTCAAGGCGATGAAGGAAATCGCCGGCAAGATTTCCATCATCGAGGAAATCGCACGCCAGACCAACCTGCTGGCGCTCAACGCGGCCATCGAAGCGGCGCGCGCCGGTGAACACGGCAAGGGCTTTGCCGTGGTCGCCTCCGAAGTGCGTAAACTCGCCGAACGCAGTCAGACGGCGGCGGGCGAAATAAACCGTCTGTCGGCGTCGAGCGTTCAGGTCGCCGAAGGAGCGGGGGAAATGCTCGAAAAAATGATGCCGGATATTCAGCGCACCTCCGATCTGGTGCAGGAAATCGCGGCCGCCAGCAAAGAGCAGGATGCCGGCTCCGAGCAAATCAACAAGGCGATTCAACAACTCGACCAGGTCATTCAGCAAAACGCCTCCGCCTCCGAAGAGATGTCCTCGACCGCGGAGGAATTGTCGGCCCAGGCCCAGCAAATGCAGGAGGCGATCGCCTTCTTCAGGATCGGCGAAGACCACTCACGCAGATCCTCCGCACCGAGAATTGCAACACACGCGAGGGCAAAACAAAAACCGCAGACGCGGGTAAAGGCGCTTGCCGCGCCGGGCGGGCATCCTCTGCCGAAAAGCTCCGGCCCGGAGGTCAACATGCAGGGCGTCGAAATCAACCTGACGGGCGGCACTGACGCCATGGACTCCGAGTTCGAAAAATACTAACAACCGTTTTGCCGCCGGGGATTAAACGCCCCGGCGGCAGATCACGGCACAGATAAAGGAGATGAAATATGGCTGTCTCAAAAATAACGGAAACAAGGCAGTATCTGACCTTTAAGATGGAAGAGGAGACTTTCGCCCTCGACGTAGGCAAGGTGCGCGAAATCCTCGACTATACGAACATCACCAAAGTGCCGCGTACGCCCGATTTCATGAAGGGCGTCATCAATCTGCGCGGCAGCGTCGTCCCCGTGGTGGATATGCGGCTCAAATTCAATATGCCGGCGCAGGAGCGCACGGTGGACACCTGCATCATTGTGGTGGAAATCACCATCGAGGACGAGCAGACAGTGCTGGGCGCGCTGGTCGATTCCGTGCAGGAAGTCTTCGAACTGGAACCGGCGCAGGTAGAGCCGGCGCCGCGCATCGGCACAAAACTCAATACTGATTTCATCCTCGGTATGGGCAGACGCGACGAGCGGTTTGTGATCATTTTAGATATCGACCGTGTCTTTTCCATCGAAGAGCTCGATATTGCCGCGGCAATGACAGAGGCGACTTCATGATGCACGCACAGGCATCCGCAGGCCCGCCTTCGGGCTCTATTTCACGCACGCGCCAACCTTGCGGCCCCCGGCTGCCGGGGGCCGCCGCAGGGGCGCATTCTGCTCCGGCCGGACAGGAAACGGCAGTCATACGCGAGATGACGGATGCGGAATTCCGCCGTTTCGCGAATTTCATCCACGAAAACTGCGGCATCAAAATGCCTGCCGCAAAAAAAACGATGCTACAGACGAGACTACACAAAAGGCTGCGCCTGCACAAATTTTCCACCTACTCGCAATATGCCGACCATGTCTTCGGCGGCGCCGACGCGGGCGTGGAGCTTGCCCACATGATCGACGCGGTCACGACCAACAAAACTGATTTTTTCCGCGAGCCCGGGCACTTTGAATTTCTCACCTCACACATACTCGCGCCGCCGGCCGGGCGCCGCAATACCGCCGGCCGAAAGCCTTTGAAATTCTGGTCCGCCGGCTGCTCCAGCGGCGAGGAACCTTACACGCTGGCCATGGTGCTGGCCGAACACGCACTTTTCGATCCCGACTTCCGTTATGAAATTCTGGGCACCGACATCTCGACACGCGTTTTACAGGCGGCGGCTATGGCTGTCTATACGATGGAAAAAATCGCCCCCGTGCCGCTTGCGCTCAGAAAAAAATACCTGCTCAGAAGCCGGGAAAACCCTCTGGTGAGGATCGTGCCGGAGCTTCGCGCGCGCGTCACCTATCGACGCCTGAACTTTATGGACCAGGCCTATGCTTTTGCCGGGCCATTCGATGTCATCTTCTGCCGCAATGTCATCATCTATTTCGACCACCCCACGCAAGAGATGATTCTCAAGCGTATCTGCCGACATCTGGTGCCCGGAGGCTTCCTGTTTATGGGGCATTCCGAAACATTGAACGGCATGGCACTACCGCTGGTGCAAGTTGCCCCGACCGTTTACAGGAAGCCCCATGACGGAGGATAAAACAACACTCCTGCCTTCGGCCCATCTCAGGCCCGGCGAAATGTTCATGCTGGAGATACCTCTTTTGGTGTCCACGGTTCTGGGGTCGTGCATCGCGGTAACCCTGTTCAATGAAACCCTGGGTATGGCGGCCATCTGCCATGCCCTTTTGCCCCATTGCAAGAAACACGTCTATCGCGGAAGTGTACATGACCTGCTGGACGAAAACTGTATCAAATGCCCGGAAGCCTATAAATATGTGGATTGTGCGCTTGTCATGATGATTGAGGCTTTCCGGCGCGCCGGCATCAGGCCGGAAGAAACGACCGTGCAGGTTTTCGGAGGCGCGAAAATGATCGGCGAACAACAGGGGCGGCGCCTGAACCTTTCCGTCGGGTCTCAAAACGTCCGCGCGGCTGAAAAAGTGCTGACGGATCATCACCTGAAAATCACTGTTTCCGACACGGGTGGTCTGACCGGACGCAAAGTCGTTTTCAATTCTCAAACGGGAAAGACATCCGTCAACAAAATCCGACGCCTCGCCTTCGACTCGACGGCAAGGCAATGGACAACCCAAAAGGAGGTGTAACGTGGCAAAGACCTCCGGAAAAATCCGCGTGCTGGTGGTGGACGACTCGGCCGTCGTGCGCCAGGCTCTCGTGGAAATTCTGGAGACGGACCCGGCCATCGAGGTCATGGCCACGGCGGCGGACCCGTTTATCGCCGCGGACCGCATACGCGAAGAGATCCCGGACGTCATCACGCTGGACGTGGAAATGCCGCGCATGGACGGATTGACTTTTTTACGAAAAATCATGACCCAGCACCCCATCCCCGTGGTGATCTGCTCATCTCTGGCCCAGGAACATTCACAGACCGCGCTCAGGGCGTTGGAATACGGTGCGGTGGAAATTATCGCCAAGCCGAAGCTCGGCACGCGCCGCTTTTTTGAAGAGTCTAAAATTCGTATCTGCGACGCCGTGAAGGCCGCATCCGAAGTGAAGCCCCAGGCCATTTTACGCCGCCCACTTGTCGAGCCGAAACTGACCGCCGACGTGATCCTTTCCGCCCCGAAATCCGCCATGGTTGAAACCACCGACAAAGTGATTGTCGTCGGTGCCTCCACCGGGGGGACAGAGGCCATCCGCGTCTTTCTGGAAAAAATGCCCGCGGACGCACCGGGCATCGTGATCGTTCAGCATATGCCGGAGAGCTTCACCCAATCGTTTGCCCGGCGGCTCGATTCGCTGTGCAAAGTTTCGGTGAAAGAGGCGCAAAACAACGACACGGTGATGACCGGACGCGCGCTCATCGCCCCGGGAAATTTCCACACTCTGCTCAAACGCAGCGGAGCACGCTATTTTGTCGAAATCAGGACAGGGCCGCTGGTGTCACGCCACCGCCCCTCGGTGGATGTTCTTTTCCGCTCGACCGCCCGCTACGCCGGTGGAAACGCGCTAGGCGTCATCATGACCGGCATGGGCGACGATGGTGCGCAGGGCATGCTGGAGATGAAAAAGGCGGGCGCCTTCACCATCGCCCAGGATGAGCAAACAAGTGTTGTGTTCGGCATGCCGCACGAAGCGATCAAACGCGGCGCGGTCGATAAGGTTCTGCCGCTTGAGGCCATCACCGAAAAAGTCATGCGTCAGTGCCGGCAAAAATAAAATCGTCCGGTCTGGCCTGTCCCCCTCCGGAGACTGTGTCGTAATTACTTTTTTGTCATTTAGTGCAAGCGAAGCGCGACTTTGAGCCTGCCCCGTGCTTGACACGGGGGAATCCAGTATTTTCAGCATATTCTATAGGGGTAGGAACGACGCATTGATTTGCGTCGCCCCTCCCTCCGAACCGGACTTGCGGATTTCCCGCATCCGGCTCTCCAGTTGGTGGTTTTACCTCCTTGAGGACTGGAACAACAGATCATGGGCCTCCTCAAGACTATACAGCCCAAGCTCCTGAAAGAATTTATTCGGCCAGCGAAAATGATCCATTTTACCACTAATACC
>JAAYKU010000236.1 GCA_012522275.1 Smithella sp.
AAGAAAAAGATCAAAAAAGGCCGGGCTGGCTCCGGGAACGCTGGTGCACATCGGGAAGGCTTATGCCGAAAAACCGAAAATCACGATTTTCCGCTATGATGAGTCGTCTATCACGGAAAAAGTAGTCAGCTCCGCCTCGGAGCTCAGCGGAGAAAAAGATCAGCCCGGCATCCTCTGGGTCAATGTTGATGGTCTGCAGGATGTGCAGCTGCTGGCGGAAATCGGCGTCTTGTTCGGTCTTCACCCGCTCGTCATGGAAGACATCTTAAATACGGATCAGCGGTCGAAAACGGAGGATTTTACCGATTACATCTATATTGTTTTAAAAAATTTCTATAACCATATCGATGAAAACATTAACTCCGAACAGGTCAGTGTGATTTTCGGCAAAAGATTTGTTCTTTCGTTTACGGAGAGAAAAAGCGAAATATTCGAACCGATCCGGGAAAGGCTGCGTTCAGGCAGAGGCAGGTTGCATAGAGCGGGCGCGGACCTCCTGGCCCACCACATAATAGATAATATTGTCGATCAATATTTTGCGGCACTGGAGGATATGGAAGAGAAAATAGAAAACCTCGAAGATGAACTTATCCGCCAGACGACGCCCTTCGGCCTTAAGTCCGTCCATAATTTAAAAAGAAAATTGATCTTCATGCGTAAATCACTGTGGCCACTCAGAGAGGCCGTCAGCATTCTTCAGCGGTCGGACTCGCCGCTGCTTGAGGAGTCCAACATTGTTTATTTCAAGGATGTTTTTGATCATATTATCGCGCTTATCGATACGGTGGATACTTTCCGGGACATGCTCTCCGGTATGCTGGACATCTATCTGTCATCCATCAGCATGAGGCAAAACGAAGTCATGAAGGTTTTGACGATCATCGCTACCATTTTCATGCCGCTTACGTTCCTGGCGGGCATTTACGGGATGAATTTCATAAATATGCCGGAACTGGCGTGGCGGTGGGGATATTTCGCCCTGTGGGGGCTGATGCTGGTGGTCGTCGTGGTGATGGTTGTTTTCTTCCGCAAAAAGAGATGGCTTTAATCAAACAGCAAAAAGGTTGCAATCGCTTTAAAAATATGTTCAATCTAGGCCAACATTTTAAAGATCAGGAGGCAGGAAATCATGCAGGTATTCACAGCCAACGATATAGTGGAAGTTGCTGTCCGTATCGAGGAAAACGGGATCACTTTTTACAATTTCGCCGAGAAAATGGCCAAAACGGAGGATGTTAAAAAACTCTTCGCCGATCTCGCCGCGGCTGAGGCGGCGCACAAGCGCATTTTCGAAAAACTTCTGGCGAATATTGAAACCTATACGCCGCCGGAGCGCTATGCCGGAGAATACGCGGAATATCTGCGCAATTACGTGGACAACAACATTATTTTCACCAAAGAGGTCATGGACAAGCAGCTGTCGGCGGTTACCGACACGCCAAGCGCGGTTGAATTTGCCATGCAGCGCGAACTGGACTCCATTTTATACTATCATGAGATTAAAAATCTGGTGCCGCCGGCGCAGCACGAAACCATCGAACAAATAATCGCAGAGGAAAGAAAGCATTACGCCATGCTGCTTGCCGTCAAGAAGCAATACGCTTGATGATTCCGTCATGTCCATCTGTAAAAAAGCCGTTTTAACAAACGGCTTTTTTTGTGATTTGCAGTACGGGGCTGTTTCGTGCCGGGAGGGGGTAAGGATCAAGGAGAGGGTAAGTGGCTGTTCCAAGTCGTGAGATTTTTCTTTTCGCTTCAAAATTACAAAGCGCCTCGACCACATACTATAAACCACGAACCACGATCTATTATCCTTTGCCCTTTACGACCGCCCGTTTCCCTTAATCTGCAAACCATCCTCTTTTCTGATACAGTTGTCGGTTATCCGCAGCCAGTTCCCACATTTCGGCGCGCATTTTTTTTCGAAACTCGTTTTTTATCTTCCCGAGCCCGGAATGAGGTGTAAAAGTTAATTCGCCGAAATAAATTTTCCCGTTAATATTGTACAAGTCAACGCGCACGAAGTCTATGCCCGCTGATAAAAGCCGAGCCACCTCCACCATCTCATGAAAATTCTTCGGCTTGACATATTTTTTCATTTGCTCGTCGGTGAGGTTGCCCTCCCACAAGTTCCAGTCCCGGTCAAAATGGGCAAGACTGCTCATATCGGGAGAGCTGACGGCAATGGCGAAGTTGAAACCGTTTTGTCCGTTGTAACTATAAATGGCATAATCCCACGGCGGCTCTGAGTTGTCGTCCAGCAGCTTTTCGACGATGATTTTCGGCTCGATGAAATCATAGTGCCTTTCTCCGGACGCTGCACTGTACTTGAGTTTTAAGGTTTCATTGAAATAATGCACCGTTTCTGCAATATTGATAAGTTTTATGTCCTTTACGATCCTGTGCCATTTACAGCCGTGGTTGCATTTGATGATGAAAGGGGTCGGCAATGCCGTCAGTATTTCGGGCGTTAGTTCCTCACATACAGACAACAGGGGGACCAGATACTTTTTGCCTGCCCGTTCGGCGACATATTCGCGTACCTTGTACTTATCGGCCAGAAGAGCATAGAATGTATGATTGCCGTAGAGTTTCCGGTATTGTATTTTTTCGGAGCTGCAGTAGGGGGTGACGAGGTTCGGTTTGCAGCCAACGGCTTTTTTATACAGCTTGGCGATGGTACGCTTGCGCCTATGGAAATCGATAATTTTGGCAAACCGGTTCATATGTGGGACTCCGTCTTCATTCAGTCTTCTTATGACGTACCGCCTTAAAGTGCCTTTGCGGTGGCATGACGACAAGTGACCCCAAAACGCCGCAGGCATCGATGCCTAATTTTTCAGGATATATTTTTTGAGTTTATAGCGCAGCATTCTTTCCGACATGCCCAGCATTTCAGCGGCGCGTGTCTGGTTGTCTGCCGCCTTGTCCATGGCTTCGGCAATCAGCCGTTTTTCCAGCTCTTCAAGCGAGTCACGCAGCGTGCCGTGTGATTTTTTTTCTGTTTCTAAGGCGACGGCATCCTCTTTAAAGGGCAGATCATCCACACTTATGTAATCTTCGCGGGCGATGACCACGGCCCTTTCCATGATATTGACCAGCTCCCGGACGTTACCCGGATAATCATATTTCATGAGCATGTCACGGGCTTCTGCAGTAATGCCCTGAATGTTTTTGCCGTTTTCATGGGCAAACTTCTCCATGAAATGGTCAATCATCGCGGGCAGATCCTCTTTTCTTTCCCGCAGCGGAGGCAACGACAGGGCCACCACCTTGAGGCGGTAAAACAAGTCCTCCCGGAAGGTTTCCTCTCTTACCATCGTGTCGAGGTCACGATTGGTGGCGCTGATAATACGAACATCCACGGAGATGGTGACATTGCTGCCGAGACGTGATATCTCACGCTCCTGGAGAAACCTCAGCAGTTTGACCTGAATGGCGGGACTGAGCTCTCCGATTTCATCGAGAAAAAGGGTGCCGCCGTCCGCTTCCTCGAATCGTCCGATCCTGCGCGAGCCTGCGCCCGTGTAGGCTCCTTTTTCGTGGCCGAACAGCTCACTCTCCAGCAGATTTTCTGCAAGAGCCCCGCAGTTGACGACAATAATGGGCTTGTGGGCGCGGGGGCTCAATTGATGGATCAGGCGGGCCAGCACTTCCTTGCCTGTGCCGCTCTCCCCCTGAATGAGGACGGATGCGCGGCTGGCCGCCACCCGGCGGGCCATATTGACCAGCTCAACCATCCGGGCGCTTTTGTAAATGATTTTTTCTGCTGTGACGCCGTGTCTGTCCAACTCCTTTTTCAGAAGCTCGTTTTCCCGGATGAGCCCGCGCCTTTCAGTAATACGCTCCAGCAGCAAAAGCAGCTCATCGAGCTCGACAGGCTTGGTAATGTAATCTATTGCGCCGGCCTTGATGGCTTCCACAGCAGTTTCGATAGTCCCGTAGGCGGTAATAATCACAACATCGATTTCCCGATTGATTTTTTTTACTTCCTGGAGCACTTCCAGCCCGTTCATGCCGGGCATCTTGTAGTCGAGCAAGATCAGATCAAAGTGATTGGCCAGGGTCGTTTTTACTGCAGCCTCTCCATTTTCCGCCTCCATCACCCGATGGCCTTCGGAGACAAGAAAGTCGCGCAACATTTCCCGCTGGGAACGGCCGTCTTCCACAATCAGGATATCAAGTTTCCGCATATTTTATCGTCTCCGTTTATTTTTTCTCGCCGTTTCTTTTCACCGGCAGGATTATTTCAAAAGTTGTTCCCTGTCCGCGACGGCTGATGACGCGCACATCACCTCCATGGCCGCGGATAATTTCCATGGCCAGCGGAATGCCGAGTCCCAGTCCTTTTTCTTTGGTGGTATATTCCGGATTGAAAATTTTTTCGATTTCTTCCTCTGTCATACCACAGCCGGTATCGGAAATACTGATCATAATGTCTTTTTTCCCTTCTTTTTCGGCTTTGATCGTAATTTTGCCTTGTCCGGACATGGACTCCATGGCGTTTTTAATGAAATTTAAAAAAGCCTGCTGAAGTTTATTGATATCCATGGGAATGACTGCGGGGGTGACCAGCCACCTGGTTTCTATCGTTATGCCGCGTGAGGCAGTCTCTTCCTGCATGAGCTGGACAATTTTCTGCAGAACTTCTGTGACGGAAAAATTGCTCAGCTCCAGTCTTCGGCTTTTCGAAAAAGAGAGAAACTCTTCGATGATTCCGTTGAGCCGTCGGATTTCGTCGCGGATGACGCCTGATAGGTTCTGAAATTCGGAAGACTTTGCTTCGTTGTCCGGTACGAAATCTCTTTTTAGTCTTTGCGCCGCCATACTGATGGCGTTTAAAGGGTTGCGAATCTCATGCGCAACCCCGGCTGCAAGCATGCCCAGCGAGGAGAGGCGTTCGGCCTTCTCCAGGCGGCGCTCCATATTGACGATGCCGGCCAGATGGCGGTTCTGGCCGTGGTACAAAAGCCACATGGAAATCAGTGCGATCACGACGACGAGCAACATGAAAAAAGCTATGTTCTGCCGGTTTTCAGCCATGATGGCGTCCATTGAGCTGCGGTCCAGGCCGATGCGGACTAAGCCCACTGGTTTTTCAAAGATAGTCAAGGGCGCCGCCATATCCAGTATTTTCACGCCTTTAGTGTCTAACTTTCTTGTGTTAATTTTTGTTTTACCGGATAAAACAACGCTCTGGTCAAGGTCTTTTTTGTCAAGGCCTTCCGGCAAAGTGCCTGTCATGCTCAACAATTGTCCCTTGCTGTTGAAAATCTGCAGATAAATAATGCCGTGGCCTTCGCCCATTTTGTCAACAGCTTTTTCCACGGCAATTTTCAGTCCCCAGTATAGTACGCCCTGTTTGTCGATATTGATGACAATTACATCGCTGTCGTCATGGCGTTTGAGGGCCAGAAATCCGATACCCCGTTTTTCATTGATTAATTCCAACAGGCCGATGGTGGTTATTTTTTGCCCGGGAGGGATCAGATCAGCCTCATCCTTCTTCAAATCCCGGCTTTGAAACAGTGCATCGCCGGAGCGGTCGAGCACTGCAACATACCAGAGGTGGTTATCGGCGGCTAATTTTTTCAGATAACCATCATCAATGATATTTTGTTTCCGGTAGTCATATGTTTTCGATGCCAGAGCAGTAATTGCCTCGTAAACAAACTTTTTGAAATAATTTTCCTCTTCCTCCTTGGCCGATTTTTTTCCTGCGGCGGGTCTCTTATGCGGGGCATCAATCATTTTGATATTCTCGTCCGTCAGACGCTGCAAGACGCTGATTGTGGAGAGAGCCTGATCTTCCATCAGTCCGACAAGGTTTGCCTCGCTGCGTCTCATGTCGAGAAAACCCATGATCAGAATCAGCGTGACCAAAACTGCCGAAACAATGGCAACTGCCAGTGGTTGCAGCAAGTTTCCCTCACGAGCGCGCGAGGTGCCTTTAATAATAAATTCTTTTTTTCGTAAAAAACTCATAAATCCTCAATTTAAACAATACTTCAACAGGTGACGGCATCTTAAGACATTGCAGGGAAATGTCAACGACAAACAGCAAATGATTCGACATATTTGTCGAAAAGGCGGCAAAGATCGCCAATTATGTATACTGTTGCTTTCATTAAGCAATTTTAGATAAGGGTGCAAATGTCTCGACATTTATTGCCGCATGAGCTTGTTTTTTTCGACGGCGGTAGATTGGGTAAACTGAGGTAAACTTTAATGATATCAGTGTCATAGGCCTGGTGTGCTGCAGATGGCACGTTATATGCTTAAAAATAAGACAGTATGGAAAAAATCAGTGTCGACTAAAATAATTACGGGCATGATTAGCCGACAGCAAAAATAACCCCGAAGGTATCCAACCCTTCACTCTTCTCTCCTTAGGGAGGCTCCGAAACGAGCCTCCCGTTTTTTATTGTGCGCCCGGCAGGGCGCACAGACTTGGTGGTGCAAGTCCACTACTCACCCGGCAAGGGGAAGAGTTAGCCGAACGGCAAGGGTGTCGCGGGCAACTGCGAATCTGGAGGAAGCCGAA
>JAAYKU010000237.1 GCA_012522275.1 Smithella sp.
CAACTGCCTTTGCCGGGCATCCGCTCGTCACGGACGATACAGGCACGCAGGGCAAGGGAAACGGACAGGTGGAACTGGGAGTGTCCTTTTTCTGGGACAAAGACAAAGCAGATGAATGGACAACGCTTAAAAGTCGAGGCGGTGAAGCGATGGTGAATGTGGCTGTCGGCCTGTTCGAGACGCTTGATTTTGTCGTAGAAGTTCCCTATGCGTGGTTCAAAGTGGAAGAAAACAACTTTCCGCTTGAGCGCGAAGACGGTCTGTCCGACATCGCCTTTGATGCCAAATGGCGTTTTTTTGAAAAGAACGGCTGGTCGATGGCATTGAAGCCGGGGATCTCTGTTCCTTCAGGTAACGAGGAAAAAGGTCTGGGCGCGGGCCGCGCCGGTTACCGCCTGTTTTTCATCGGTACCAAAGAATTCGAGCCCGTCGCGGTTCATGCAAACTTAGGTTACATCCGCAATGAAAATAAATTCGGCGAACGTCTGGATCTTTGGCATGCTTCCATTGCCGCCGAAGTGGAAATATTAAGCGGTTTGAAACTGATGGCTAATTTTGGCGCGGAAAGAAACCCGGATCCGGGAAGCAACAATCACCCTGCGTTTGCTCTGGGTGGCGTCTCGTACGATGTTTCCGAAAGGATCACGCTCGACGCCGGCGTCAAATACGGTCTGACGTCCACTGAAGATGACTGGACGGCGCTGGGCGGGCTCACCATTACATTCTGAGAGCATCCCTTGGGGGCTGATGGTAAATAGATTAGTAAATACACGATGATAGAATCATGGTGAAAATGTTATGGCACGGGGTTTGTTTAAATTGTGCTTAAACTGTTATTTGTCAGTGCCATAACGCCGTTTCATGAGCCGGCAGCTGATCAGATTATCATGATCGTTTCTTCGAGGAACATCTCCGACGGGACGCTAAACCGGGTGTGCTTCCGGCAAAAAACACAAGCCGAAGGGGGCGCAACGAGTAGCAGGGGATTCGAGATGAAAACCGCTCAAGGGTAGTCAAAATATGGTTATCGCAGATGATCAATTTGGGCTCGACATTACCGATTAATTACTTGATACTATTGGCCGGTTATCCTGGGAAGTGATAAATTGCACTTGACAGGTAAATGTAATTGGGTTAAAGACCCGGACCTTGATTAAACTAGGTTCAGGAGGAGATGCTTTTGGCAACACATAAATCAGCGGAGAAACGTGACCGTCAGAGTAAGGCACGCAAACAGCGCAATATAGCGGCAAAGTCCGCCGTCAGAACCAAAGTCAAAGCCGTTGTCGCGGCAGTCGGTGATAAAGACAAGGAAAAGTCGACAAGCACGCTGAAGGCGGCAGTTCCGGCACTGGCCCAGGCAGCCGCCCGGGGGCTGATTCACAAGAAAAATGCTTCCCGCAAAATTTCGCGACTGACACGAAAAGTCAACGCTCTTTAAAATAACATTCCGGGGCAGGCCAGGCTTAAGGTCTGCCCTGTCTTTTCTATCCATTTTTTGCTCTCCACACACCGCACTGAAAAAATATTAAACCGATACCTGTGAAACACAAAGCAGGGATATTCGCTTCGTGCTTTTGCGGCGGGAACGTTTCTTCGTGTGTGTTGTCGGCGGGGTCGATATCATTTTGCCTAGGGCATCCGGCGTTTGCTGATCAGATCGATAACTGTGATTTCCGGCGGGGCGAAAACACGTACGGGCGGGCCCCAGGTGCCGGCGCCACGGCTGACATACAGAAGACCGCCGTCCGCCAGTTCATGCAATCCGTAGATCTTCGGGAAATATAATTTTACGACCAGCCCAAAAGGGAATATCTGGCCGCCGTGCGTATGACCGGAAAGCTGCAAATCAAATTGGGCTTGTCTGTCAATCCGCGGTTGATGCTTTAAAAGCAGGGAAAAGCCGTCGTGTTTTTCGCGGAGCCGATTTTTAAATGCCTCCCTTTTTCGTGCATCACCCGATTCGCGCCCGGTGATATCATCCTGTCCGAAAATCGTTATCCCCGACACCTGCGTTATGTCGTCACGCAAAATTTCAAAGCCTGCCTTTTTGGTAAATTCGACTGACCGTTTCAGCCCCGCATAGTATTCATGGTTTCCCAGGACGGCATATTTTCCGTAAGGGGCCTCAATGGCCGCGAAGCGCTTTGCGTCCTCCATGATGTTGTCCGGTTCGCCGTCGAGCAGATCGCCTGTGGAAACCAGAATGTCCGGCCGGGTTTCGCGGATTTTTTCCAGGAGATGATCAAGGCGGTTGTTGCGAATGATGATTCCCACATGTACATCGGAGATCTGGACAAGCCTAAGCTTTCCTGCTTCCGGTAAAGCGAGGTTTGTATTAATTTCCAAATACCTGGTGCGTATGTGTTGCGCGTCAAAATAGCCATAGATGACAAGTACAGCCGCGATAATTACGGCCAGATAAAATGTGGCGGCTTTAATGAGAGCCGTGGCGGTATCCGGAACGAAAAATTTATGGGCGGTCCTGAGTGTTTCCAGACAGATGCTTGAAAAGAAAAAAAGAAAGATAAACGCCATCCAGAGATAGCCGATACAGGCCGCCGCCCGTGCCGGACTCTCCCAGCGCAATGATTCCAGCAATCTAACCAGTACAGGCGTTAGGATCAGCATGATGATGGCAAGCAGGATCAAGCCTTGTCCTATGCCCGAAAAATGAAAAATGCCGCGCGCCCTGGCAAAGAAATAAAAATTGATGCCTCCGTAAAGGCATAGAAAAGTAAGAAGGAACAGAATCATAGATATTCCCGTGATCATAAGGTGCTCGGGCGCAAACTAGCTAAAAACGGAGGGAAAGTCAATTGCCGGATAGATACGGATTTAATGTTGACAAGCGCATCCCCTTCATATAAATACGTCATCTCTTTATGAAGGCCGATGTAGCTCAGCTGGTAGAGCAACTGATTCGTAATCAGTAGGTCCGCGGTTCGAATCCGCGCATCGGCTCCATGATGATCAATTTTCTGCTGCTTCGCTTGTGATTGCGCAAGATGCCCGCCTCCTTCAATAACTTGGAAAATACATGTTGCCGGCTTCCATGATGTTTGAATCATTTCTTCCATAATGTTTAATATTTACAAAACGAACCGGGAATTTTGACCTTGACTCATTTTTCGGCCTGTGTTTAATTTTAATTGTTTTATATACTCCGGCGGTTGGTGGGGATTTTTTTCGTATCCGGGTTTGCCCTGTGTGCCGGGCGGTGCCAAATAATGGCGATGATACTTTTGACTACATGATTCAGGCGGAAGAACTGCAGCGGGCTGATATGTATCGGCTCTGTGCTGGAGCTTTTCAATTCTCGCGTAACGACGAAATTCAACAGGAAGGTTCACCATGAAAGACAGCTCGGAACTTGCTGAACTGCAGGATATCCTCCGGCTGGAAAAGGGGCTGCAGGATGTGACCGGCTCCATCAACGGGGCGCAGAATATCAGAGAAATATTGATCAATGCCCGCCCTCTGATCATTGATCTGTTTCAGGCGGAGGCGGCGCACATCTATGTTGTCAACAACAAGAATAAAAGAGAGATCATGACTCTGCTGCAGTCCGACGGCCAGATCAAAGAAAGAAAAACTCTCGTCAGCAATGAAACCATCCCGGGTTATGTTTCCAACACCGGGCGGATGATCAACATTTCCGATTTCAGCAATAATCTTCAGATCAATCAATATTCAGACCTGCTTCTGGATTCCAACAGAGATTCCAGATTCGGTGTCGTTGTACGCCAGATTCTGGCCATGCCGATTGTGTACGGCGGTGAAGTGATGGGGGCCGTTGAGGTGATCAATAAAAAAATTGAAGACGGACCTTTCAGAGACGAGGAGCCGGTGCTCCTGCAGGAAATTTCCGAGGCGCTGGGAGTGGCAATTTACAATCAGCTCCGGCTCGATCCTAAAACCAAAAGAACGAAATTCGGCTATCTGGTGTCCAACAACCTGATCAACGAAGAAGATTTGAACCGTGCGAACAACGAGAGCAAGGAAAAAAAGGAATCTCTTGAAGAGATATTGATGAAGCAGTACAAAATTACTAAAAATGACATCGGCCAGTCCCTAGAATATTTCTACCAATGTAATTTTGTGTCGTTCGATCATAACACTCCCATTCCTGGCGACCTTCTCAAAAATCTGAAAAAGGAATACCTCATGAGGGAAGTGTGGGTTCCGCTCGAGAGGCATGAAAAGAATATCCGCGTGCTTATCGATGATCCGCAAAATATTATCAAACGCGACACTATTGAGAATATTCTGAAAACAAAGTCTATCAAATACGATATTGCTCTTAAAGGAGATATCTTGAAATATATCGAATTTTTCTACCGGGAAAATTCACAGGAAGCAACTTTTACGGAACTTATCGGAAGACTTGACGCCGGTGACGACTCTCAGGATGAAGACACCGAAGAGTCGATAAGAGAGTCTGACAGCGCGGTTATCCAGCTGGTGAATAAAATCATCAATGACGCGTTTTTACGCAGGGCATCAGATATCCACATTGAACCTGATGTCATCGATAAAAATGTCCTGGTGCGCTACAGGGTCGACGGCGACTGCGCCCTTTACCAGACTTTACCCTACAGTTACCGCGCCGCCATTATTTCCAGAATAAAAGTGATGTCGAATCTGGATATTACCGTTAAAAGAATCCCTCAGGATGGCAAAATTAAAATTAAAAAACCCGGTGTGGGAGAAATTGAACTGCGTGTGGCGACGATTCCCACACAGGGGGGAGTGGAAGACGTAGTGATGCGTATTTTGGCCAAAGGAGATACGCTGCCTCTGGAAGCCATGAGAATGACGCCGCGTAATTACCGTGAGCTTTTGAAAATTTGCGAGCAGCCCTACGGCATGATACTGTGTGTCGGGCCGACAGGATCAGGGAAAACCACCACTTTGCACGCTGTTTTGCGCCATGTAAACAAGCCGGATCGGAAGATATGGACGGCCGAGGATCCGGTCGAGATTACACAAAAGGGACTTCGCCAGGTTCAGGTCCAGCCCAAAATTGGTTTTGACTTTGCTGCTGCCATGCGCTCTTTCCTAAGGGCGGATCCGGACATCATTATGGTTGGAGAAATGAGGGACTTTGAAACAGCGAAAATTGCCGTCGAAGCCTCGCTTACCGGTCATCTGGTTTTAAGCACACTGCATACCAACAGCGCCCCGGAAACTATCTCGCGTCTGCTGGACATGGGGATTGATCCGCTTAATTTTGCTGATTCGCTCCTAGGTGTTCTAGCGCAGCGCCTGGTCCGGGTTCTTTGCGAAAAATGCAAGGAAGCTTATAATCCAACACAGGAAGAATTTGACCGTATTATCGAAGGCTATGGTCCTGAATATTTTAAACTGCAGAAGATTTCATACTCAAAAAATATCAAGCTCTATCGCCCGAAGGGCTGCGACGCCTGCGACAATACAGGATACAGAGGAAGAATGAGCATCCATGAACTGCTTCTGAACTCGGAGGAAATAAAAAAACGTTCCATCGAGCGCCGCGAAAGCATCGAAGTGATCAGGAATATCGCGATGTCGGAGGGGATGCTGACGCTTTATCAGGATGGCATTTTGAAAGCCTTTCAGGGGCTGACGGACGTCAAGCAGGTGCACAGAGTCTGCCAGACGACCCGGTAATGCCATACTCTTTGGTGGCTCCACCCAGCCGTCGGTACCGCCTTGCAGAAAAACCCCGCCTCCCTGCAGTTCGGGAAACGGGGTTTTTGATTTGTTTGTTCTTTTATCCGTTTGAGTTTAAGCGTTTATTTTTCCACCCGGCCTAGTTCAGAAGTTTGATGGGGACGGGAATTTTTGATATTTTCTTGATGTTTTCAAACTCCTCATTTGTTTTCGTCCACCAGATATAGACATCCGCCTGCGAAAACTTTCCTCCCTGTACAGTTTGTGTAACGGCCGGCATCAGCAAACGGCCTGCGGGGGAGACAGTGAATATTTCCGCGGGATACTTGTCACCGATCATGGGGAAGGCTTTGGGGAAAGCGGCCCGTACGGCGTAAACATTATCCTGTGTCCCCGCGGCGGCTATCGCTTTGGCCAGTGCGTGCATGGCCTCATAGTGGAGCACTGCCTCCCAGGTATTGATCTTCTTATAAGTGTCTTTATATTTTTTTTCATAGGCGGCATAGGCCGGAACGGGAATGGAATTTGCGTTGGCGGTACCGATGGAGTTCTCCATCAGGCGGGTTCCGTCAAGCATCTGCGCGATGACATCCATTTTGGCCTGATCAATAATCAGGAAGCCTCCTTTAAAACCCATCTCACGGGCCTGGGCAATGGCCAGAGCAGTTGTGCCTGACGGTCCACCGATCAGGATGGCGTCCGGCTTGCTGGCGATAGCCGCCGTCAAAGGAGCGACGAAGTCGGTTCTCGTATAGAAATTGGCTGGTTTATCTGCAGTGATGGCGCCCCCTCTTTTTTCCCAGGCGGCTTTAAAGCTCTGACGCCACTCATCGCCGTAAGCGCCCAGGCTTACAACCATAGCCGCCTTGCGCCATCCTTTACCCCAGGCATAGTTGGTGTAGATTTTGGCGTAATCGGTAAGCACCGGTGCAGTGACGATCAGAAGATTGTTTTTAGTATGGTCGGCCTGGGCGGAGGATGTGTATCCCATAACGATAAACTCGCCGCACTCTTCTTCATTGATTTTGAGCAGTGCCGCAGCTGAGGAAAGGACCGGGTCGAAAATGGCCAGTGCTTCTTTCTCCAGAAGCTGACGTGCGTTGGCTACCGCCAGTTCAGGGCTGGCCTTATCATCCATTTTTTCCAGCCGGAACGTGAATTTCTGTCCGTCGGCCATGACACCGCCCGTGGCGTTGATTTCACGGATGGCCATGTCAATTCCGTTGAGGCAATCCTGTCCATACTCGGCCGCCGGTCCGGACAGAGGACCGGAAAAACCGACGACAATCTCCGCAGCTGAAGCTGAGCTTGCCCAAAAGATCATTAAAACTGTAATCAGCAGATATGAAATTTTTTTAGGATGCCCCATTTTATTCCTCCTCGATTAGGTTAGATATTGAAATTGGCTTATTTGCCGGAAATTAAATCTCCTGCAGTTTGTCAATTGCTTTTTTGGATGATGTGACCAACTGGTCCACATCTTTGGACTCCGGCGTTTTCTTGATCATGTCCGACAGTGTTTTTGCTTTGTCATCCGCCACAGGCACGGGCTGCTCGGGGGCCTTGGGGGGCTGTACCGGTTCGGCCGCGGCTCTCGAGGCGGGTGCGGCACTGATTTTGCTCCGAAGCGCGTTTACCGCATGTATCAGTTCGCCGATGGCGTCATCCGCGTCCCAGTTGAGCGATCTGCCGTATTTTCCCGCTGCGTATTCGCGAAGAACGCCTGATGTTTCCTGCAGCGGCTCAACGACATTACTGTCCACCATTTTTTTGATGAAGGAGGGAATTACAATAATGCTGACGACGAGCATGGCAATGAGCAAAATCGCGATAAGGTAAGAAAGGACGGAAGAGCCGCTTTCCTTTGCCGCAAGATTTCCTTCAAATTCGAGCAGCTGATTGAAAAGCTGGTTAATAACATCTATTTTTTCACTGGCGATAGCTAAGTACGCCGTGTCGGAACCCATCGGGGCAAGGCGCATAACTTGTGCGGCTGATTTCTGATATTCAGCCAGGTTATCCGCTATTGCCTTATAGTATTTCTTCTGTTCCGCGCCGATGTTTCCGTCCAGAGCCTGTCTGGCCACGCTGAGGGATTTGTTAAGGGAGGCGGTCTGCTGGTCGGAAGCCCTGGCAATCTCCTGCCTGCTTTGGCTTGTCGCCACCATGTTTTTTATTTTATAAAGGTTTGCATGTACGGCATTGACGTCGTTGGAGAGCTTTACGCTTCTTTGATAGTCGCCAAAGACATCGCCTCCGGATATCAGCTTTTGAAGAAATAAGCCCGCAAGCGCGATTACGACAATAATCGCTATCAATCCTGCCAGTTTCGTTGAAAGTGCTTTCTGTCCTGCATTGAGATTATTGTTTGAGTTCATAATCTGTTTACCTCTTTCGTAATTCCGGTTGATAGTAATAGTTTACCCCAATACCCGTTGTGGCGTTACAGATTTCCATCTTTTGATTGTTATTGTCTTTTAAATCGGCGCACCCGCCTCAATCGCCCCCCTGAAAAGCTCACGGCTTGTTTGTTTGCCATAGACTTTTCAGTAATTAAGGATACTTGCGCGGGCTGGTGTTGTCAAGATAATTTTCAAAGCAGTTTTTTTATCAATTTTATGATAGATAGCTTGTTCTGCTGGCCAAAATGAACGGTTCGACTTGATCATATAGTCGGGATATTGCCGAAGTGTCTAGAGGGATTCTTCTGATAATATCATGGTTTATCTTGACTACGGCACCGGGCACGCCTTTTGCTTGATTTATTTAGGTAGTTATAAAGAAAAAATTGATTATTCAAGAATGGTGGATTATGGCGAGCTTACCGGGTAAATTTGATCAGCTAAGCGGTCAGGCAGACGCTTTTAAGGATAAAGGAGACGACGGCATAAGGCAGTGGCGGGTCCGTGAGGTGCTGATTGTGGATGATGAAGAGCCGTTGCTGCTGACCATTGCTGATGGTTTGAGCATATACAAGAAATACTTCAATCTGCATACAGCGACCAACGGGGCGGACGCGGTAAAAATCCTTAAATCCGCCCCGGTTATCGATCTGGTGGTGACGGATTTAAGCATGCCGAAGATGGACGGTTTTGAGCTTTTGGCTTATATGAACAGGAACTATCCCAAAATTCCGGTAATTCTGATGACGGCTTTTGGTACGCCTAAGATTGAAGAGATTGTCAGCAGCATGGGTGTTTTCCGTTATCTTGAAAAGCCGCTGGATATCAACAGTGTGGCGGATAACATTCTGGAGGCCTTGTCCGTCAAATCGGGGCAGGTGCTTTCCAGGGCCAGAGGTAACAGAAATGGCCCGCACGACAAAACAGGGTACTTGTCTGGATTAGCCGGGCGGGGATATTTAAAAAAAACGATGCCTTAAGTTAATGAATATCAAGTATCTCTCGTGGGGGAATTGTGAAAAAGGATTTTAAACTCATCATTGATAACGATGAACTGGAAAACATGCCGGCGATCGATTCAGGGATGACGGATGAACTGCAGCGCTGGCCGCTGTTCGGCCTTTCAGTGGGCAGTTTTCTTCAGGTGATAGCGATGGAGAGGCAGACCTGCATTATGGAGGTTTATCTGAATGCGGGCCACTGGGGTCATTTCTGTTTTGTGCAAGGTGAGCTCTACGATGCGGTTTGCGGCGAGCTGGAAGGTGAAAAAGCCGCGATGGAAATGATTGTATGGGAAAACGTGCGGCTGAACATCAAGCAGATTCTCAACACCAGCGGCGTGGCCAGAAAAATTGACAAGAACCTGATGCTGCTGCTGATGGAAAGCTCCCGGCTCCGTGATGAGATTCATGACGGTGTACAAAAGCCGGATGGGGAAGAAGTGGAAGAGGAAGATGAGATCGACGCGCTTGAAGACGTGGAAGATGATGCCCAATATGAAAAATTAAACGCATGTCTGGAAATCATGGGCAAAGATATGGGAGATGCTCTGGTGGCGGCAAGTATTTCGCATGTCGACGAGAGCAAAATTATGGCATCCTATCGTGATGCTCCCGAAGCTACCGCAGCCGTACTGCGCATGACAAAGTTTTTGAGAAACTCATTGAGAGATGCCGCGGCCGATAACCTGGACGATCATTATATTGTGGACTTAAAAGGCAGGCAGACTCTGGTGGTTTTCATCGTCGGACAATACCAGTGGTGTATCGTATTTAAAAATGAAAAATGCACTTTGGGGCTTTTGCGCAATGTTATTATGCCCAAAGCGCTCAGAGCTTTTGATGAAATAAAATTAGGTTGAAAGAATAAGGAGGCATGATGAATATCCAGAAGTTGAATGTTTGCATGGACATCCTGAAAAAGGATTTGGGTGAGGGATTTGTCGCTTCTTGCATTATTACTACCGATGACGGGCAGGTTCTGGTTGCCACCGACAAGGCCAATATTGCGGAGGCGACACTGCTCAATGATGCCACCTCGTTGATCAGAAACGCGCTGAAAACCTATCCGGCGGAGCTGGGACAATATTACTACATAGATGTTGCCGGGAATATGGCCGTTTTGGTCATTCCCTTCGGCGATTACCAATGGACTGTAACGATAAATAAAAAACTGGTCAAACTGGGGCTTTTGCTCAACGTTGTGTTGCCGGCGGTCATCAATGCTTTTGAAGACGCGGTTGTTTCTTAAGCTCTGGAAGGTGGAGGGGAGGTCATGGGAGAGAAACTAGTGCGTATTTTTGAAATTGTCCAGGAACAGGCGGGTCTGAAAGGACGTATGGAGCTTGCCACCAGAACGGGGATATCGCTAAACAGGGCGACGCAGATGAAGGACACGCAAGAGCTGGTCAAAAGAATGAAAGATATAGCAAGTTCTATACTTGAAAAAAATTCATAAATAATATAATAATGTTCGGGAATACGCATAAATTACGCTTCAGGCGCCCTGGTTCTGCGATGCTGTAAAGCAGGCGGGCGCTGTTTATAAAGCGTGAAATTGATTCGGGGCGGCCTCGTGTCAACCCCCGGTACGTGTATCAACATTCTGGATATGAGGGAATACAAATATGATTTTAGGCCAAAAGCAGCTTGATAAAATTCATGAGACTTTAACTGAAAATCTTATTGGTTCCGGCGTTCAGAATGTCATGCTTATTGACACTGCCGGTAATGTCATCGCGTCCATCAATGACGGGAATGAAACGATAGATTTATATTCACTGGCAGCGCTTGCCGCCGCCAATTTCGGAGCCATGAGCTGCATGGCCAGGATTGTCGGCGAAGATGAGTTTTCCTTGCTGTTTCACAAGGGGGAAAAAGAAAATATTTATTTCTGCAAGGTGAATGAGGAGTTGTTGCTGGTAAATGTTTTTAACAATCAGATCTCGCTGGGTTTCCTCAGACTCAAGATGTCCAAGGTGGTCGAGGAGCTGCTCGAAGTGCTGGCTTCATAGTCTGTATTCGGATGCGGTGCATGGCGCGATATTGAATTTGCTGGGGGGACAGGTTTGGCGTTTATAAATTTAAAAGACAAGGTCATTCAAGCCAAAGTGGTTTATTACGGTCCCGGGAGGTGCGGCAAGACAACTAACCTCGAGTACGTTTATGACAAGTGCCGTACACAGGTTAATTCTGAAATGGTGACGGTCAAAACGCAGGGCGACCGGACGCTGTTTTTTGATTTTTTCCCTTTTGATATGGGAAAAATCAGCGGTTATGACGTTAAAATTCAGCTCTACACAGTTCCCGGACAGGTAAAATACAACTCGACAAGACGGCTGGTTCTCAAAGGGGTCGATGGCGTTGTTTTTGTTGCGGACTCCGCCGCCGACCGACGCAATAAGAATATTATCTCCATCCGTAATCTGGAAGAAAACCTTCAGTTATACAATAAAAATATTCGTGAAATTCCTCTTGTGATCCAATATAATAAAAGAGATCTTGAAAAGCAGGGCATTGAAATTCTGGATATCGAAACATTGGATAACGACTTGAATGCGGAGTTTAAAGTTCCTACGTTTGAGGCCAGTGCTGTGGAAGGGACAAACGTTGTTCTGACTCTTAAAAAAATTATTTACTTGACAATGTCGTCTCTGGAAAAGCAACTGAAATAGGAGTCTTAAAATGAAAA
>JAAYKU010000033.1 GCA_012522275.1 Smithella sp.
CCACCGCCTGGCAGGTGCCCTGGATTCATGTGGCTTTTGAAAATGCGGCGGCGGTCGCCTCCGGTGTGGAAGCAGGCCTCAAGGCTTTAAAGAAAAAGGGTAAAATCGACCAGCGCTACATCAAGGTGGTTGGTATGGCCGGAGACGGGGGCACGATGGATATCGGCTTTCAGGCTCTTTCCGGCGCGATGGAGCGCGGCCACGATATGATTTATGTCTGCTTTGATAACGAAGCCTATATGAACACAGGCATTCAGCGCTCCAGCGGCACGCCGATGGGCGCCTCCACCACAACCGCACCCGCCGGTAAAATCAGCATGGGGCAGAAAACATGGAAAAAGAATATGCCTGAAATCATGGTTGCGCACAGCATTCCTTATGTCGCGACCGTCTGCCCGAGCTATCCTCTGGATTTCGTCCGCAAATTCGAAAAAGCCAGAGGCATTCACGGTCCTTCCTATATCCACTGCTTCTCTGTGTGCCCGACGGGATGGCGCACCCCGACCCATACTGCCGTGTCCATGGGGCGCCTGGCGGTGGAAGCGGGCGTATTTCCCCTGTTTGAAGTGGAAAACGGTCATTATCGCATTTCTCCGGATATGCCCAAAAAACTGCGGCCAATCACGGATTATTTCAAGCCGCAGGGTCGTTTCCGCCACCTGACGCAAGATGAGATCGCCATGATCCAGCACAGGGTGGACACAGAGTACAAGAAACTTAAAGAAAAGGAAAAATTTCTCAAAACCGGTAATTAATAAACGGTGAAAAGAATATCGAGGTGAGAGAAAAAATGACAAAACCGATAAGTATAGCGGCAAAGACAAGGCAGATTGTCAAAAAGCATGGAAATGCGAAAGGCGCGGTGATTGCCGTACTGCAGGACCTTCAGGAGGCCTTCAACTATCTTCCCAAAGAAGCACTGAAAACAGCAGCCAAAGCAATGGACGTGCCCATGAGCCGCATCTATGAGGCGGCCACATTTTATACCGCCTTCAGTCTGGAGCCGCGTGGAAAGCATGTGGTGAAAATCTGCAAGGGAACAGCCTGCCATGTCCGCGGGGCGGCCATTCTTCAGGACCGTTTTGAAACCACCCTGGGTATAAAACCGGGCGGCACAACAAAAGACGGCCTGTTCTCGCTCGAAACAGTCAACTGCGTCGGCGCCTGTGCGCTGGGGCCGGTCGTGGTCATCAACACTGAATATCACGGACAGGTCACCATCAGCAAGGTCGATAAAATCATCAAAAAGATCAACAAAGAAGAGGGGGCGCAGTAATGAGCGGAAACACAGATAAACAAAGCCACGCAATACTGGACAACCTGACGCTGTATTACGGTCCGAAAAGAAAGTTTGTCGCAATTTGCGCCGGTACAGGCTGCCGCGCTTACGGCAGTCTTAAAGTGAAAGACGCCCTGGAAGCGGAGTTAAAAAAACAAAATATGGCGGATGTGGACGTCCTGGCCACCGGATGCCTGGGGTTTTGTGAAAAAGGACCGATGATGATCATCCATCCCGACAAATATTTTTATCAGTCGGTCAAGGAAAGCGACATTCCGGAAATAGTCGAAAAAACCATCGGCAGAGGCGAAGCCATCAGCCGTCTTTTATACCGTCATCCGGAAACCAAAAAGACTCTTTTCCGGGAGGAGGACCTTCCTTTCTACAAAAAACAGCTTCGTGCAGTCTTCGGCAAAAACGGCATGATCGACCCGTCGCGCATCGAGGATTATTTTGCCATCGACGGTTATCAGGCGCTGGCCAAAGTACTTGCCGAAATGACGCCCGAGCAGGTGATCAGTGAAGTGAAGAAAGCCGGTCTGCGCGGCCGCGGCGGCGGAGGTTTTCCGGCAGCCGTCAAATGGGAGGGCGTCCGCAAAGCGGCGGGAGAACCCAAATATGTGATTGCCAACGGTGACGAAGGGGACCCGGGTGCGTACATGGACCGCAGCCTCATGGAAGGTAACCCGCACAGTGTAATCGAGGGCATGATTATCGGTGCCTACGCCGTCGGGTCGAATCACGGCTATATCTATGTCCGCAACGAATACCCACTGGCCGTGGAAAACCTTTCGAAGGCCATTGAAGCGGCAAGAGCAAACGGGCTTTTAGGAAAAAATATTCTGGGCACTGATTTTTCGTTTGATATCCAGATCAACAAAGGGGCGGGCGCGTTTGTCTGCGGCGAATCTTCGGCGCTTTTTGCCTCGATTGAAGGTCGTGCCGGCGAGCCGCGCGCCAAGTACGTTCACGCGGTCGACAAAGGGCTATACGATAAACCGACAGTACTGAACAACGTCGAGACCTGGGCCAACGTGCCGCTCATCATCAATAAGGGTGCGGACTGGTTCGCCTCCATCGGAACGGAAGGCTCCAAGGGGACCAAAATTTTCTCGCTGGTCGGCAAAATCAACAATACAGGCCTTGTTGAAGTCCCGATGGGCACGACGCTTTACGAAATCATCTACGACATGGGCGGTGGCATCACCGGCGGCCGCAAGTTCAAGGCGGTGCAGACCGGCGGCCCGTCCGGCGGCTGCATCCCGGAGAGCCTGCTTGACCTGCCCGTTGATTTCGACAGGCTCTATGAGGTCGGCTCCATGATGGGCTCCGGCGGTATGATTGTCATGGACGACACCTCCTGCATGGTAGATGTGGCCCGCTATTTCCTGGAGTTTCTCAAAGAGGAATCCTGCGGCAAGTGCGTGCCCTGCCGTGAAGGGGTGCGCCGGATGAGTGAAATCCTCGAGGACATCTGCGCGGGCCGCGGCCGGGAAGGAGACATTGAGCTTCTGGAGACCATGTCCGCAGCCATTGCCGATGGTTCCCTTTGCGCCCTGGGCGGCTCGGCCCCCAACCCGGTATTGAGTACGATCCGGCATTTCCGGGAAGAATATGAAGCACATATCCGCGACCACCGCTGTCCGGCGGGCGTCTGCAAGGCGCTCATCAGCTACAACATCGACGCGGAAAAATGCACCGGTTGCGGCGTGTGCGTCAAAGTCTGCGCCACAAAGGCGATTACCGGCGAGCTCAAAAAAGTTCATACGATTGACAATGAAAAATGCACACGTTGCGGCGCCTGCATCCAGAGCTGCAAATTCGATGCAATTTACGTGAAGTAGAGGTGGAATAAATCATGGTAAATATGATTATTGACGGAAAGAACGTAACAGCCAGAAAAGACACAATGCTTTTGGAAGCCATCCGCGGCGCGGGTATTTCAGTCCCTACGCTTTGCGCGCATGAATCCGTGTCCCGCTCCGGCGCCTGCCGGCTTTGCGTGGTGGAAATCAAGAAAGGTAACCGGACCCGCATTGTCACCTCCTGCCTCTACGGAGTGGAAGAGGGCCTGATCGTCAATACAAAAAGCGAACGGGTACTCAACGTAAGGCGCCTGGTCATGGAACTGCTTTTGGCGCGCTGCCCCGAGTCAGATGTTTTACAGAAGATGGCCGAAGACATGGGCATTGAAGCCCAGACCCGCTACGCGGTGGATACGGACAAGGGAAAGTGCATTTTGTGCCGCTCCTGTGTGCGCGTATGTGAAGAGGTGGTCGGCGTGAGCGCCATCGGCCTGTTCTCTCGCGGCTCTTATAAAGAGGTGGGGACTCCTTATCACGAACCGTCCGACGCCTGCATCGGCTGCGGTGCGTGCGTCTATGTGTGCCCGACCGGGCATATCGAAATGACATCCACCGGAGAGACGCGCAAGATATGGGGCCGTACTTTCAAAATGCAGGCCTGCACCAAATGCGGAAAATATTTCGCCCCGGTTGATCAGCTCAAATTCATCAGCAAAAAGACGGGCACATCGATAGATGAGCTTGCCGTATGCACTGAATGCAGGTAACCGGCCCGCTACAATAGCAGTCAGCCTTTATGAAAAAGCCTGGATTTTCCCGAATCCGGGCTTTTTTATAAAAAAATGCCGCCTCGCCCTGCAAACACTTTTCCTGCTAAAGTAATACCTCCGCTGTGACAAGTATAAACAGGGAAGTTCATTTAGGGCTTTTTGTTAAAAGCATCGCCCGGCGTGCTTTTTTTGCTTTTTGACACATACCGATGAAATGTGATATCCACACAGGTAGCAACAGGCATCGCAAGGAAGATGGGTCATCAATAAGATATTCGGCAATACGTCAGGGCTGGGAGCGCAGGCCGTCAAATCACTGGAAAAACTATACCGGCGGGGCGTCCCGGCGGAAAGCATATTGAGCAATGAGCTGGCGCGCGAGGTGTCTTTTCTTTCCGGCAGTCTCAACCGCCAGATCGGTCTTTTGATCGACCGCCGCGGCACCGTAATCATGGTGATTGTCGGTGATGCCCGAAGCATTTTCATTCCCAGTCTGGATTTTTTCCGTGCCGCATCCACACGCTTCAAAGGGCTGCGTCTGATTCACACGCATCTGTACGGCGAGGCGCTCACGGACGAAGACTTGACCGACATGTCGCATCTGCGCCTGGACTTGATAGGAGCGCTCGAGGTCCACCCGGACGGATCGCCCGGCAAGCTTTACTGGGCGCATCTCGTTGCTGAAAATCCGCAGGGAGACTACTGGCTGATCCAGGAACCGCAGGAGCCTCATCGTCTGGATCTCAACTTCCTGACCTTCATGGCCGCGCTCGAAGACGAGTTTACCAGGCGGCAGAAATCCAGAAAGATCGACGCGGCCGAAAAAGCCATTCTCGTGCGTCTGGAGACGAACCCGCAAAATGACGCGCATGCCTCGCTCGATGAGCTCAGACAGCTGGCGGAATCGTGCGGCGTGGCGGTTTTTGACAGTCAGCTCCAGCTCAGGCCCCAGCCTGACCCGAAATACATGGTGGGTCGTGGGAAACTCGCCGATATAGATTTGCGCGCCTCGCAGATCGGTGCGAATATGATCATTTTTGATCATGAGCTGACCCCCGCACAGGTGCGCTCCATCAGTGACTTCACCGGCCTGAAGGTGGTTGACCGCACGCAGGTGATCCTGGATATTTTCGCCCGTCGTGCACACAGCCGCGAGGGTAAAATCCAGGTGGAGCTGGCGCAGCTCAAATACCTGTTGCCCCGACTGATGCACAAGGATACGTCACTGTCACGTCTGGCGGGCGGGATCGGTACGGTGGGGCCGGGCGAGACCAAGCTGGAAATCGACCGCCGCCGCATTCGTGAGCGGATCCACCGTCTGGAAAAGGACCTCAAGTCCATCACGAAGTCACGCACTCAGAGACGGGGACGCCGTGAAAAATCCGGCCTGCCGGTCATCTCCATTGTCGGTTATACCAATGCGGGGAAATCGACGCTTCTGAACACCCTCACACAAAGCGCCGTAGCGGCGGAGGACAAACTGTTCGCCACGCTCGACACCAAAAGTGCGCGCCTGCGTTTTCCACGCGATACGGAGGCGGTGATCACCGATACAGTAGGGTTTATACGAGATCTGCCCGCGGAACTGATGAGCGCCTTCCGCGCGACGCTCGACGAGCTGCAGGGGGCCGACCTGCTGCTGCATGTGATCGATGCAGCCAATGAGCGCTTTGAAGAGCAGATAGCCGCCGTGGAAAAAATTATGGAGGAGCTGGATATAGGTACCAAACCGGCCATCCGTGTGTTCAACAAAGCGGACCGTTTTGCCGATAAGGAACTTCTTGCCGCCTTGTGCCGCCGGTTCGACGCGGTGGCAGTCTGCGCGCTTGAGCGGGCGACCCTGTGGACGCTGCTGGAAAAAATTGAAGCGATGCTTCCCGGCGCACTGCGTTCGCCTCAGGAAAGCTGTGCTGTGGCAGAGATGGAAACCTGAGCCCATCAAATATAAGGAGGGGGTGAATGATGAAGCTGATGCGCTACGTTACGGCGGCAATTGTCTTGCTGTTTTCGCTAAATGCCTTTGCCGCGGAAAAACTGATCACGATCGTTCACACCAATGACCTGCACTCCCATTTCCAGGGTTTCCCGCCGGAGATCGACTACCGCCCCTTTGACACGGTCGGGGACAAAACCCTGGGCGGCTGGGCGCGTGTCGCCTCCGTGATATCCGATGTGCGCCAAAAGAGAGACAACCCGGTTTTGGTGCTCGACGCGGGCGATTTTTCGATGGGCGGCCTTTTTCATATGCTTACCCGCGAAGAGGCGTTTGAGCTGAGGCTCCTCAAAGCGATGGGCTATGACGCGGTGACGTTGGGCAATCATGAATTCGACTTCAAGCCGGCGGGACTTGCGGCCATGCTGCGCGCCGCAAAAGCCAATGGCGGCCTGCCGCAGGTCGTGTTCGCCTCCGCTGTTTTTGATCCGTCCAAACCTGAGCTAAAAACCCTTCGGGAGGCATTTGCCGAAGCGGATGTGAGGCCTTATGTGGTCTTGAGTCGCGGCGGACTGAAAATCGGCATCTTCGGCCTGTTCGGAAAAAGCGCAATGGAATTTTCTCCGTTTGCCAAACCTCTCACCTTCAGCGACCCGATTAAAACCGCGGCCGAAATGACCAGAATATTGCGCGACGAGGAAAAAGTGGATCTGGTGATCTGTTTGTCGCACGGAGGGGTACATCCCGATCCGAAGCATTCCGAAGATGAAATTCTGGCAAAAGAGGTCAAAGGCATCGACGTGATTATCAGCGGGCATACGCACACCAAACTCGATCGACCCATTGTTGTCGGCGGCACGATCATCGTGCAGGCGTGGTGCTACGCCCGACAGGTAGGCATCCTCGACCTGGCGGTGGCCCAAGGCAGGGTGAAACTGATAAACTACAAGCCGGTGGTGATCGACTCCGCAATCCGCGCCGATGCGGGAATTCACGACATGATCGAGTCCTTCAAGCACAGACTCGACCTTGAATTTTTGTCCCCGATGCAACTGTCCTACGATCAGGTTATCGCCGAAACCGGATGGGATCTCAGGATCGCGGCAGAAGAGTCGCCCCTGGGCAACCTGCTTGCCGATTCCATCCGCTGGGCGGTGAACCGCGCGGACGCGGACCCGGACGACCCGCAAAGCATCGTCCGCGTGGCGGTGGAGTCCAACGGCCTGATCCGTGATGATCTCATCAAGGGCATGACCGGCAAAATCACCGTCGGCGATCTGGTCCGGACCTTCCCGATGGGTATCGGGATGGATGATACCATGGGCTACCCCCTGATCAGTTTTTATCTTTACGGCTATGAGATCAAGCGGGCGATGGAGATCCTCACCAGTGTCCGGCCGCTGAAGCACAATGACGACTATTATCTGCAGGTATCCGGAATTAAATTTGTATACAATCCCCGCCGGATGTTTTTCGACCGGGTCACCTCCATCGAGATCGGTTCCGACGAGGAGGGATACCGGCCGCTGGATTACTCTAAATCAAACAAGGAGCTCTATCGTGTAGCCGCCAATCTGTACAATGCCACTTTTTTGAAAATGGTCGGGCGCTTCACCTTTTCCTTTCTCGAAATCATCCCCAAAGACCGCCGTGGTCAACCAATCGATGACCTGCCGCAGGCGCTGGTGGACGCGGATAAAACAAAGCCCGGGGTGCAGGAGCTCAAACAGTGGCTGTGCCTGATCGACTACGTCCGCTCATTTAAGGATCTCGACGGCAACGGCCTTCCCTACATGCCCGAAAAGTATTCAGGCCTGCTGGGCCGCATTGTGGAAAAGCCCGGCCTGTGTCCGGCCGATTTGTTGTCCAAGGCGGAAAAACCGACGCTGATTGCGCTTGCCGTCATTTGTGTGATTGTTTTTGTATTGATCGGATGCCCGGTTTTGATTGTGAGAAATACAAAGAAAAAAAAGAGGAATCGCACAAAGTTTTGAACATGGGCATTGGAACTGGACCCCGAAGGGGTTTTGTGTTTAGTGGAAAAAAACCGAGCGGTTCGCCCCGTCGGGACAGCACACGGTGATTGAATATTTCAGTAAGTCCTGCGTTCCTTCAGGGGCGAAAGAACATAAGGAAGCAATTTATGAACAGAGATTACATTGAAATCCGCTGGCATGGGCGCGGCGGACAGGGCGCGATCACGGCGGCTAAAATTGTGGCGGGCGCGGCCTTCAAGTCCGGCTACACAGGCGTGGTCATGGCGCCGAGCTTTGGAACGGAGCGCCGCGGCGCTCCGGTCATGACCTCGCTGAAAATCTCCAAAACAAAAATCTACGACCTGTCTCCCATTGAAGCGCCGGATGTGGTGGTCGTGCTCGACCATCTGCTGCTTAAGGAGGCCGATGTTACAGGCGGGCTTAAGACGGGTGGGATGATCGTTTTAAACACGCCCGCGGGGCACGAAACCTATGATTTTCCCGGCTATGGCCTTGCCACGGCGGATATCACGGCCATTTCCGTGGAGGCCGGCCTGCCGCACGGCATGGTCAACACCGGTATTATCGGGTCGCTGGAAAAAGCCATAGGGCTTCTGGGTATCGACATGCTGATTGAGGGGATAGAAGAGGAATTCAAAACACGCAGGCCCGAACGCAACTCGCTGGCCGCGAAACTGGCCTACGAACGTACCGTAACGGGAGATTGAATATGGGAACCCGCAACTACCGAAGGAAAACATCTCACAGTGAACCGGGACCTGGCGACGGGGGAAGAACCGGCTCCTGGCGCGTCGAACGCCCGGTCGTTGACCGCAGTATCTGCATTCCCGCCCGGCGCGGAAAGGAGGCATGTTTTATCTGCTGGCTTTTCTGCCCGGAAATTGTCGTTTCGCGGACAATCCCGCCGACGATAGATCTGGAATACTGCAAAGGGTGCGGCATCTGTGCCGAGGAATGTCCCACTAAAGCCATTACCATGGTGGATGAGGCAATGTTTGCTGATAAAGACAAGGAGCAGCACTGATGCATATCATTGAAAATGGAAACGTCGCCGCCGCCATGGGAATCAGGCTTTGCCGCGCCGTCGTGATTGCCGCCTACCCCATCACGCCGCAGACGCCGCTCACCGAGAAGCTTTCCGAGTATATAGATTCCGGACAGATGAAAGCGGAATACATTCCCGTGGAAAGTGAACACTCCGCGATGGCCGTGTGCATCGCCGCCGCGTCGGCGGGCGCGCGTGTTTCCACAGCGACCAGCGCCAACGGGCTTTTATATATGCATGAACAGGTGCAGTGGGCCTCGGGCGCGCGCCTGCCCATCGTCATGTGCGTCGTCAACCGCGCCGTCGGCGCTCCCTGGAATATCTGGAACGACCAGCAGGACTCAATTTCCCAGCGCGACACGGGCTGGATGCAGCTGTACTGCGCCGATCATCAGCAGATCATCGATACAGTCATCAAGGCCTACTGGATTGCTGAAAAGACCGCTATCCCCGTGATGGTCTGCTACGACGGCTATATTTTGTCTCATACCTACATGCCGTTTGATCTGCCCGATCAGGACAAGGTGGATCTTTTTTTGCCGCCTTTCAGTCCGGACTATGCGCTAAACCCGGGCGCGCCGGCCAACCTCAACACAGTCACACTGCCCGATACGAGAGTGGATGTCCACGGTGAGCTGGCGCACGGATACATGGAAATCCGTTACCTGCTGCATGAAGATTTACTAAACTCGCTTGCCGTAATAGCGGAGGCCGAACAGAGATTTTCGGAAATTTTCGGTCGTGGCGGAGATCCTTATCTTGAAAGCTACCTTTGCGACGATGCCGATTATGTCGCCCTGGGCATGGGATCGCTCACCTATCAGTTGCGCGTTTCGGTGGACGCCCTGCGCAGGGAGGGCATCAAGGTCGGCGTGATGGGTCTTCGTGTCTATCGGCCCTTTCCTGCCGAGGCTGTGGCCGCCGCCCTGCAAGGCAAAAAAGGAGTGATCGTTTTTGAAAAGGCGCTCAGCTACGGCTATGAAGGAGCGCTCGCCTCGGATTTAAAAGCCGCGCTTTACGACCGGGCGGCGGCGGCCGGCGCAATGCCCAGGGTCCGCGGCTTTATTGCCGGCATCGGTGGGCGCGATATTCGGACCGCACAGCTGACCGATGCGCTAAGAGAGGCAATACAAAATGAAGATCACGCCGCGCCGGCCTGGATCGGACTTTGTCTATAGGAGTTTTCCATGTCTGTAAAAAGCACCATACTGAGCCTCCCCCGGGAGGAATACGTTCATCCGGGCACCCGTGCCTGCAGCGGTTGCGGGCTGGCCATCGCCTATCGCGTGGGCCTCAAGGCCCTGGGTGAAGACACGATGCTGATTGTGCCGCCGAGCTGCCTGACCGTTTTACAGGGGCTGTTTCCGGTGGCCTCAACTAAACTGCCTTGTCTAAACGTTACATTTGCCTCCACTGCGGCTGCGGCTACGGGAATCATTGCCGCACTGAAGACTCAGGGCAACGACCATACCACGGTTGCCGCCTGGGCGGGAGACGGGGGCACAAGCGACATCGGCCTGCAGGCTCTGTCCGGCGCTGCGGAGCGGGGAGATAATTTTATCTACTTCTGCTACGACAATGAAGGCTATATGAATACAGGCGTGCAGCGTTCCGGCACCACACCTGCCGGTGCGATCACGGCCAACACGCCGTTTAAGGGCAAGTCCCAGCAGAAAAAAGACGTTCCGGCGATCATGGCCGCCCACAATTTAAGCTACGTGGCCGCCTGTTCGGCCGCCTACCCGCTGGACCTTTACGACAAAGTCAAAAACTGCCTCAAGTATCCGG
>JAAYKU010000238.1 GCA_012522275.1 Smithella sp.
CATATTCATAGCCCCGATGGTCCCGCGTCAGATTCCCGGCCGCGTCGTGCAGCACCGTAAACCGCCCGTATTCGGCCGCCTGCGCGTTGGAAAGCTCGTTGGCCTGCATATCCGTCAGCGACTGATTTTCAACATTCATCGGCATTTCAATCTTTCAGAGGCCATCCGTCGCTTCAAACTACCAAATAATCAAGCTTTCTTTAAACCAAGTGAAACGTAATTTGCCAGGCATAGGATACGAGATATTTGTCGGCCAATCGAATTCAAACACGTCATTCGGGCCTGTCGTTGTTTTTCTGTATACAAGAACAATCTTTTCCCCCCATACAAACTCACATTGGGCCAAATCTAACTCTCTGATATCCCATGCGTTGCTGCTGTATTTTTCATTTTGTATTTCCAGCCAAGTATCCATCTCTGAATCGCCGTATCCGCATGCCCTTAAAAATACACTTTGGCCATGATGGATAATCGCAGCGGCTTGCTCGCCTTCGCGATTATGCAACACATCATACAGTCTTTCGATTTGTTTTAGGATTTCAACGGATGCGTGCTCTTGGTTATCGGGCAATTTAGTTTCGTCAGAGTATAAAGGGTTAATACAGGGTATTTCAACATTGAATATGTAACGGCGATTGTCATCACTAAGCCTCAACCTTTTTTTAAATACAGTTTTGCATGCCCGTAAAGATTGCTGAAAAATACCAATATCCATATCTTGAGTGATTCCTGATATTCGTATTTCATTTTGACCATTCGACATAAATTCGTCTATCCATATAAGGGACGGCTGGCTGACAATATCGATCGGATTATCATTAACAAAGATCGTAATCGGACTGCCGAATGATTGACCTGAAACAAACGGAAGCTCCCCTGAATACTGAATGTTCCCTGCCAACAAGAAGATGGAATCTATCATAGTGGATAGTTCACCTTCACTTGACGTGTCAGATTTATCACAACCTGTCATAAATACGAACAACAGAATGCTAACAAATAATAGTTCTTTTTTCATTTGAAATCTCAAATGATATTAGCTGGATATTGTTTTGGAAATACAATTATCGAAGGCGTACCTATTTGAGGTATTTTCGGTTCTTTAGCGTTTTCTTCGCGTCTAAATAATGATGAAAAATTAACTATCTCACCTACTCTTCCATAGCATACGAGGCCACCCTCTACTGATAGTGACAATTCCGCAGACACTATAGACCATTCAACTCCCGCTCGCCCTTCCCACCCGCGACTAGTGGCTGGCAAGATATGGTATGTCAATGTTCCAGAAACACCAACACCCGCTCCAACCGCAGCATATAAGGTTGCATCGACGTAACCACCGCAGCCTTTCTTGGGGCATGCTGACAAGTTCTCCACAAAACCACCAACACCCCCGTCTTTGTCACCAGACTTTGGCCCTTTGGCGTACCTTCCAGTGTTCGCGTCCCTGTATTTACTTCCCTTTGAGTTTGTTGCAGGGACTTTTCCTTTGAATCCTGCGCCTGCTGTAATTTTACCTTCAATTCCTGCTCCTAACTCACCCCATGTTTCCACTGTTCCATTATTGCAACACTCAAAGAGGGACGTTGAGTAATTTGCACTGATAGTAACGCCAACTCCAGGAATGGGAGTAGGGGCAGCAAAAAGCAATACGCTTCCAGAATGCCCGATTGAAAAAGCAACTGTGTGCGGCGCTTTTTCATTTCCTGCACCGGGATATGGAAAGGCTGTATTAGGAGGTCTCGTTATAATTGGAAACAAGATTAACCCTGATGGATCTACCGCTATCATAACCTGACTTTCAACATACTGATATAAATTATTCCCGTCTATGTAACCTATCGGATCCCTCTGCATAAATCTGCCGGTTTCGGGGTCGTAGGTGCGGGCGCGGTAGTACAGCAGCGTGCAGTTTCCGGCGTCGAGGGTGTCCAGTTCGCGGCCGGTGAAACTGTATGCATTCGCATACAAGCTCGTAGTTCTTAGTTCGTAGTCCGGAGCAAGGACTTGGACTTGGCCGTGGGCGTCGTATTCGTAGCGTTCGGCCACTGTGCCGTTGGCGGCGAACAGGGCGACGGGGCTGTAGAGGTGGTCGTGGGCGTAGTAGAGGTCGGCCGCGCCGGCGTGCATCAGCAGCGTCTCGTCAATGTAGTTGCCGAAGACAAAATACCGGTCGTCCGTCTCGACACTGCCGGAAACGAGCGTCTGCACCGCCACCCGCTGGTCGTCGTAGTAATACCGCGTTGTCGTACCCGCTATCGCGTCCACCTTTTCAATCCTTCGGCCTTCCGTTGTTTCTTTCGTGTTCAACATCGTACACATTGCCGTATCCTCTGCACCCACAAGCTGCGCTTGAAGGTGCCACACATGTTATGCCCTTTCATTTTACGCTGTCATGCTTATTCGTTGCAGAGGCCACCCGCCGCCGTTTCATTTTTCTCGGCTAAATCGGGTATCCATTTCAACCGCGATTCCTTGTTTTTTCAGCCATTGACTAATCTCAAGTGCCTCATTGAACGCTTTTCTTCTTCCTCCAATAATGCCACTTGGAATAAACACTAATGAAAATCGCCCATTTACTGCTTTGATTTTTGCCCGGTAGCCCCAGTCGCCTCTGGAGTAGGTAGGTTCGATCTTTACCAAGACATTTTCAGGATCTAATTTCCTCTTAAGACGAAACAAACCATATTTGATCCTGAGAACTCCCGTTCTCTGGTTGTAACTGGCGCGAAAACTGAACAGCAGTCCTTGTACAATTATAGTCACCAGTAGCGCAGGCAAGATTGCCAGAAGTAAAACGACCATC
>JAAYKU010000239.1 GCA_012522275.1 Smithella sp.
CCCGCTCAGATAAACAATGGCCGCAAACAGGAAGGTAATTTTGCTTTTTTGGGGGAGCTTCCACCAGAATCTGACGAAAAACAATGCAAGAAAAAGAACAACCGGGATGGCAACAACAACCCAGCTGAAGAAAAAAACTCCGTATGTTTCGCCTTTCAACAATGGTCTTACGATAGACGACAGTCTTTCGTGAAAGGATAATAATTCATCAATAGTCATAACCAGGAACCCGACGGCAAGCATTCCCCAGTGACAGCGCCAGGATGTTTTTCGTTGAATTTCTACAACGGCAATAAAAGTAAGAAGCACAAAGGCTGAAAACAGAATTGCGCCGCTGAAGTAAGTAGGTATGTTCTTTTCAATTCCGACGTAAAAAAGGCGGCCAAGGCTGGCATAACGGGCATAATCCCCCGTTGAGACGGCGGCATAGCCTATGACGAAACTAACTGTATTCAAAACCAGCGTTGCGGCAAATAAGACAAGGACTACATAAGATGCGTGAAGTGAAATTGGCTGTGCCTGTATATCCGTGATCGGATTTTTATTTTTTTGCAATAGTATGGCTCCTTTTTGATGGTAACGCCACGGTCATAGCATAAAAATTATTTTCCAACATAATCTGCAATGCTGCAAATTTGCATAGAGCAAGGCAAAGATTATTGTGTCAGACTCCCGGGTAGAATGATTGGTCAAGAAACTGAAATCTGGTATAAATACAAAAAGTCTTGTTTTTTATTTTTTACCTAATCAATCCGGCCAGGCGTTCCAGGCGCAGACTTTTTTCTTGTCTGTCCCATGACCAGTAGATGATAAATGCCTTACCCAGAACGTCTTTGAGTTCCACAACTCCCCAAAAGCGGCTGTCGAGGCTGTGGTCGCGATTATCCCCCATGACGAAAAGCGATTTTTCCGGCACGGTGAGCGGACCGAAATTATCCCGCGGGCCGGCTGCGGCCGGCAGGATGACCGGGTCGGTGTAAACGCCGTGAGGATCCGCATAGGCCTCGTCATTGATGAAGATCTTTTTGTTTTTCATCTCTATCTTGTCGCCCGGCAGTCCGATGACACGCTTAATGAAGTCTTTCGAGCGGTCCTGAGGGAAAATGAAAACAAAGACATCCTCTCGCTTCGGGTCCGTGACGGGGATGATTGTTTTGCGCAAAAAAGGTATTTTGATGCCGTAGATGAATTTGTTGACGAAAAGATGATCGCCGATCAGAAGCGTCGGGATCATCGAGCCGGAAGGTATTTTGAATGCCTGCACGACAAAGGAAATGATAAACGCGGCAATTACAAAAGCGATCAGGACTGATTCAATAAATTCTCTGAATTTTGATTTCGGCCTGTCGTGTGCGGTGTTTTTCTTCTTCATACTATGAAAATCCTTATACCCGTCCTCGCCTGTGCGGCGGGAATTTATTTTTTCGCCGGTGGGGCGGTTTCTTTTATATAAAATTGCAGTTTCAGCCTGCCGATGTCCACTATGTCTCCGTCTTTGAGGTCATGGCGCTGTTCTATGGCGCTGCCGTTGACCTTTATGGTTTTGCTTCCCGTCGGGGTGATGAAATACCCGGTCTTCCGCCGGTTGACAAGCGCGACGCGCCTGGGGGCGAAAAGCCCCTTCAGCCTGATGACGGAGCCTTTTTCGCTGCCGATGTTGGATACTTTATCCCGGATAAGGTAGTCTTTAGGTCCGCCGGGCCCCTTGATGACGACAAAGCCGCCCAGAACATCCGGCTCGGTCGTGGCGGCGGCAAGGAGAATTTTCCTGCGGTCTTCAGGGGTGATGACGATCGTTTCAAACATGGAGCGTCCGCGTCCGGCCGCATTTTTAGCATTTTCAAACCGGTCTTTGTCAAGCAGTATTTCCAGCGCGTGGATACCGATAATAATGATATCTCCGTTGAATATTTCAGAGCGTTTCACGGCGCGGCCGTTCAGATAGGTGCCGTTGAGGCTTTTCAAATCCTCGACAAACAGCTGGTCGCCCTGTTTTTCGATGATTGCGTGGTGTGATGAGACGGCCTGATTGTCGATGATGATATTATTGTCCGCTTTTCTGCCGATGGAGATGATGTCTTTATCGAGTTCGATCTCCTGGACGACTTCGCCTTTGAATCTGAGCAATATCTTTGCCATTTATTACCTCCGGTGATGTCCGGTCATGGACGGTACCATTTCTTCTTGCGAATGTGGCCGACGACGGCCGAGATGTTGTCTCCGCCGCCGTTATCGTTGGCGATGTCCGTGAGTATCTCACTGGCGGCGCGGACATTGCCGGCGCGCAGGATGATCTCGAGCATCTCCTCGTCGGACAACATGTTGTACAGGCCGTCGCTGCATAAAAGCAGTATATCGTCGGCCAGGACGGTCAATTCACCCAGATCCGCGGCGACTTCCTCGTCCACGCCCAACGCCCTTGTCAGGACGTTTTTGAAAAGCGACTGCGATGCTTCCTCTTTCGTGATCCGCTCACGGCCTAACTGTTCCTGAACGAAGGAGTGGTCGCTGGTCAACTGCTCGATGCTGCCGGACCTTATCAGGTAAATACGGCTGTCTCCGACATGGGCGAAGCTCAACTGGTCCCGGGCGAGCAGGGCGGCCGCGATGGTGGTGCCCATGCCGCTTAGTTCCGGAGTGGACAGCGCCGCCTCGTACACGGTGCGGTTGGCCTGCATGACGGCGGCGTTGAGGCGGTTGGTGGCTGTACAGTAGGCAGGGTCATAGTCGCAAAACGCTTGAGGCTCTTTCCGCAGGAATTGTCTTACCGCACGGACGGCAAGTTCGCTGGCCACCTCCCCGTGGGAGCGGCCGCCTATCCCGTCGGCTACGATCAGAAGCCCG
>JAAYKU010000240.1 GCA_012522275.1 Smithella sp.
TGTTCGGACTGTAAGACGGCAATAAATGCATATCGAAAATGGAGGTATGAATAAATGGATCTGCAAATCAAAGACAAAGTTGCCATGGTGACGGGCGGGGGAGGCGGCATCGGTCGGGCGGTTGTCCTGCGCCTGGCGCAGGAGGGCGCGAAAGTCGCCGCGGTGGATTTAAATCTTGAAGTCGCTCAACTGGTGATTGAAGAAGTCAGGTCGGCCGGAGGTGAGGGGCTGGCGCTTTCCAGTGATGTGACAAAATCGGAAGATGTGGACTTCCTTTTTCAAAAAGTAACCGACGTCATGGGGCGGATAGATATTCTGGTCAACAATGTAGGAGGCGGCTCCGGCATCGCTCTGGCGGCTAAATCAAGCGTTGAGGACTGGGACAATACCATAGAAGTGAATTTAAAAAGCGCATATCTGTGCTGCCGCGCCGCGGCAAAAGTAATGTTTACACACAGGCAGGGCCGCATCATCAATATGTCGTCCGTGTCGGGACGGCAAGGCGAGCAGCTTTTGTCTGCGTACTGCGCCGCTAAATTCGGTGTTATTGGTTTGACTCAGACTCTGGCCAAAGAACTGGCGCGCTACAACATTACCGTCAATGCCGTCTGCCCCGGCTATGTTTTCACGCCCGGCTGGGAAAAGTTGGCCGAGGCGGTCAGGGAAATACAGCCCGCTTATGAGCAGATGAGCTTCAGAGAAATTTTTGACGCTCGTGTCCGCGAAGTCACGCCTCTGGGCCGCCCCCAGTCGCCGGAGGAGATAGCCGCCCTGGTTGCTTATCTGGCCTCGGAGGATGCACGCAGTATTACCGGCCAGTCCATAAGCATCGATGGCGGCATTGTGATGCGCTGATTGCACCGGTGCAGCCGGCAATATGGCCGTGACTGCCGGTTATTTATCGGACGAGAGTCACAGTGTTTTTATAATGGTTTTTGGGTTCTCGGCAGCGGTAATGTGCGAATTTTCCCGTTGTGCCCCTTTTGTACGGCACTAAAGCCTTGACTCACATTCTTTTTCAGATAAGGTGCCGGCCTGAGCAGGGGAAAAAGGGAAATACTTTTGGAGCTGGGAGGTAGTTTGGTATGAAACATTGGAAGTTGTTGGTTTGTCTGTTAGCTGTTCTTATCGTGTCGTTCGGGGCGGGGCGGGCCCAGGCAAACGAGATCGTCGTCGGGTTTTCCGGCCCTTTGTCCGGTCCGGCGGCTGAATACGGACAGGATATTGTCAGCGGCATCGATATGGCCGTAAAAGAAATCAATGCCGCAGGCGGTATCACGGTCGCGGGGAAAAAATACACCTTCCGCCTCGAGAGGCTCGATGACCGGGCCGACCCTGTGCAGGCGGTGAACAACTCGCGTCGTTTCAAGGGCAACAAGGCAATCGCTGTGTTCAACGGTGTTTTCAATACCATCGCCCCCATGATGAAAATCAATGAGGAGAAGGGAAACGAGTTCATCGTCATGGCCTACACCAGCACTCCGGCGCTTGAAGGACTGGGTAACAAGCTGATGGTTGGTACGACTGTGAACTTAATGGCTTACCTGCATACTTACGCGGACTGGGCTTTGCAAAAAGGATGGAAAAGATGTGCGATGCTCGTAACACTCGGAGCATATGGTGATGAAAACCGGGCGCTCTTCAAAGAGATATGGATGAAAAAAGGAGGCATTATCACCGCTGATAAACCTGCCAATTACTACACGGAAACGGACTTTTCAGCTCCCTTGGCAGCCACCATTGCGACTAAACCGGACGTGATGCTCATCGGCGGCCCGTCGGCTACTACCGCTTTGGTGGTTGAACAAGCGCGCACCATGGGGTTCAAGGGAGGCTTCATGATGATCGACCAGGCCAAACAGGACTACATGGCCAAGCTGCTGGGCGGCACCTCGCTGATGGGCAACCTCATCGGTACAGGCGGTGTGGTCAGTGTTTCGCTCCCGGCCGCGCCCGCTTTTGAAAAGAAATTTGTACAGCAGTACAAAAAGATGGTGACGTGGGAATGCGCGCTCAACTACACGGGCATGCACGCCCTGGCCAAAGCGATTGTCGCCGCCGGCACTGTGGATGATATCTATAAGATCCGCGCCGGCTTCGATAAGGCGCTGGCCGTAGCACCCATGTTGGGTGACAAGTATCCCAATGAGGTCTTCGGCATCACCAAAGCCGGCCGTCTGTGGATTGCGGCATCTGTGCAGACGATTACTAACGGCAAATCGGACGTTAGCTCACTGCATGTCTGGTGGCCGAAAACTCAGGCGGAATTTGATAATGTGGTTAAGCGGAGCACTACGAAAAAGAACCCGTTTTTCTGGTACAAACAGTAGTCAGCCGATACTTTCGTATTTGAGGGGACGGGCAATGCCCGTCCCTTTTTTTTATTTTAATGTGCCCGCTGGCCCCGAGACACAGTTATTAACGGTCTTGTGGCCTTCAGGTTACGAAAGTCGACATTTTGTAAGATCAGTGCTGCTTTTCGGTCTTTGCCGGGAAGATGACTGAAAAATGAACTGTTCCGGCCGTTGGTATTATTTATGAGACGCTTTAATATACCGTTTTCCCGGTAAGCTCAAAAAACTGATTGAAGAAGCACAACACACAAAATGACCGCCAGATATTTAATGAGTGATAGTCACATCTTTTTCACAATGATCTTAAAGCTGTTTGCATCGGGTATGGGCAATTATTTCTCCAAGCGTCTGCCTGCTGAAAGCAAACTCCTTGACTCATGATTTTTCTTCGCTAAAATGTGAAACAGCATGAGTAAAAGGGGAAATAACCTAATAAGCAGGGAGGAAATTAGCATGAAACATTGGAAGTTGTTGATTTGTCTGTTAGCTGTCCTTGTCGTGTCGTTCGGGGCGGGGCGGGCCCAGGCGGACGAGATCGTCGTCGGTTTTTCCGGCCCTTTGTCCGGTCCGGCGGCTGAATACGGACAGGATATTGTCAGCGGCATCGATATGGCCGTAAAAGAAATCAATGCCGCGGGCGGTATCACGGTAGCGGGGAAAAAATACACCTTCCGCCTCGAGAGGCTCGATGACCGGGCCGACCCGGTGCAGGCGGTGAACAACTCGCGCCGTTTCAAGGGCAATAAGGCAATCGCTGTGTTCAACGGTGTTTTCAATACCATCGCCCCCATGATGAAAATCAATGAGGAGAAGGGAAACGAGTTCATCGTTATGGCCTACACCAGCACTCCGGCACTCGAGGACCTGGGCAGTAATCTCATGGTCGGCCTGACCGTTACCTTCATGCCGTACCTTGATATGTACGCGGACTGGGCCCTCAAGAGAGGCTGGAAAAAGTGCGCCATGGTCGTGACGCTCGGCGCGTACGGTGATGAAAACCGTGCCGTCTTCAAGGAAATCTGGGCTAAAAAGGGAGGCATCATCACCGCCGATAAACCCGCCAACTATTACACGGAAACAGATTTTTCCGCGCCCCTGGCGGCGGCCATCGCCACGAATCCGGACGTGATGCTCATCGGCGGCCCGTCGGCCACTACTGCTTTGGTCATTGAGCAGGCGCGCGCCATGGGGTTCAAGGGAGGCTTCATGATGATCGACCAGGCCAAGCAGGACTACATAGCCAAGCTGCTGAGCGGCACCTCGCTGATGGGCAACCTCATCGGAACAGCCGGTGTGGTCAGTGTGCCTTTTCCTGGTGCTGCCTCATTTGAAAAGAGGTTTGTGCAGCAGTATAAAAAGATGGTGACGTGGGAATGCGCGCTCAACTACACGGGTATGCACGCTCTGGCCAAAGCGATTGTCGCCGCAGGCACTGTGGATGATATCTATAAGATCCGCGCCGGCTTCGATAAGGCGCTCGCCGCCGCGCCCATGCTGGGCGACAAGTATCCCAATGAGGCTTTCGGCATCACCAAAGCCGGCCGCCTGTGGATTGCGGCATCTGTGCAGACGATTACCAACGGTAAATCAGATATTACCTCACTGCATGTCTGGTGGCCGAAAACTCAGGCGGAATTTGATAAAGTCAAAAGTGTGACCATGGCCAAACA
>JAAYKU010000241.1 GCA_012522275.1 Smithella sp.
AGTCCGGTTCGGAGGGAGGGGCGACGCAAATCAATGCGTCGTTCCTACCCCTATAGAACATGCTGAAAATACTGGATTCCGTGTCGCGCTTCGCTTGCACGGAATGACAAAAAAGTAATTGCGACACAGCCTCCGGCGTGGGACAGTATCGTCATACCGGCGAAGGCCGGTATCCAGAATATAATGAGCTAATAGCTCATGGCTCATAGTTCATGGTGGATAATAAATATTGTCTCTGCGGCAACACAGCATCCGGGCTCATACGGAGCCGTTATTTTTTGATGATCAGGGCGTCCAGCGCCTTTACACCTTTTTCAAAGACCAGCAGCGGATTGATATCCAGCTCTTCAATCGCATCGCCGTAGTCGCTCACCAGTTTTGAAACGCGCAGGATCACGTCGGTCAGGGCTTGGAAATCGACGGGCGGCCTGCCGCGCATGCCTTGGAGCATGCTGTATCCCCTGATCTCACGGATCATTTCTTTTGCGTCGCCTCGGGAAACAGGCGCCACGCGCAAAGAGATGTCTTTGAGTGCCTCGACAAAAATACCGCCCAGACCGAACATGACGACATGCCCGAAAACCGGGTCCCTTGTCGTTCCGACGATGATCTCCAGCCCGTCTCCCGCCATTTCCTGGACGAGCACACCGTGTATATCCGCTTCGGGATTGAATTTGCGTGCATTGCCGATAATCTCCTTAAAAGCGGCACGAACCTGCGCATCGGAGCGGACATTGAGACGAATCCCGTCTGCTTCCGTCTTGTGCGGAATTTGGGGGGATTGAATTTTCAGGGCGACGGGATAGCCTACAGCGCGAGCCATGCGCACCGCCATCGCCGCGGAGGTTGCCAGGCTCTCGCGCGTGATGGCAATACCGCAGTCTTTCAAAATCTCCTTTGCCTCATATTCGGCAAGGGGGGCCGACGAGGCGAGTCTTTCGATTGTCGTGGCGGACGGGCTGATTTTCAGCGTCTTCGTCTTTGCGGATGCTTTCTCAAAATCTCTCAGTTTGCCCGCGTACCACGAAAGATTTTTGAGAGCGCCGACGGCGTGTAGATGATCGGTCAAAACCGGCACGCCCGCGCTTTTTATCGTCTCGATGGCGTGCAGGACCGCTTCCGACGGGTTAAAGACATAAGTCGCCAGCACAATCGGCTTGTCTGTCGAGTTGTAAACTTCAATGATGTCTTTAGCGAGCACAGGCGCCATGTGCGGCATGAAGCCCATGGCCAGAGCGATCATGTGGATGTTTTCATCGGCGACCAGTGCTTTCAGACACTTTCCCAGCATTTGCGGCTCGGACACGGCGGTCGCGGTCAGATCGACCGGGTTTTTCGCGGAGCCGTAAGGGGGGAGATACGACTCCAGCCTGCGGCGCGTTTCGCCTTTGAATTCCGGAACGCCAAGCCCGAGCGATTCGGAGCGGTCCGCCATCAGAACGCCGGCTCCGCCGGAGATCGACAGGATGCCGATATTGTTGCCCTTCGGAATGCGCCCGCTGCGGTGCACGATGACAAAAGAGGTGAGCTCGCTTAGCGCTTCGAGACGGATGATGCCCATCTGCCTGAAAAAAGCGTCATAGACCTGATCGTTGCCGGCCAGAGATCCGGTGTGAGACGACGCGGCACGCGCCCCTGCTCCGGTCCGTCCGACTTTCATGATCATTACCGGTTTTTTGAGCTCCAATGCTGTTTGTGCCGCCCGGCGCAGTTTAGTCCCGTCTTTGGCTCCTTCCAGATAACCTCCCACCAGCTTTGTTTCGGGATTGGTCAGCATGTATGCCAGATAATCTGCAAATTCAGTGTCCGCTTCATTTCCGACGCTCACGAAAGCATTGAAGCCGACGCCGGATTCCACCGCCTGCGAGAAGATCATCGTTCCGAAAGCCCCGCTTTGCGTGACAAAGCCGAATGTCATGGGATAGACAGGCTGCAGATCGACGATATTGGCAAAGCATGCCATCACCGATTTGCTGAGATTGACAATGCCCACGCAGTTGGGACCCAGAATCCGTAAATCGTTTTTTTGCGCCAGTTCGGTCATTCTCTGTTGCAGCGCCGCTCCCTCCGGACCGGCCTCCGCGAAACCCGATGTGAAGACAACTGTCGCTTTGACCTTTTTATCGACGCATTGTTCAAGCTTTTCTAAAACCGTGTGTGCCGGAGTGCTGATAATCGCCATATCAATCTCATCCGGAACGTCCGCCAGTTTTGGATAGCAGGGGATTCCCAGCAGCTCGCGGGAATTGGGATTGATCGGATAAATCTTGCCTGTGTAGCCGCGTTTCTGCAGGGCATTGAGGGAGCGTCCCCCCGGCTTGCGGAAGTCGCTTGACGCGCCTATGATGGCAATAGTGCGGGGATTGAAAAAATATTCCATCTTCGAGTGATCAATTTTAAAATCAGAATCGTTCATTTACCTGCCTGTTCCTTGTGGGAATTAAATAACCGCTTAGCGATTGTTTTATGTCTGATAGGCCCGACCGGACACGTCCAGCCATATTGCTAATGCGGCCGGCTGTCAACCTTAATAAATATCCATGGATTATGAAATCAAGACTCTCTGTCGTGGCGAATTTATTTCCCGTTATATCTTCGACATCTGCAGGAGCGTGGTTGATGGTTGATAGTGGAATAAATATTGTCCCACGCCGGCGGGGAACAGTATCGTCATGCCGGTGAAAACCGGTATCCGTGCGCCCGGGAGCGGGCGCGATCAGAGAGGTGAAAGTCCTCTCTCGGGGAATGCTCATCCCCGATAGCTGAAGGTAACTGCGTCGCTGAGAAGCGGGG
>JAAYKU010000034.1 GCA_012522275.1 Smithella sp.
AAAAGCCCGCCGGTGGTGCCCACCAGCAGACAGCTTTCGTTGATTTCCTCCCGCGTCAGGCGGGCTCGTTGGCTAGCCTCGCGGATGCAGGCATCGAGCATGGCCAGGGATTTCGCAAGCGGGTCCCCGTCATAGGCCGCTTCAAAGGCCTTGAATTCGCGATCGGTCAAATGCGACGAGGTGCAAAAATCCGCCGGGCGGACGTTTCCCGCGATGAGATTGTCCGCGCCTTCGGGAGCGCTCCAGCCCAGTGTGGTCACCGCCCCCCAGCCGCGGATATAAATGGAATCATCTTTCACTTTTTAACCTTCGGCGCCGCGATTACGAAATCCGCCAGTGTGTCAAAAGACTGCATGGCCTGCGCGGCGGTAGAGGCGTTTTTCAGTTCCACGCCGAATGTGTAGCGAAGCTCCATGGCGATTTCCATCGCGTCGAGCGAATCGAGTTTGAGCGGCCCCGGGCCGCCGATAAAGGGAATGTCCGTCGGGACATCTTCCGGCCGCACATCCTGAATTTCGCAGGCGCGGATGATCAGCTCCTTGAGCTTGAAAATCAAATCCTCCCTCGAGGTTACCCCCAGTTCCTGATAAGCTTTTTCTAAATCCATTTAACTCTCCTTCCGGCGATATAAAAACAAATTACGGCAAAAATTGTCAATACAATTAATTTAGGCGCGACCCCTGAAAAAGGGGCTGCGCGCAGAAATATATCCAGATAAGCCTGATGCGCCCAGTACATGGGCGAGATCACCGCCGCTTTCTTCAATACGGCAGGCAGCACCGCGTGCGGCACCATAATCCCGCCGAAAACCGCCATCAGCACGGCGGACACCGCAGCCAGCGTCGAGGCCTGCTCCTGTGTGCGGCCCACAGCGGCGATCATCACGCCGAAGCCGGTCGTAGCAGCCGCTACCGCCAGCGTCACGGGGATCATCTGCCAGGGGTGCTCTCCCAGATAGAACGCATGGCTGATGAAGTGCTGCATGATAAAAACGCCCACCAGCAGCATCAGGATAAACTGCAGAATATTGATAATGTAGTAGGGGATGATTTTCCCCAGCGTGATGAGGTGCGTGCTGACCGGGTAGGTAAAAAGCCTCTGCAGCGTACCGTCATTTTTTTCCTTCAGAAAACCGATGGACAAAGGGATAGAGATAAAAAACATCGCGAAGATCGCATAGGCCGGAACCGTCTGCTGCAACGGCGTGGGCAGCTCGCGGTTGGGTTTTGTCTTTTCGACAATCAGCGCCTGCATGACAGCCTCGAGATTGTCGATGTCCATGACCACCTCCACGGCCAGCGACGTGATCAGCGAGCGCGCGGCGATTTTATAGCCCGCGTCGATGGCCGGCTCGAAGTAGAGCTCCACCGGGTGATTTCCTGTTTCGAAACCTTCGGGAATCGTGACCACCAACTGGGTTTTGCCGTCGGCAAGAATCAGGTCATTATCTTGATCCGGGCGATCGAGCGCCTGAATCGCCGGGTCGGCTTTTATCTTTTGCTCAAGGAGCTTCGCTTTGAATGAGGCGCTTTCATTTTTCACGACCAGCTGTATTTTCCTCCCGGTCAGCTTATCCGTCCAGACGCCTTCCATCGCGAGCGATAAAAAGAAAATCAGCGCCACCGGCATCAGAAACAAAAGCATGATGGTCTGACGATCGCGAAGTACAATGAGCATTTCCTTGCGGATCAGTTCTTTTAATTGCCCGGTCATTTAACTTTTCTCATACCTCAATGTAGCACCATGCGTCACGGATCGGCAAAGGCGGCAAACCCCTGCCGAAAAAACCGTTTTCAGTCTAGTCATCGCGCAGCCCCCTGCCCGTCTTTTCCAGAAAAAACCTCTCCAGATTGTCGATTTCAGACATTGGCCCGTCGTAGATGACCGTGCCTTTGTCCGCCAGGGTGACGGCCCGGCAGAGTCTTTGCGCCTCTTCCATAATATGCGTGGATAACAAAACGGTCATCCCGGCGGCATTGAGCGCCGTCAGAGTTTCATAAATGTGATATCGGCTCTGAGGGTCGATGCCGACGGTCGGCTCGTCAAGCAGAAGCAGTAAGGGGGAATGCAAAAGGGCCACGGCCAGATTGAGCCGCCGCTGCATACCGCCGGAATAGGTTGAAACCAATTGTCGGGCATGGTCGGCAAGGCCCGTCTGCTCCAGAACCTCCTGCGCGCGCGAGGCGGCCCTCGTTTTCGGCATGCCGGCCATTGCGCCGAAAAAGAGCAGATTTTCCATGGCGGTCAGTCCCGTGTAAACAGATATGGGCTGCGGCGCGTAGCCGATGGACAAAAGTGTGTCCCTGTCGGGCATTGTGCGGCCATATATGGTGACTCTTCCCGCGTAGCTTCTGAACTGGCCGGTTATAACCCGCATCAGAGTTGATTTGCCCGCGCCGTTGGGCCCCACAAGAGCGTGCATGCTGCCGGGGGCTACCGACATGGAAAAATTATTCAGGGCGTTTGCCGCCTTGTTGCCGTAACTGTAGGTGACGGCGGAAATATCCAGAGCGTTCATGCTTTGAGCTTCCCGACTGCTGAATCGAGATCGCGGAAGAACTGCTCTTCTTTTCCCGCGCAGATCAGCATCAGGCCGCCCGCCTTGGCGAAGGTCTCTTCCTGGGAGCCGCGCTCCTTGATGACGCGGGCCGAGACAATGGCAAACTCCCGCCAGATATCGCCGATGGAGGTCATCTCCTGGGAAAGACCGGCCAGTTCGGCACAGCCGAACAAAGCGGCCGCCTGCTGGAGAAACGCCGCGTACATGAAGCGGAAACCGGCTCCGCCCGTGCCGACCTCCTCCTGCATCCGTACGATATTGGCCAGGCGGCGCCGCGCCTCGCGCACACCCAGAACCTGTGGACTTTTAATGGTCGCTTTGGCCAGGTAGCGAATGCCCATGAGGCCGACGAAGGGAAAAGGCGTCCGGAGCATCATGTTGCACGAGTCTTTCATCGCCGTGATGCAGGCCTTCCTGAAGTCGGGATTGGGGTTTACGGATTTGGCATAATACATATACCCCTTGGGCTCGAGCGGGCCGCGGGCAAAACGCGCGCGCTCGAGGTCTTCGGTCAGGCAGTCCACCGGGTGGTCCAAAACAGGATCGGCCACGCGGAAGCCGTTTTCGATTTCCCGCAGCACAATGATATTGTGGCCGTTGAACTGAAAGCGGAAGCGATCGGGAAAATAGGAAAGCCAGTAGATGTTGGTGGTCATGCCGACGATGTTGCCGCTGCGCAGCAGCAAGCGCAGATCGTCCATGCCTTCTTTCGTCCGGTCTGCCTTCCAGGGGAACTTGTAGTACTTTTTAGTGACAAACTCTCCGCCCAGCCTTCTTGCCACTTTGGAAAAAAGAGTGCCGGGCCGCGACCGGTATGTGGTAATCGGCAGTCCCACCCATTTGACAAACGGCAGATGCCCGAAGAAAATGCCGCTGCCTATGCCGAAGGCCATCGCCTCGGACAGATCCACGCCCCTGTCGCGAAAAAGGGCGGCGGTGACGCCGCTTTCACAGTGGGCGGCATGCAGATGGTAAAAAGACTTTCCGGCACAGGTCAGTTCATTATTCATGAATAAGTGGCTACCTTCCTTTGGGTGGTTGAGGAACTGTCTGCAGCTCTTCCATACTCACCGCCAGCGCCCTGGCGTATCGCTTGAGCACGGAAGGTTTCAGCCTGGAAAAGATTTCCGGACGGAAGTGCCTTTTGACGCGGAATACGGCGATCCCCGCCGTTTTCCCCAGAATTTCCGGGTTCATCTGCCTGAGTTCCATGTAATAGCAAAGAGGGCTTTTCGCGCCGGCCAGCACTGCTTTTCTGGTCTCCTCCAGAATGGCCGCCAAATCTTCTACGGCCAGTTCATTGACAATCGCTTCCGTTTCCCAGCCCGTGCTGGTGACGACCACATAATTGCCTTTGTCATCGAGCGCGTAACAGGCGCGCTTTTCCCCGTCATAATAGGTGATGTCCTGCGGCACTTCGCTTACTTTCATAACCGCCCTCCGCACTTGATGGTCAGATAGCGCCTTTTATACATGAACGAGGCGCAAAGCAAAGTCTATTTTTTCACTTTCCCGCCGGCGTCACTGACTTTTTTGCCGAGAAACGGCTCAAAGTGATGCCATTCAAACGGGTGCCGGGCGACAAATCGCGCCAGATCATCGGCGTAGGCCTGAGCCGATTCCAAAACGGCCTTCCTGCGCTCGGCGCGCGTGGCGGCCGTCACCTTTCTGCCGGGAGAAATTTTAATCTGATAAACACCCGCGGCATCCTGATGGACAAAAAATGTCATCAGCGGCGCACCGGACATCAGGGCGAACAAATGCGGCGTATCCGGCAGTCTGGTTTCGTGCCCCAGAAAATTGACCGTAACATATGTCTGCTCGCCCCAGAGTCTGTCTCCCGTCATGGAAACGATACCCCCTTCGCGCAGAAAAGCGACACCCTCCAGAAGGGCAAAAGGTGATTTTTCCTTTTCGTCCGTCGCCACAATGCGCACGCCTTGACTTGCCAGATTGTCCTTATGAATCCGCTCGACCTGTTCCTTATACTTTGAGCCCATATACAACATCACCGGCATTCCTTGCCGGCCGAGCCGCTGGGCCGCCAGCTCCCAGTTGCCGATGTGTGACATGACAACAATCGCGCCGGTCTTATCCGCCACCGCCTGATGCAGATGCTCCCAGCCTTCGCGGTAAAACTCGGCCTGCCCGGCCACCCAGGGAATAAAGCGGTGCATATAAACGTCAGTGAAGTCGTGAAACTGCCTCCATGAACAATACAGATGGTAGGCGAAACTTCGCGCGGGGAAGAGAGCCCGATAAAACCTGACACTGTCGGCCACGCGCGACGGGAAAAAAAAGAAATAGCCGGTGGCGATACACCAGGAAAATGCACGGAAAAACCAGACTCCCAACCTGTGGGACAGGTAGCGCGCCAGTCTGTAGAAGAATATTTTCATGCAGGTTCCTCAGGGACCCAGAAAAAGGCAAAAGTCGTAATGTTTCGTCTATTAAATGCAATCAGGATTATTTATCAACCTAAATCTGGTGGTCTTCCGAAAGGCGGGACAAGATTCAGTGTAAATTGCATTTTTACTTATCACTTATCTGTGCCCTCTGATTCCTGCTCTCTGTTTCTTCCAGCACCCAACGCCCCGTTTTATTTCACATAACAATTTGATTTATATGCCACGACAACCGATATCCTGTATAAGGATGGAACTTTGGAGCAAAGGGGGCTTTGCAGGCACATCGCCGGAGGCAAAAACATGGAAAACAGAGAAGTCTGGGCCATACTCGAAAAGATAAAAGACCTGCCGACACTGCCGGGAGTCTATTTAAAGCTCAACCGGCTTTTACAGGACAAGCAGGCGTCCCTGGAAAATGTAAGCCGCATCATCGAGGTCGATCCGGCCTTATCCGCCAAAATTTTACGTCTGGTCAATTCCGCGTTTTACGGTATGCGCTCCAAATGCAGCTCCATATCCCACGCCATTATGGTCATGGGATTCAATACCGTGAAAAATGCCGTCGTTTCCGTCTCCGTCCTGGACACGCTCAGCTTTAAGGGGCAGCTGCAGGATTTCGACATTGCCGGGTTCTGGCGCCACTCGATAAGCGTTGCCGTCCTCGGCAGACAACTGGCGGAGAAAAGCCGCCTGGTGCCGGGTGAAGACTCATTCATGGCCGGCTTGCTGCATGATATCGGCAAAATCATCATGTTCATATATTTCAGAGATGAGTTCACCAAAACAGTACAAAAAATGCAGGAGGCAAAATGCAGTTTCGCCGACGCAGAAGGCGAAGTCGCGGCCATCGACCACGTGCAGATCGGGGCCTATATGACCCGTAAATGGCAGCTTCCCGAAAACATCATCGGGGCCGTCGCCGGCCACCACTACCACGTTTCATCTTCGGCGTCATCGGGTCTGGTGGAATGCGTCATGGCAGGCAATGCCCTGTCCAATGCCGGCTACCGACTCGACCCGGATGATTATGTCTTTGAAACACATATCGAAAAGGCCCTCACCCCCCTCTTGGTCGAAACGGATAGCTGGCTGCCGCAGGCGCTGGATGAAATCGAGGCGGCCTGTGCATTCTTTCTGGAAAAGAAATAGACGATGCCGCGCCATGTCATTTCGTGAATCGCAAAAGCCACTCCAGAAGCTCTTTTTCGAACACATTCATGACTTCTTCCACTTCTTTGCGGCGCATGCTTTTTTTGGTTGCCGCGTAAGCCGGCCCGTCGAGCTTGCAAAGATCAAGGGCGACGGCTTTGGCCGTTTCCATGACTTTATCTTCGCTGTCTATCAGGTCGTCCACAATCCCGCACTCGAACGCCTCACGCGGCGTGTAGGCGCGCGAATGAAGCAGCGCCTCTTTCCAGTAGCGCGGGGGAATGGAAGAGCGGCAGATAAGCGATATCCACCCGGGAATCAGCATCTTGTTGGCGACTTCATTAATTTGTATCCTGTAGGGACCGTCGCAGGCCATGAAACGATCGCACGCATAGCTGAGGATCGCTCCACCCGCGACAGAATGCCCTGCGTAGGCCGCAATGGTCGGAATGGGAAACATATAGACCCTCAGCATGGTTTCGGCAAATGTCTTCTGAAAACGAAGCTGCTCTGCGAGAGACTGAGTCGGCAGAAGCTTCAGATCCAACCCGGCGGAAAAGATGCCCTTGCGTCCTGTGAAAATCAGCGCGCCCGCACCATCGGCTATGGCCCTGTCGAGAGCGTCGTCGAGCTCACTGAAAAAATCCCAGTTCATCGTGTTCATCTTTCCGTCATCGAGCGTGATGACCGCCAGCCGCTCATCTTGCGTGTAGTGAATTTTTTTCATATTTACTCCTTTGAGGGTGCTTTTCGTTTCCATCGGCCGCGACACATCCCGGGCGCTTAATCGAAACGGAACCTAGCACAATCAGGCCGATGTTTCAATCCGCGCCCGGGTTATTTACGGTGGGCGATTTAATGTGCAGCCTCCACTTCTACACAAAAAATACGCCTGCCCGTAATATCACCTCACAATGGACGGAAATCTCATCCCGACTTTGATAGCAAACGTGTTTTTTGTTGGTAAAATTTTAATAATATCAAGGCAAATATGCTGATGTTTTCAAAAGCGCAGCAAACAAAATAGTCTGTTGACAGGTACATATTGATTTTGTCGATAAATACGGCAAAGTCAGACACCGTCCCGCCAGCCGGGGGAGATAAGCGGCAGACTTTCTTAGACTACGAGCCACGAGCTACTAGCTTCTTCTTATACTTTTTACTTATGACTGTTCTTCCCCGTCTAATCTTCTGTTTTTTTCACCCAGCGCCTCGTCCCGAACATGGAACTTTGAACACAAAACTCTGACATGCTCCTATCCCGCAAACTTGTCTTCTTTCCTGAGCTTTTCGATTTCTTCCTGCTCCAGTGTATTGTAGGCGATTTTGCCGACCAGCGTCTTGGGCAGGTCTTCCCTGAATTCGATCGAACGTGGACAGCTCCATTTGATCAGGTGCTCGCGGGCATACGCGATCAGCTCTTTTTCCATCTCCGGGCCGGCCTCAGCCGGGTTTTTCAAAACGATGAATGCTTTCACGGCCTGCACCTGCGCCTCGTCCGGCACTCCAATGACACAGGCGTCACGTACTTTTTCATGCTTGTACAAAAGCTCCTCCACCTGCGCGGGATAAACGTTCATACCGGATGATTTAATCATCCTCTTCTGGCGCAGCTTGAAGTAGAAAAAGCCGTCGGCATCCATCGTGCCGATGTCGCCGGTGTGGAGCCAGACGCGTCCGTCGGCGTGCGTCTTGAGTGTGTTGGCGGTTTCTTCCGGCTGGTCGAGATATCCCAGCATCACGGCCGGCCCGGAAACGCAGATTTCACCCTCTTCGCCCACAGGCGCCTCTTGTGTGGTATCGATCTTCACAATTTTGGCCAGCATGTCGGGAAACGGCACGCCGATGCTGCCTTCGCGGTAGTTGCCCAGCGGTGTGGCCATAATCGCCGTGACGGCCTCGGTCAGCCCGTAGCCTTCCAGGAGCTGAACATTGCCGCCCTGTTTTTTGACCATGCCTTCGAAGCGCTCTTTTACCGGCCGCGGCAGGGCGTCCGCACCGGAAAACGTCGCCCGCAGGCAGCTCAGGTCCGCCTTGTGCATTTTGGGGTCGCGTGACAGAGCATCAAACAAAGTGGGTACACCGATCACAAAGGAAGGCCTGCACGACCGGATAAGCCCGGCCACCGTCTGTGGCGTAAAAATCGGAACCAGAATGCTTTTGCCTCCCCCCATAAAGCAGGCGTTGACGCATACGCCCAGCCCGAAGCCGTGAAAGATGGGTAAAATAGCCAGTACGGATGAGGCATCGTCAAGCTTGCCCCACTGTGACACCATCATTCCCTCGCTGATAAAGTTCATGTTGGACAGCATGATTCCCTTGGGCACTCCAGTGGTTCCGCCGCTGTAGAGAATGACGGCCAGGTCATCCGTATCCATTTGTGCCTGCGGCGCTTCGGTATATTTTCCCTTCATCAAATCCGCCCACCAGCGCACCATCGGGTCGGCAGGCACCTTGGGGATGAGTCTGCCTTTGGTGAGGTTGAAGCCAATGCGTTTGACCAGACCCAGATAATCGGGGATGCGCGCCAGAATAAGCGTTTCAAGAGGAGTGGTGTTTTGAACTTCTTTGAATTTGCCGTAAAAGGCGTCCAGCGTAAGCGCGAAACGGCTTTTAGCCACGTTGAGATAAAATTCAATTTCCTTGGCCGTGGAAAGGGGATGAATCATGCTGGCCACGGCGCCCAGTTTGTTTACGGCATAAAAGCAGATTATGCCCTGCGGCGAGGTGGGCATGGAAATGGTGATGCGATCGTCTTTTTTCAGGCCAAGCGAGGCCAGAGCATCGGCGCACTGATCAATTGCCGACATGAATTTGCTGTAGGTGGAGGTATAGCCCATGAAATCATAGGCTACAGATTCCGGGTTATCGCGCGCGGTCTGTTTGAGCGCTTCATACATCGTGACACGCGGATAATCAATCGTTTCGGGGACGTTGCCATAAAACTTCAACCAGGGTTTCTGCTCGTACATGCCCACACCTCCTGAAATTTGTTAATTGTGACAACAGAGTTGAAACTCATACGCAAAGAGTGTTGTCTCTGACCTCTTGTTTTACACCCTCGGCGCCCATGACTCGGCCTCAGCTTTTCTTCCCCACAAACCACCTTTCCTCCACGCCCGGCGTTTGCGAGGCGTGAACGTGAACGACGAATCCCGCGTCTTTCATGCACTGTGATATTACCTCTTCGGTGCGAAACCGCACAGGGCTTTTCATCATTTTAAGATGCAGCATTTCCATGCGGCGCTTACAGGGCATCCTCCCGGGAGTCGGGACGGTTGCCCGGATGACCAGCCGTGCGCCCGGGACGAGTGTCTCATAAATACGGCGCAAAACCAATTTCAATTCTTCATCGGTAAGGTAATGCAGCATATCGAGCATCAGCACATGGTCGATGCCGCCTTCAACCTGTGGCAGATCGGGCGCGCTGCCTGTATGCACATGCCCGCGGGTTCCGATCACCCGGCCGGCGATGAGGACTCTTTGATCGTCCGGCTCCAGGCCGAATACTTCAGCCTTCGGATAAAGCTCCAGAAGCCACGCGGCCGGCACTGCCCAGCCGCAGCCGATATCGATAATCCGGCGGGGATTTTTCACGTACCGGTCAAGTTCGCCGAACATGGGGTCGAGCATGATCTTGAAGCGGGCAAAGACGCGGGGATAACCGGGCAGATGCCGGTAACGCAAGATGGTGCGGCGCGTATGTTCACGCGAGCCGGCAATCAGAGGGCCTTGTGGAAATTCAAACGGGGCAAAAATTCTTTTCATCAGATAAGGCAAAATCAGGTAGGCGCCCGCCAGCGAATAGCCGATGCCCAGGAGAGATACCAGCCCGATGCTCTTGAGCAGCGGATGCCTGGCCAGTGCCAGCACGCCGAATCCGATGAATGTCGTCGCGGCCGACAAAAACATGGCCGGCGCGACCGTCTGCATGGCGGGGCTCTTTTCATCCGGATGTCGCTGATAGGTGCAGGCGTAATATACGGAGTAATCGATGCCCATGCCCAGAACCACGACCCAGAGCATAATGCCGGGAATGTCCAGCGGATGGCCGATGATCTTGAGCGTTCCCAGCGTGGAGACAAGCGCGAAGACCACCGGCGCGAGCACAGCCAGCGACAGACGCCAGTCCATAAAAAACATAAAAATGACCAGGACCAGACCAATGCTGACAATTACGGCTATTTCGAAAAATATTTTTTTCAGAAAATCACCCAGCCGCTGATTGAACAAATCTGCATCGAATATGTGAACAAGCCCCGTGGGCGCAAGGCTCTCAAAGAAGTCCCTCGCCTGATAGTTCCTGTCCACGGGAATCAGACTAAGCTGGGCCAGCCCCTCTTGTGTTTTCGTGATGCCCAGCATTTCAAAGTACTTTTCAGGGATGGCGGCCGGGCCGGGATAGCCGGCACTGAGCATTTCGATGAAGGGGGTGAAAGCGTCTGGAGCAAACCCGTATTGCCGGCCCGCCGCCTCCAGGTTGCGGCGCAACTCTCCCATCCGGGCGTCATTCCAGAAATTGCGCCAGGCATTGTAATTGGCGCGGGTGGACGCCTCATCCGGAAACAAAACTGAGGGCAGAAATACCGGTTTGAGGACCTCTTTTTGCACATCGGCTGAAAGGAGCTTCATGAGCTGGGCGTTTTTTTTCTGCAGCTGTTCCACATCCGGCGCCTGAAGCAGAAGATAGCATCTGCCGGAGATGTCCCCCCAGATCTTCTGCATTTTCTGCTCGGCGGCAATCGTCTCGGGGCCTATGGAATTCATGGCCTGCAGATCAATTTTGAAAACCGG
>JAAYKU010000242.1 GCA_012522275.1 Smithella sp.
GAAGCCAACGAAGCGGCCATCAAACTCGCTCGTAAATACGCTCATGAAAACCTTGGGCCGGATAAATTCGAACTCATTACCATGAAGGACTCTTTTCACGGCCGGACGATGGCCACCATCACCGCCACCGGCCAGGAAAAATTTCAGTTCGGTTTCACACCTCTTCTGGACGGTTTCCGTTATGTGCCCTTCAACGACCCGGAGGCTCTCGAGGCGGCCATCACGCCGCGCACCTGCGGCGTCATGCTCGAGCCGGTGCAGGGGGAAGGAGGCGTCATTATTCCGGATGACGGCTATCTGGCGCGTGTGCGGGAGATCTGCGACCGTCACAAACTCTTGATGATTGTCGATGAAGTGCAAACGGGCATCGGCCGCACGGGAAAATTGTTCGCCTATGAATACTCCGGGATCGAACCGGACATAATGACGCTGGCCAAGGCATTGGGAAACGGCTTCCCGGTGGGTGCGATGCTGGCCACGGATGAAGTCGCCCGCGCTTTTGCCCCCGGCAATCACGCATCCACCTTCGGCGGCAACCCGCTGGCGATGGCCGCGGTGCGCGCCACGCTCAAAACGATTCTGGATGACGAAATTCTGGAAAACTGCCTTGAGACCGGCGCTTATTTTCTGGAAAAACTACAAAAGCTCAAGGCAAGGCATAATATTATCACGGAAGTCCGGGGGAGAGGAATGATGCTGGCGTGCTCTCTTTCCATCGAAGGGGCTCAGATTGTCGCCAAATGCCAGGAGGAGGGGCTGCTCATCAACTGTACGGGCGGTAAAACATTGAGATTTGTTCCGCCGCTGATTATCACCAGGCAGGATGTTGACGAGGCGCTTTATATTCTCGACGACGTCATGGAGGGAATATGAAGAAAGATCTGCTGAGCTTTGCCGGCATGACGCAGGCGGACTTTGAAGATATCTGGCGGCGGACCTCACGACTCAAACATCTCTTGAAGGAAGGCCGGGAGCATGCTTCTTTAAAGGGCAAGACGCTGGGCATGATTTTCGACAAATCATCCACCCGCACAAGAATTTCTTTCGAAGTGGGGATGTATCAGTTAGGCGGCATCGCCTTGTTTCTCAATTCAAGAGACACGCAGATCGGCCGGGGGGAGACCATTGCCGATTCCGCCCGGATGATGTCGCGCTATCTCAACGGCATCATGGTCAGGACATTCGCGCAGGAAGCGGTGGAAGAGCTGGCCGGTTACGCCACCATCCCGGTGATCAACGGCCTGACGGATCTTTTGCATCCCTGTCAGATTCTGGCCGATTTGTATACGATCATAGAAAAAAAGAAAACATACGAAGGGGTGAAAGTCGCTTACATCGGCGACGGCAACAATGTGGCCAACAGCTGGATTGAGGCGGCCTGCCTGCTGCCTTTCGAACTGACGCTGGCCTGCCCGGAAAACTATGATCCGGACACTCGGGTCATGGAAATGTGCGCCGGAGGCGGAAAGGGAAATGTGGCGGTTTACCGTGATCCTTACGACGCGGCGCGCAACGCCGATGTGCTTTACACGGATGTATGGACAAGCATGGGACAGGAGGAGCAGTCGCGGGAAAGAGAAAGGATTTTCAAAAATTACCAGATCAACGAGTCGCTTTTGCAGGTTGCGAAAAAAGATGCGATCGTCATGCACTGCCTACCCGCGCACCGCGGCGAGGAAATAACGGCGGCCGTTATCGACGGGCCTCAGTCCGTAGTTATCGATGAAGCAGAAAACCGTCTGCATGTACAGAAGGCGGTTTTAGAAATATTGCTCTAGGAGGAGAATACTGTGTCGAAAAAAGTGAAGAAAGTAATTTTAGCTTATTCCGGCGGACTGGACACGTCGGTCATCGTCCGCTGGCTCATCGAAACCTATGATTGTGAAGTCGTCTGTTTTGCCGCCGATGTAGGGCAGAAAGAAGAACTGACCGGACTGAAAGAAAAAGCAATCAATACCGGCGCCAGCAAAATATACATCGAGGACCTCCGGGAAGAATTCGCCCGCGATTTTGTTTTCCCGGCGCTGCGCGCCAATGCAATCTATGAAGGAACATATCTGCTGGGAACATCACTGGCCAGGCCGCTCATCGCCAAAAAGCAGATTGAGATCGCCCGGAAAGAAAAGGCGGATGCAGTCTGTCACGGCTCGACGGGAAAAGGAAATGACCAGGTGCGCTTTGAGCTTACCTATATCGCGCTGAATCCGCGCATCAGGATCATAGCCCCCTGGAAGCAGGACAATTGGACTTTTGATTCACGCGAGTCGATGATCGACTACGCACGTAAATACAAAATTCCGATTCCTCTGACCAAAAAGAAGCCCTACAGCTCGGACCGCAACCTGCTGCATATTTCTCATGAAGGCGGCATACTGGAAGATACATGGGCCGAGCCGCAGGAAAATATGTTTGTCCTGACTGTCTCTCCCGAGAAGGCCCCGAACAGACCGACATATGTGGAAATTGATTTCGTGAAGGGTAATCCCGTGGCCGTTGACGGCAAGAAGATGTCGCCCGCCAAACTCATGGATCACATGAATATGCTGGCCGGGAAAAACGGCATCGGCAGGGTGGATATGGTGGAAAACCGCTTTGTCGGCATGAAATCACGCGGTGTTTATGAAACGCCGGGCGGTACTGTTTTGTGGGCGGCCCATCGCGCGGTGGAATCCATCACGATGGATCGCGAGGTGATGCTGATGCGCGATTCGCTTATTCCCAAATACGCGCAACTGGCCTACAACGGCTTCTGGTACGCACCGGAAATGGAGACGTTGCAGGCATATATCGACGCGACGCAGGAAAATGTCACCGGCACGGCAAGAATGAAGCTCTACAAAGGCAACTGTATCGTGGTCGGCCGCAAATCGCCGAAATCTCTCTACAGTGAGGCATTTGCCACTTTTGAAAAAGACGTGGTGTATGATCAGAAAGACGCTATCGGCTTCATCAGGCTCAACGGTCTGCGTCTGCGGATTGAGAACATGCTGAAGCGCGGAAAATAATTATTACGGGAGTTGCTTTCATGGCGGCTGAAAAAAAACCATGGGCGGGTCGATTCGCCGAAGCGACGGCAAAGAGTGTGGAGCGGTTTACTTCCTCTCTGCACTATGACCGCCGTCTGTATCGCTGTGATATTGAAGGCTCCATCGCCCACGCGACAATGCTGGCGGATTGCGGCATTATCACCCGCAGGGAGTCCAACGCGATCATCCGCGGGCTCAAAGCGATTCTTGCCGACATGGAAAAAGGGAAGTTCGTTTTCGACCCGGCCGATGAAGACATTCACATGGCCGTCGAAAAAGAGCTGACCCGCCGCATCGGCGAGGCAGGCGCCAAGCTGCACACGGCGCGCAGCCGTAACGATCAGATAGCCCTTGATGTGCGTTTGTACCTGCGCCGCGAGCTCGACAATATTACAGTCTTGCTGGTCAGCCTGCAAAAGAGGCTTGTGGCCATGGCCGGACGGGAAATAAAAACCGTCATGCCCGGCTACACGCATATGCAGAGGGCACAGCCGGTGCTGTTGGCCCATTATCTGATGGCGTTTGCCGAAATGTTCAGCCGCGATGAAGAGCGCCTGCTAGACTGCAGGAAACGCCTCAATGTTTTGCCGCTGGGCGCGGTGGCGCTGGCCGGCACGGGGCTTCCCATCGACCGGCGGATTACGGCCCGGCTGCTGGATTTTCCGGCCGTGAGCCCAAACAGCATGGATACGGTAGCGGACCGTGATTATATCGCGGAGTTCAACTTTGTCGCTTCTTTGTGCATGGCCCATCTGAGCCGGTTTTGCGAAGATCTGATTTTGTGGTCGTCGGATGAATTTCGCTTTGCGGAAATAGCGGACGCCTACACGACGGGCAGCAGCATCATGCCGCAGAAAAAGAACCCGGACATCGCTGAACTGATCAGGGGCAAAGCAGCCCGCGTCTATGGCGATCTGTTTGCGATACTCACACTGCTCAAGGGATTGCCCATGACCTACAACCGCGACCTGCAGGAAGACAAAGAACCACTGTTTGACGCGGTGGACACGGTGAAAGACTGTCTGGCAATTTTCACGGAGATGCTTGCCCACACACGTTTTAATGCGGAAAGGATGTACTCGGCGGCAGGCGGCGGATTTTCCACCGCAACCGATGTCGCCGAGTACCTGGTTAAAAAAGGAGTGCCTTTCCGTCAGGCGCACGAGATCACCGGCGGCATAGTCGCCTACTGCATCAAAAGCAAAAAGTCGCTCGACGATCTTACCTTGCCTGAATTTCAGTCTTTTTATGCCGGGTTTGACGAAAAGATATCCGCCGCGATCAAGCTGAAAAATTCCATCAACGCCCGGCGTCACAAGGGCGCAACGGCACCGGCCGAGGTAAGAGAAAGGATCAGGGAATTTGAAAAACGCCTGGCTGAAAAGTAGCGTCCTGTTCGCCCTGATGCTCATTGCCGGATGCGGGCTGAAGGGAAATCCCGTTTCGCCCCGTCCTGCATTGTCGGCGCATCCGCCCAAGCAGGTACTGAACGTGTCGGCGGACGAAAAAACGGCGCGCCTGAGCTGGCGTCTGGAAAATACAGCCGTGAATGTGAGCTTCATCAGCATCGAGAAAAGCACCCTCGGCAGCCACGGTAATGTATGTCGGGATTGCCCCCGAACCTATGAGACCATCGGCCGGGTCATGGCGGCCGGCCGGCAGGGCGAAAACAATGAATATACCTACTTTGATGCGGATGTGGAAAAAGGCCACGTCTATACTTACCGCTTAAAATTTTGTGATGCACGCGGAGCCTGCCTTGAATCGCAGGGCGCGGAACTTGATTATCAATAAAACACGGGAGGCAAATTTTATGTTTGAAGGAGCCATAACCGCTCTGGTGACGCCATTTAAAAACGGTCGGGTGGATGAAAAAGCGCTCGTAGACCTGATCGAATTTCAGATCGCGGAGGGTATTCACGGGCTTGTTCCCTGCGGCACGACGGGCGAGTCACCTACACTCACGCATGATGAACATGATCGTGTCATCGAAATCACTATCGAAGCGGCAAAAAAACGTGTTCCGGTCATTGCCGGAACAGGCTCGAACAGTACGTCCGAAGCGCTGCGCCTGACCAGGCATGCCTATGAGGCGGGTGCGGACGGCGCTCTGATTGCCTGTCCCTACTATAACAAACCCACACAGGAGGGGCTGTACCGGCACTACGAGCTTATCGCCAAAAGTGTTCCCATTGCCATCATCCCCTACAATATACCGGGAAGAACCGGCGTCAATATGTCACCGGAACTCATAGCGCGTTTGGCACGGTTAGAAAACATCGTCGGCATCAAGGAAGCTTCAGGTTCGCTCAAGCAGATGAATGACGTTATCGATATGTGTCCGTCGGCATTCGATGTCCTGTCCGGCGATGATGGTTTTACCCTGCCGCTGATGGCCATCGGCGGCAGGGGCGTCATATCCGTTGTTTCGAATGTCGTGCCGGCCGACATGGCGGCAATGGTTGATGCGGCCGCGGCCGGCGACTTTAAAAAGGCGGGCGACCTTCATAAAAAAATGAGTCGCCTTTTCGATGTCCTGTTTATCGAGGTAAATCCGACGCCGGTAAAAGCGGCGCTGGCGATGATGGGGAAAATAGAGTATGAGTACCGCCTGCCTCTGTGTCCGATGGCCGAAACCAATCATGAAAAGCTCAAAAAGGTCATGCTTGACTACGGCCTGATCAAGTAAATACAAATATGCGCATTTCAAGGAGCGGATGTTATGGTTAAAGCAATAGTTACCGGCGCCGGGGGTAAAATGGGCAGCAGAATCATCAGCCTGATTTCATCCACAGACGGCATCCAGGTGGTCGGCGCGATAGAAGTTGCCGGTCATCCGGTCGTCGGCAGAGACATCGGGCATTCACTAGGTCCGGGCATGCCGCGGGTAATGGTAAGCGACAAACTCGCCGAATGCATCGATCGTGCGGACGTAGTGATCGATTTCACCCATCATCAAGCCTCTGTAAGCTATCTGAAAATAGCCAGCGAGAAAAACCGCGCCATCGTGATCGGCTCCACCGGCTTTTCGCCCGACGAGATGACCACCGTGCGCAGCCTGGCTGAAAAAACACGCTGCGTACTGGCGCCCAATATGAGTGTCGGCGTCAATGTGATGTTGAAAGTTCTGGAGTACTGCTCCGGTATTCTCAGCGAAGATTACGATGTGGAGATCGTGGAGGCGCATCACCATCTGAAAAAAGACGCGCCCAGCGGTACGGCGCTCCAGATGGCCCGGGTCATTGCCGACAGGCTGGGCCGAGACCTGGAAAAGGACGCGGTTTACGAACGTCGCGGGCTGATCGGCGAGCGCTCCAAAAAGGAAATCGGCATCCAGACGATACGCGCCGGCGATATCGTAGGCGAGCACACAGTCATCTTCGGCGGCATCGGTGAGCGGCTCGAATTCACGCATCGTGCCCACAGCAGGGACAATTTCGCCAAAGGCGCCATCCGCGCGGCACAGTGGCTTGTGCATCAGCCAAACGGTCTTTACGACATGCAAGACGTTCTGGGGCTGAAAAATATCAGAGCAACCGGTCTGTGATATGCTCGAAAGTGTGCTGGCTTATGTAGGCATCGGCTCCAACCTCGGCGATTCCCCGTTGATGTGCAAAGAAGCGCTTCGACACCTGTCGGCCGCGCCGGGTGTAAAGGTGGAAAGGGTCTCCTCTTTATACAAAACTCAGCCGGTGATCGTCTCGCCGGCACAGGGGCCGCACATGGAAGTGCTCCAAAACCAGAACTGGTTTATCAACGCGGCGGCGGAAATCAGAACCGCGTGGTCACCGGCGGCGCTGCTGCATGTGCTGCAGGGAATTGAAGAAAAGCTCGGCAAGGTGCGTTCATTTCCGGGGGCGCCGCGGATTATCGACCTTGATCTGCTTCTTTACCGACAGGAGATAATCCGGGAAGCCGACCTGATTGTTCCGCACCCACAGATGCATAAGCGCCGTTTCGTGCTGGAACCGCTGTGCGAGATCGCGTCGTATCTGATTCATCCTGCGTTTGGCGTTTCCATGCGCGGTCTGAAAGACAGGCTCGATGACTGCCACGAAGTAGAAATTTTTAATATTGGAAAAGAAGGTTGACATGATCGTTAAAATTGCCGCTTTACTGGTTCTGCTTTATATCGCCTACAAGGTGCTGGTGATATTCAGGCGGATGAAGTCCGCCGATGCGACCGCCTACCGTGCAAACAGTACTCCGTCGCAAGGGGAGGACCTCGTTCAGGACCCTTTTTGTAAAACCTATGTACCAAAAAGCCAAGCCTATGTCAGGCAAATCGAAGGACACAATACATATTTTTGCACTCTGGAATGCTGCGAAAAGTATCTGGAAGTAAAAAATAAATCTCATTAACAGGGGGACGTTATGAAGTTTTTTATCGATACGGCAAATATCGCGGAAATTAAAGAAGGCCTTGCCCTGGGCATGGTCGATGGCGTAACCACGAACCCGTCTTTGATCGCCAGGGAAAAGAAAGATTTTAATACCGTCGTTCGGGAGATCCTGAAAGTGGTGGAAGGGCCGGTCAGTCTGGAAGTGGTCAGTCTCGAGGCAAAGGGCATGGTGGCCGAAGGGAAAAAACTGGCGCGCCTGGGCGATCAGGTTGTCATCAAAGTACCGATGACTACCGAAGGACTCAAAGCCACCATGATGTTTGCCGCGGAAGGCATTGAAGTCAATCAGACCTTGATTTTTTCGCCGCTTCAGGCTTTGATGGCGGCAAAGGCGGGGGCGGCGTATGTCAGCCCGTTTGTAGGGCGCCTTGATGACATTGCCCATGACGGGATGGAATTGACAAGTCAAATACTGACTATTTACGACAATTATGAATATGCAACGGAAGTGATTGTCGCCAGTGTCCGTCATCCCGGCCATGTGCTGGAAGCGGCGCTGATGGGCGCGGATATCGCGACGATTCCTTTCAAGGTTATCGAACAGCTCGCCGGGCATCCGCTCACGGATAAAGGCGTGGCTCAGTTTCTGGAAGACTGGAAAAAAGTGCCCCAAAAATAACGGGCTTTCCGGAGTCAGTGGGTTTAATTTAAGCCGGGCGGTCGCATGCCATGAATATAACCAGACAGATTTTCAATCTGCCCAACACCATTACCCTGGCACGAATCAGTGTAGTGCCTTTTTTGTTTTTTCTCTTGGCCGACCCGGGGGCACTCTGGAGTCTGGTGCTGGCCGGTCTGTTTGTGCTGGCCTCCATCACGGATTTTTTTGACGGTTACTTCGCGCGCAAGTACAACCTGATTACCACCATGGGGAAATTTCTCGACCCGCTGGCCGATAAACTGATTGTCAATACGGCGATGATCCTGATGATCCCCATCGGACGGATCGATGCCTGGATTGTCGTGATCATCATTATGAGAGACCTGATTGTGGACGGTATCCGCTCCATCGCCTCCTCGGACGGTATTTATCTTCAGGCCAGTGTTCTGGGCAAACAAAAAACAGTGGCGCAGATCTTTGCCGTCACTTCTTTGATGATCCATTACCCCTTCCTGGGGCTAGACGCGCATTTAGTCGGGACGGTTGTTCTTTATGTAGCATTTTTCCTGACGATTTATTCGGGAATTGATTATTTGATCAAATTTTACAAGAGCCAGTCTTCGTCCATTTCGTGAGTGTATTTAAATGCCTGTTGCTATAAAGAAAATCTTCCGCAGCGGCATGCATGTCACTTTTTAATTGACAAAGAGCGAGTCTTTGATGTAATGAGCATTGCTCTTTGATGAGCGGGCGTAACTCAGTGGTAGAGTGCTACCTTGCCAAGGTAGACGTCGACGGTTCAAATCCGTTCGCCCGCTCCATTTTTATGGCGGCATAGCCAAGTGGCTAAGGCAGCGGTCTGCAAAACCGTTATTCTCCGGTTCAAATCCGGATGCCGCCTCCAGTCAAAAACAGGAGCTTTCCTTTCCGGGGGCTCCTTTTATTAACGGTGATGAAGGTCAGGCAAAGTAAATGCTGAATCGATTTACCGATCTGGTCATCTGGTGCGCTCAAAACAAATTCTCCGACTTACACATCTGTGGTGGTCAGCCTGTTATATATCGCAAAGACGGATTGATACGTTTTGATCAGAAGTTATTGTGGACGCCTCAGCATGTCGATTCCCTCGCCGAATCACTGCTGAACTCGAAAAACAGAGAAGTTTTGCGCCGGCGTCTGTCGGTGGATTTCGCTGTCAGTATCGGCAATGTCCGCCTGCGCGTCAATATTTTCAGCACCGGGCAGGGCCTCTCCATGGCGATCCGTCTGCTGCCGGATATCATACCGACTATCGAGCAGTTGAACCTTCACCCTTCCATCCACGAGATAAGTGATCTGAAATCGGGGCTTGTGCTCATCTGCGGCACGACAGGCAGCGGCAAGACAACGACCATCGCCTCGATCCTTGACGACATCAACCATAAGCGTGCGGCGCACATCATTACTTTGGAAGACCCTGTCGAGTTTCAGATCCCTTCACGAAAATCTTTTGTCGAGCAAAGAGAGGTCGGCGAGCATGTTCCCTCCTTTGAAAGAGGTCTGATCGACGTGATGAGGGCCGATCCGGATGTCATCATGGTAGGCGAGCTGCGCGACCCGCAAACCATTGCGCTGACGCTCAACGTGGCTGAATCCGGTCATCTGGTCATTGCCACACTGCACGCCACCAATATGGAGGATGCCTTATACCGCATTATCAACTCCGCGCCGCCGGAAGCGGAGGAGTACATCCGCCATCAGCTGGCCTCGACCATTTCCTGGATAATGCTGCAGAAACTTGTTTACAGTGAAAAAATCGGATTTCGTCTGCCGGTGCTCTCCATCATGCGGGGGACCTCGCAAATCAAAGGGCTCATCCGCGACAAAAAACTTTTCCAGATTGAAAACGCGATGCACACCAGCAAGACGGAAGGCATGTTCACGGAAGCCCGTTATCTGACAGAGTACCTGGAAAAGCGTGACAGGTATCACACGGCCGCTCTCATAAAGCCGGAAAAAGGCGCCGTCGTTGAATCGCAATATACATCCAGGCTGCTTCATCCGGAAGGTGATGATGCCGGCACGACAGCTTTGTCCGCTCCGGTTTCCGCGCCTGACAAATCTTCTTCGGCCGTCAAAGACGCCGCCACTGCACACGGACAGTCCGAAATTTCATATCATGATGATGAAGTTCACTACAGCATCGATGAGAACTATGATCTGTCGGAAATTATCGCAGAGGCGGAAAAAAAAATGCACAAAAAAAGCAAAACCTGAAACATATATCATTCCCCTGCCGTCGTAAGCTGTTTCATCCGGGATCAGGCAGTCAAAATCAGTTTCACCGAGCCGTGACGGAATCCTGCGCGCCTCGAGCCCCCCTCGTTGATGATCCGTATTTATTTAATTGAATTAAAAGGGAAAACATGTTAAACTTTTTCAGTTATTTAACGATATATTATAAGAAGTTATTGCCCGGTGCTCCAATAAATGGAGAAAAAATACTGTTTTGCGGCAAACGATTGAAGTACTGGTAATTAATATATTTTGAGTCCGGAGGCGTTTTTGGCCAGCTCTAAAGAAATCAATTCCACGGAAAGGCTTCTCAGGGTCATTCGCGAATCGCAACAGCCTTCTTCTGAAGCAACTCAGACGCAACAACCTTCTGCAAGGCAAAAGAAAACAAAATCCGGAAATATTTCCTTCCGTTTTCCCGATCTCTTCAGCGGCAGGCGTAAATTGCGTGTCGGTGTCGATATCACATCCGAGCACATACTGCTGGCAAAAATGACCGCTTCGTCCGACGGCAGGCCTCTTCTTCTGGAGCGGAAAATAATTAAAATCCCCACTGATGTGCCGGTTGGTTCAGATGTGTATCACGAGTTTCTGAAAACATCTCTGAGCGACTTTGCCGGAGCGCGCCAAGACTGTGAAATCTGGGCATTAATGGACGCGGCGGATGCCAATGTCCATTACCTCAAGATACCCATCGTTCCGAAAAACCAGCTTGAAAACGCCATCTACTGGTCGGCGAAAAAAGAAAATCAGTTCGACGAGAATGAAACGGTATTTGACTATGAACTGCAGGGGCAGGTGATCGATCAGGGGATCCCGAAATATTCAGTGATGGTCTGCAGCGTCCCCCGGGTGGAGGTTGAAAAAACCAAAGCGAGGTTTGCATCTACAGGCGTTGATCTGGCGGGCATTACCATCGCCCCTTTCGCCCTTCAGAACTTGTTTCGCGCGAAATGGATTTCTTTTCCGGAGCCTGTTTTTGCCAGCCTGTATATCGGCAATGATTTTTCCAGAATCGATATTTTCAGCAATAACAATCTTGTGATGACCAGAGGGATAAAGACGGGCATCACCAGTATGCTCGAAGGGGTGAATGAGGCTCTGTCCGAAACCTCACCCGGCAGAAGCTCCCGTGATGCCGATGTCAGGAAAATATTGGAAGAGGTCCTGCAAGCCCCCGGAAGCTCGCTGCGTGACGAAGAAGGCTTGCCCTGGAATGAAAAGACCGTCATGGAAATGATTTCCCCCGCCCTCGAAAGGCTGGTCCGCCAGATTGAAAGGACGCTCGAGCATTACGAGAAATCGATAGGTTATGCAAAAGTCGAAAAACTCTACATTTCCTCGGTTTTGAACGTTTTTTTCGCTTCTTTGCTCGGCTACATCCATGAACACCTGCACCTTGAGGCGCAACTGCTGGATCCCTTTGAGGGAAGTCAGACCGCTGACGAACTGGGTGATGCGGAAAAATCGGCTCTGGTGCCGGCCATCGGCCTGGCCTTGTCCGATACTAAGATTACACCCAATGCGATCTTTACATATATCGAAAAAAACAAGGAGATGCTGAGCAAAAGAATCAGCCGCGGCATCATGGCTTTTCTTGCCGCCGTGCTCGGCGTCTGTCTGGTTATTTTCACGCTGCAGGCGATCGAGTATCGCCACCTCGGCGCCCGGCAGCAAAAGCTCGAGCGGGAATTGTCGATCTTCACTCCCGTTCTCTCCAGAGATACAATATCATCACTCACGGAAGAGCTCAGGCTGCGCCACATGGAAAACAAAAGCTACGCGCTTAAATACGGGGGGCTGGGGCTCATCAGCGAATTAGCGTCGCTCACCCCTGACAATATCAGCCTGGTCAGCGTTCAGATCAGCATGCCCAAACAGACGGACAAGGGATACAAGGGAACCTCAACGATCATAGAGGGAGTGGTCATGGCCGAGCGTGACGCGCAGGATGCTTCTTTGGCGCAATTTATCATGAAACTGAAAAATTCCCCCGTTTTCAAGGATGCGGCCCTGCAGAAAAGCAACATCGTAAACTTCCGGAAAAAAGAAATCCTGCAGTTCACCGTCAGAGCAGGGGCAGGCCGGTGAATATGAAAACTCTCAAGCAATATATTCCGGCCGGGACAATGACCTATATATTCATCTGCGCCGCACTGATTGTCGCGGTTGTTCTTCTGGGCATACTGCCCCTTTATCGCTACAATGCCGCACGCGCCGACAATTTAAAAAAAATCCAGACATCCATTGAAGAACAAAAGGCCTTGGGCAACATGCACGCTCTGCTTTTGAGCGCCGCACAGAAAAAGGATGTGTATAAACTGCCGCATCCGCCTGCGGGGCGACTTTTCCGACAGGATATAGATCAGTTTCACCATTTGTTTCGCACTGAGGCCGCAAAAGCGCGTCTGATGACCATCTCGCTCATGCCTGATGTGAAATCAGTGGTCAGCGGGTCACAAAGCATCGTCTATGATGCAACCCTGAAGGGAGAATTCGCCAATTTCCGAAAAGTTTTAATCGGTCTGGGGGCGCTGCCCTACATAGAACGTATCGAGGAAATTCAGATCAGACAGGGCGGCGATTCCATGGAACTTAAATTGAAAATGCTCATTGCCCTTACCGACACTCAGCCGGCGGTTGTAAAATGAAAAAACTTGAAACAAGACAAATCATCGTGCTGGCGGTTGCCGTCATTGCCGCCCTTTACGGCGCGTATGAATTTCTTGTCGCCGGGCCCGCCCTTAAAAAAGCGAAAACCGCTCCTAAACAGGCGCAGATTGCCGACTTTGTGGAAGGGGTGAGCGCTGATCTGGTAAAATATAAAACGGCGGGCGTTGACGCGTACATATCTAAAAAAGCGGAAGAGGAATGGCGGATAAATCCCTTCTGGGAGAGAAACGCCTACCGTGAATTTGCCGGCGAGCATATCAGGGACGGATCTTCCAGAATAATATATTCCGGTTATGTAGATGCAGGCGGCAAACGGACAGCCGTCATCAACGGCTGGGAATATGAGGCGGGGGACGCGCTGGAAATCGAAGGCTATTTTCTCAAAAGCGTAAATCCGGCCCGTGTGCTGATCATCAACCGTAACACAGGCGGTGAATTGTCCATTCCCATACAGGAATAACAAAAGAAGGCGGAGGTATCGACTTGAGCTGGGGCGCAAAACATATATGCAACAAGAAAATTATCGTCGTATTGATCGCGGTGATTTTCGTTACGGGCTGTTCATGGAA
>JAAYKU010000243.1 GCA_012522275.1 Smithella sp.
GGGAAAAAACGTCCCTTCTGGCGGAAATGGCGCCAGTTTTCGCCCATGAAATCCGCAATCCGCTGGGCTCCATCAAGGGGGCGGCGCAGTATCTCGCCTCGGAGGCCGCCACAGACGAGCAGCAAAAATTGCTGAGTGTGATCATCGAGGAGGCCAACCGCCTCAACACGGTCGTCAGCAGCTTCCTGGACTATGCACGGCCTTTTCGCGGCGACATTCAGGAGCGCGATATCAATACCGTCATCCGCCGGGCCGTCCGCGTCATTGCCGCCAACCGCCTGGCGGACAAGGTTACAATCTCTGAGGATCTCCAGGAAAACCTGCCCGCCGTGCAAATAGATGAGCAGCAGTTTATGCAGGTCATCATCAATATCGCTTTGAACGCCATCGAGGCCATGCCTGACGGCGGCACATTGACTTTCCGCACGTATAAAATAGAAACGGACGTTTCCGCGGCGGTGGGCATCACCATCCGCGACACGGGCGAGGGCATGGCTGCCGCCGAAATCAAAAACATCTTCAAGCCCTTCTACACGACAAAAGACAGAGGTGCGGGCCTGGGCCTGGCGATATGCCGCAAGATCATCAAAGAGCACGGCGGCTCCATCCGGGTCAAATCCCTGCCCGGGCGGGGAAGTGTTTTTTTCATCCGCCTCGATGCGGCCGGAAAAAATTGAAGGCAATGCGCTTGATTTAAACGGAAAGTCATAATAGTGAAAGGCAATGGACAGGATACTGATTGTTGACGACGAACTGAATATGCGGCTGGTGCTCGAGGCCATGCTGAAAAAGGAAGGCTACGAAGTCGCCTGTGCCTCCGACGGGATAGAGGCTCTGCAGACGCTGAAGTCGGGCCGGACGACCGCCGTGATCACGGATTTGAAAATGCCGCGCATGGACGGCATGGAGCTGCTTGAGCGCCTGGGAAGTGAGTATCCGGACCTGCCGGTCATTATGATCACCGCTCATGGTACGGTGGCCACCGCCGTGGAGGCGCTCAAAAAAGGCGCGCTCGATTACATCACCAAACCGTTCGAGCTCGATGAAATCAAAAATGTCGTCTCCAAAGCGGTGAAAACAGGCAATCTGAAAAAAAACGAATTTCTGCTGCCGTCTGAAGAAATCGAGCGGGCGGGCATCATCGGCGTCAGCGCCGCCACGCGGGAAATGTTCGAAGCCATCAAACGTGTGTCCCCCACAACCACCACCGTCATGATCACAGGTGAAACCGGCACGGGCAAGGAGCTGGTCGCCGAGGCCGTTCACCGCAACTCGCCGCGGAAAAACAACCCGCTCATAAAAATCAACTGTGCGGCCATCGCGGAATCACTGATGGAAAGCGAGCTTTTCGGCCATGAAAAAGGCTCTTTTACGGGAGCGGCAATTACCAAGCCGGGAAAATTTGAACTGGCGCACAAGGGCACTTTATTTTTAGACGAAGTGGGTGAAATCCCGCGCGAAATGCAAGTCAAACTGCTGCGCGTTTTACAGGAACAGGAATTCGAGCGGATCGGCGGCCTCAAGACAATAAAAGTGGACGTGCGCTTCATCGCGGCCACCAACAAAAATCTGGCACAAAGCGTAGAGGACGGAACTTTTCGGGAAGATTTGTTTTACCGTCTCAATGTTTTCCCCATCAATGTACCGCCTTTGCGGGAAAGAACGGATGACATAGCTGCGCTGGTCGATTATTTTATACAGAAATTCAATCAGAAGCTGGGGCTGGGCATTACCGGCATGGATGAGGCGGTCCAGGAAATGCTCCTAGGGTACCGCTGGCCCGGCAACATCCGCGAGCTGGAAAATATGATCGAGCGGATGATGCTCATGGCAGGTTCCTCCGTCATTACCGACGCAGAGGTGCCCCCGGAATTCAAAGCTGAACTGGAAAAAAACGTTCTTGCCCCTGACAGCGGCGGCAAAAAACCTTTAAAAGATTTCATGCGCGCCCACATTGAAGAGGTCGAAAAACAGATGATCATCAAGTGTCTGGAAGATCTTGACGGAAACGTCACCCGGGCGGCCAGGCAGATGGGTTTGAGCCGCAAGGGACTGCAACTGAAAATGATCAAATACAATCTGCGCAAATAATCTCAGGTGACAAGACAGGTGCATGGTGCGCCTGTGAAAAAATGACGGGCAGCCGCCGGCGGGACGGGAAAAATTTGCCCGCCCTCACCTGCCGGACACGACCGGCGAGAGATAATTATCAGCTTCCAGATAAGGGAATATCTGAATAAAGGCGGCAACGACCTGCGGGTCGAAATGGGTCCCGGAATTCGAGACAATTTCCTGCTTGGCCTGCAAAGGACTAAACGCCTTGCGGTAGGGGCGGTCAGTGGTCAAAGCGTCATATACGTCGGCCACGGCAATGATTCTGGCGCCCAGGGGAATATCTTCATGCGCCGTTTTATAATAACCGCTGCCGTCGAATTTTTCATGATGATGCAAAATGATGGGCAGGATGTCGCCGATGGTTTCGCCCAGCGGCTCGAGCATGTTCACGGCCAGCCAGGCATGGCGACGCATGCTGACCCGCTCCTGCGCGGTCAACTCCGTCACTTTTTTCAGGA
>JAAYKU010000244.1 GCA_012522275.1 Smithella sp.
CCGGCGTCCATTTGTCAGGCAGTTTTTCATGCTTTTTCTTTTGCGCGTTCCATTGAGAATGGCGCAGTGACGAAGGGCTGGTGAGCACCGCCGGAATCTGTCCGCTGTAGGCGTATTGCATGAAACTCGAAAAATCGATGCGGGTGTCAAATTCGTAATAAGCGCCGGACGCCTCGAGATTTTTGGGAAGTGCGCTCTGGCTGTAGGGCTTTTTCGCCAGTACATAATCCACCAGCTCCGCCGCCGCCTGCATGTCGAGCTCCGCCTTGGCATCCACTGTAAAATTGACCATCTTCATGGCCGCTTCGGCTGCATCAGCGCGGGCCGGCTGGGCCGCAACAGCGTGCAGGTTAAAGACCGCTGAAAATAATGCGATGACCAATACCGGTTGTTTTACCACCCGGAATATTTTTTCAAGTATTTTTCTTTGCATTTTCATGTGTTGAGAGCTCTCCCCTTCTCTTTTGGTGCCCGTCAGCACTACCCTTTTTATCCGGCCGTGTAAAGGAATAATTCCGCCCTGCACGCTTCGGCCGGCCGCCTCTTTTGTAAACTATTATCGGCAACCCCCAGTGCGTTTTTTAGTGCCCGGATAACAATCTGCATAATTTTATATTATTCAAGACAGGAATTGTCTTGACAGCATGCCGGAAACAGTATATGTTAATTTTAATATATGTAAACATAAACATATATTATTTATACCATAACAACAGAAAGACTGTCACTGATTTTTAATCCGTCTCTTCGTCGAAAATCAGTCTTGAACAATATCTGTTATGACGATTATCTTTCAACTGGTCTTTGCGTCTGTAACAGGATCATATCCGGCGCGCCTGATCTTCCGGCATTTACGCCTGCCGCAAAAACACAATGTCTTATCTGTCATATCCTTAACATCATCTATCAAAAGTTGTTTTCACACCCTTTCTTGCTTTGTAAGCCTGTATGCCGCGGGCTCGCTCATGTCATTCGGCAAATTCTCAAACGATCAATACAAGGAGGAAGCAGATGAAGAAAAGACTGTTGTTGACGCTATGTTGTTTTTTTGTTATTCACGCGGGGGTGGCGATAGAGTCATTTGCCGTGGATGAGCAGCGGGAAGGCGGCTCATCACAAACAACCTCAGACAATAGAAATCCGGCCGCAAAGCCCGTGAAGGAATTCGAAGTCTATCATCTGGGTGAAGTGGTGGTTGCTTCTGAAAAACCAGGGGTGAGGGAGGTGGCCATCGTCAACGAAATCAGCGCTGATGATATTAAGGCCACCAACAGCAAAACACTCGCCGAGGCCTTATTCAGAGCCCCCGGTGTTCGCGTAACGGCCGGGGCAAAAAACGAAGCCAATGTTTCCATCCACGGCTTTGCCCAAAAACAGCTTTTGGTTTTGATCGATGGAGTCCCCTACTATGAAACAAAATACGGTCGGCTGGATTTGAACCAGATTCCCACAGAGAACATCGCCAAAATTGAAATCACCAAGGGGGCGGCATCTGTTTTATACGGCGCCAATGCGCTGGGAGGCGTAATCAATGTCATTACGAAGAAACCTTCAGAAAAACTCTACGCCGGCGTCTCCTTTGAAGCTTCGGAAAATGACACCTATCGGGCTTCGGCAACAACCGGCATGAAAGCCGGAATTTTCAATTACTGGCTGAATTATACATGGGCGAAATCAGGCGGCTATGACCTGTCGGACGATTATCAGCCGAAAATGACAACCATCCAGAAGCAACCGGGCGGAAAATCCTATGAAGTCATTCAGGGAAAAGGAGAGCGGCTCAATTCAGGTTATGAAAGCCATAACATCTGGGCCAAATTCGGAATAGAGCCTAAAGAAGGCTCCGCCTATTATGTGAACATTCATTATCTGGATCGGGATAAGGCATGGTCTCCTTCAACCGATACGATCAGATACTTCAACAGCCGGCCCTACTTCACCAATTTTGCCAAAATACCCGACTATATCGATTGGGGAATTGATCTGGATGCCAGACAAAAAATTCACGACAAAGTGACCCTGAAGGCCAAGCTGTTTTACCACAACCACAAAGACAGTCTCGATTCCTACACCGACCAGAGTTACGCAATACAACTGGCGCACAGCTCCTACAAAGATTATATCGCGGGCGGCTCCTTTTTTGCCGATTTTCAGCCGGTTGACTGGAATATTTTAAGATTTGCCGTTCATTACAAAAAGGATAATCATAAGGAACGAGCCGACGCTTATCTGCCTTTTGAGGAATCTGCTTCCTATACCGGCTCCGTCGGGCTGGAAAATGAATTCAATCTGGTGAAGAACCTGTCGGTTGTAGCCGGCGTAAGTTATGACTGGTTTGAAGTGGATAAATCACAAAAGACCAACACCGATGGTGCCGGAAATTTTATTAATTTTACGCCGCTTTCCACAAATCGCAACGAAGCTGTCAATCCCATGCTGGGACTCGTTTACAATTTTTCCAATCAGGCAAAGGTTTTCGCTTCCGTAGCTCACAAGAGCCGCTTTCCCATGCTTGAAGAACTTTATTCCAGCAAGGGTGGCAATGTAAATCTGGAAACGGAAAAGAGCTGGAATTACACACTGGGAGCCTCGAGTCTTTTGACCAGATACGCCAAAGCCGGCCTGTCGGCGTTTTACTATGATGTATCCGATATGATCTCCAAAGACGGCATGGGCTGGATCGGTACTAATTACAATGTCGGTAAAGTCCAGTTGTACGGCTTCGAATTCAACGCTGAAATCTACCCGATCGACGGACTGACGCTCAGGCTGGATTATACCTATGAGGAGGGCAGAAACCGCAGTGAAGGGAGAGTGACCGATGATGTCACATATATCCCCAGGCACAAGCTGGATGCCGGGATGCAATATGTAATCCCTATGCTCAAAACCAGACTTGATTTTAATATGATCCATGTATCATCGACATATTCTCAGTTGCCGACACCGTCGAGCCCGTCAAACCCGGTTCTTAAAGCGAGTGATTACACTCTGTTTGATGCGAAAATCACACAGCCGATATGGAAATATTTTGAAGTTTACGTGGCCTGCAGAAACATCTTTGACAAAAACTACGAGCCTGAAGTCGGCTACCCCGCCCCGGGGCGAAGCTTCTGGACCGGAATTCTGGCAAGATACTGATACCGGCATAATATATCTTTGATGAGGGTCGGAATCTTTCATGGACTGGTTAATATTTATAGTCGATTACGGAATTATCGGATTTTTGATTCTGCTTAGCGTCATAGCTGTCGGCATCGGCATCGAACGGTTTTTTTTCTTCAGAACCATAAGACTGGATGCCTTCACCGACTATAAAAGCCTTGAGCTGGAGCTCACGCGCAAAATCCATCTCATTGCCACCATCGGAAGCAATGCGCCGTATATCGGCCTGTTGGGAACGGTTCTGGGCATCATGCTCACGTTTTATATGATCGGCAGTGACGGCTTCATGGACTCGGGCAAAATCATGACCGGCCTTGCCCTGGCCCTTAAAGCCACAGCCGTCGGCCTGCTGGTGGCCATTCCGTCCGTCTCTTTGTATAATTTTGTTTTGCGAAGAGTAAAGGTCCTGCTCATGACCTGGGAGATCAAACATGGAAGAAAAGACCTTTGATTATATCAACGTCGTTCCTCTTGTGGATGTGATGCTGGTGCTTCTGGTCATTGTGCTGACCACATCCTCCTTCATCGCGACAGGAATGATCCCCCTGAATTTGCCGAAAGCCAGTCACACTACGGACGGCGCCTTCAAGACCCAAACTATTGAAATAGACCAGGACGGCCAAACCTATCTCAACGGCCGGCGTGTTTCTCCTACGGAATTGAAAACCGGTCTTGCCGCCATGAACAGAAACGTTCCTGTTTTAATCCGGGCGGACCGCAGTGTCAGACTGCAAAGCTTCGTCAGCATTTTGGATATCATCAAAAATCTCGAATTCGATCACGTCAGCCTTCAGACGGAGGAAGGGATATGAATAATCAGGCCAGGGCCTTTCAGCTATCCTTCCTGCTCCATGGTGCCATTATCGGATTAATGTTTTTAAGCGCCCCCCTGCCGGAGCCGTTTAAAAAAACGATCCCTCTGGATTTCAGCCTGCTTGATCCGTACAGCAAACAAAGGATAGTCGAACCGGCCGCGTCCTTTGTACAGACTGCTCCAGCGCAGCCACCCGTGCGTGAAAGAAAGGCACAAAGCCCGCCGGCGCGGCTGGAAAGCGAGATTCCACGCACCCCTGAAATCTCACCCGCAGCAGAGCTTACCGCAACTGAAGCCCAGTTGGTCAGCACCGCGCTTGCTGAAGAGTCTGGCGATACCGGTGAGCCGACGGCACACCTGCCGGCAGACGCGCAAAACGGAAATGAAGCCCCGATAAAGGTCACAAACACAGGTGACGCGGCCGGCGCCATGGAATCAGCCGCCTCAAAATATTTAAACGAGCACTTTGATTACATTCGTAAAAAGATACTGGGAAATATCAACTATCCCGATGCCGCAAAAAGGATGGGCTGGCAGGGGAAAGTTGTTCTTTCCTTTGTGATCACCTCTGACGGATCGGTCAGAGCATTGAAAATTATGCAAAGTTCCGGCTTTAAAATACTCGACGACAAAGCTATCGAAACTATCCGGCAGGCCGCGCCCTTCCCCCGCCCCCCGGTGGAAGCCAGGCTGATGATTCCCGTCGTCTATCATCTGAATTGAGCATTGGAAAAGTTCACGGGGAGTGTCTTCGCCGACAGGCACCCCGGTCATTATGGAGGAATGAATCATGGAAACAAACAAAAACCTGGATTTTGAAAACTGCCTCAACGAGGCCAAGGCGTTTCACGGAGACGCCTGCGCGGGGACGATCCTGGGCACCCGGATGGCCATTTTGGGACTCAACCTGATCGGCATTGCCGATCCGAAAGGCGCCGACAGGAAGGATTTGATCGTCTTTGTCGAAATGGACCGGTGCGCCAGCGACGCGATTCTGGCGGTGACCGGCTGCCACCCAGGCAAACGCAGCATGAAAATTTTCGATTACGGGAAAATGGCGGCAACCTTCGTCAACCTCAAAACGGGAAAGGCCGTGCGCGTCTGGGCGAAAAACAAAGACGGCGATCAGGTGATGACCCGGGAGGATGTCGAAAAGTCGCCGCACACGGAAGCATACACCATGCAGCCGCTGGAAGAGCTTTTTGAAACCAGCGAGGTCCGTGTAAATCTCAAGCCCGAGGACCTGCCGGGACGGCCGCTCATGATCGTCACCTGCGCGGCGTGCAAAGAAAGAGTGATGGATATGAGGCATGTTGACATCAACGGCCGGACGCTATGCCGGGCCTGCGCGGCGGGCGAAACCTATTATGACGAACTGGAGAAGAGATAAAAATGAACCTGGGAAACCCCCTCAATCAAGCGTGCCATGCATATCCTGCGGATGCGGCATTGAATGATGTAAAGCAGCCCGACTGGAATGTCCTGTGGAAGGCAAAGCTCGCCTCGCGCGCCGCTTTGCCCCGGGATGCCGCCTACTGGGACGGCAGGGCCCGCTCCTTTGCCAAAGCCACCGAGACCGGCTACCGTGATCAGCTTCTGGCCCTTATGAAACCGGAGCCTGACTGGACGGTTCTGGACATGGGATGCGGAAGCGGCACGCTGGCTGTCCCGCTGGCCGGACAGGTGGCCTGCGTCACGGCAGTGGACTTCTCCAGTGAGATGATCGACGTGCTTTGCAGGCGTTGCGCAAAAGAAGGCATCTCCAATATAAAAACGATTCACGGCAGTTGGGAAGATGACTGGGGTAAACTCGGCATCGGTACTTACGATACGGTTATCGCGTCGCGCTCTTTAGTAGTTGACGATCTTCAGTCCGCCATCTTGAAGCTCGACGCGGCTGCGAATAAGCGCGCCTATATCATCACCATGTCCGGTGACGGCCCCCATGACCGAGGTCTTTTCGACGCCATCGGCAGGCCCCATGAGACGGGCGCGGACTATATCTATTACTACAACCTGCTGTATCAGCTAGGCATCCGCGCGCAAGTCTCCTTCATTGAAGAGATACGTAACCGGACTTACGAAAGCCACGAAGACGCCCTTGCGACACTGGAGTTGATGTTCGGCGATTTAACCGCCCGGGAAAAAGAAAAAATGGCCGGTTATGTCCGGCGGCATCTGATCCCCTCCGGCGGCGCATGGATGTATTCTTACAGTCAGCTCATCCAATGGGCGGTCATGTGGTGGGAAAAAGAACAAGCATGAAAACAAACAAAAAAATATTGCCGCTTTTGCTGATCGTGC
>JAAYKU010000002.1 GCA_012522275.1 Smithella sp.
AAGGGCTCTGGAAAACAATTCTTTTACCGATGGAGAGTCCATATCCCTTGTTTTATGACCTAACGCACAGTAAAAAACCTTGCCGGCCCCCCATTCCCTTTTCCAGGCGACCGGTGTTTCGATGTCATAAATCCATGGTTTCTCTTTGCTTTGAATGCGGGTGCTGGCCACAATTTTAACGGACGGATCAATCAGGTAATAATTTTGCTCCGTAACCACGTCAATGTCCGCAAGGCCTTTTGTCAAAGGATCATCCGAAAAGGTTACTGTGTAAGCGACACGATCGCCGCCCGGATGGTCCACCCACTGTCCGCCAAGCAGAAACTTATAGGGGCGATTCGCCAGAAAGGCGCTTGTGGAACCATGCCAGGCCATCAACCCCATACCGCCCTGTACGGCCTGTATCAACGCCTGGATTTGTTCGTCGGTAATCTCGCCATAGGTCCAGACAAGAACCAGAATATCGACCTTGGATAATACTTCCGGCCGAAGAACATTCAGATCGGAGGAACGCGATACCTCATCACCGGAATGCATTAAGGTTTCAAGGAAATCTCCCATCTCCTCCGGATTGTGACCCGGCCAGCCACCGGCTAAAATCATGATACGGCTCATAGACAACTTATTCCTTTCACCGGCTGGAGTCGGAGCAATTACAGCCAAAGCCGCTCCCTCCGGCAACTTGATCAAACCTTAAATTCCAGCAGCGTCACAGGCGTAGGGAAAAGCCGCCTGGCGTTCACAAGACAAAGACCCGCCTTGCGGGCCATTTCCTCATATTCGCCGGCGGTATATGCATCGCCCTCGGGCGTCGTCGCCAGCATAAAAAAGGCAAAAGCCGCCGGCTCCGGCGGGGAAATACGATCCGCATTCGGGATCATCTCAATAATCATGACGCAACCGCCCTCGCCAAGCGATTCTTTTGCTTTGGCAAGCAGCCGGATACAACCGTCCGGATTAAAGTGATGCAGGATGTTCGGCAGCAAAATGACATCATATCCGACACCCCACGCCACATCAAAAGCATTGCCGCTGATGGTTTTGTACCGACCGGATAACCCCGCTGCAGTTGCATTGCTCCGGGCAATTTCAAGGACGTTGGCCCAATCGATTGCCGTCACAAAAGCATCGGAATTTAATTTTGCGGCTTCGATGCCAAACAACCCGTGCCCGGCCGCCACATCCAGAATATGACGCGGCTTGATCCTTCTTTTGGTCATGTAGGCTGCGGTTCGTTTGGCCTCGACGGAAGAAAAAGGCACCATGGCCAGCGCAAATTTCACCCAGACGGGATTATCCGAAGACACATTGGTCAAACCGAAAGCGCCTCCCGCTTTCACATAAGAGACAGGATCACTCATCACCTGGGTGATCGTCTCCGGAGCCGCAAAAAAATTCATAATATCCGCAAGACAGGTGGGCGAAGACCGGTCCAGAAACCTCGCGGCGTCTTCTGTCAACTGATAGAGATCATCGCTTTTTACCATCAGATCGATGATGCAAAGAAAATCACAAAGAATACGAATCCCGCGAAGCGCGCAACCGCACGCTTGCGCGATTTGCATTGCACTCAGGCGGCTTTCTCCGATAATCGTAAAAATATCCAGCCTGATCGCGGCGCTCACGGCGGCCGTCTTCTGGTAAGAAAGACTGACATCATATACGGGATTGTTTGATAATGGATTCATACGGCTCAGCGATCAATAAATTCCCTGACTTTATTAAATATATACGGCATATAATCTTCTTCCCAGAAATTATGCGTGCCGCGGCAGATATTCACAAAAGCGGTGCGCGGCGCAATTCGACGCCACGCCCGTCCGCTGTATTCGATAGAGGTGTAGATCACCGGCACATCCAGCGGCAAAGGCTTGTAGTCAAATAAAACATTCCAGTAATATTTAAACCTTTCGTACATATATTCCGGGTTCACCATTTCATCGGATCGTTTTCGTCCTTTGGCCTGGCTCTGGGCAATCAAGGCAATTCTTTCACGCCAGCTTCGATGAAAGATATAACGGACCGGCTGCGGAATATCGAAAAACCGGCAATGTCCGGGTAACATATTTTTACACAACGACTTCAGATACGTCAGGCGCCAGGTATCCTTCGTCTTGCTGTTCCATTCGTACATCTTTTTCCACGTCAGGACAAGTCGTTCACGTCTTTCTTGCTCCGGAACACCCCTCAGACGCATCAGGAAATCCTGTAGTTTAAAGTATCCCTGCGCGGACCTTCTGACCGATGTAATAATCGGATCAAACATCGCCACGGCTTTTACCTCTTTCCCCATGGATACAAGGAGCCTGGCCATTTCAAAAGCGACGCACGACCCGTTACAGTCTCCGACCAGAACATACGGACCTTGAGGCTGCCTATCGAGAACACTTTGCAGATGCTTGTCCCCGGTCGTGATAAATTGAGCCAAAAATGGTCGTTGGAAAGTGAGCCACTTAGAGGTGGAGTTACTGAGAGAATAAGGTAAGAGAAGGTTTTTTATCTCAGTAGAAGAAAGGTGAAAGGTGG
>JAAYKU010000245.1 GCA_012522275.1 Smithella sp.
CATGTTCACAGCTCCCCGATTATGAATTGATCAGACATCTTTTAGTCGAAATTCTCTCCCGTTTCAAGCAATAAAGAAAAAACCAGACGCTGCGCCGTAAATTATTTTGAATTTTTCTGTTGTAAAGATGGGCGGTTCGTTTTAGATAGTACTCCACCTGTGATCAGGAGTGCTTATTTACCGAAAGGGGTTGGTCATGAAACCTGTAAAAATTATGCCGTGCCTGGATATGAAAGACGGACGAGTAGTCAAAGGTGTTCATTTTGAAAATATTAAAGACGCGGGAGACCCGGTGGAAAATGCCGCGTTTTATCAATCTGAAGGGGCGGACGAACTGGCGATGCTGGATATAGCAGCCACGCTGGAAAACCGTAAGACCCGCCTGGAGTGGGTAAAAAAAGTTTCATCCGTCATCAGCATCCCGCTGACCGTAGGCGGCGGCATCGCCTCCGTGGAAGATATTGAGATGGTGCTGGCCGCCGGTGCCGACAGAGTATCGATGAACAGCGCCGCCGTGAAAAATCCGGAACTGGTGCGCCAGGCGGCGCAAAGATTCGGGTCGGAAAAAATTACCGTGGCCATTGACGCGAAACGAAACCGGGCGATGCCTTCCGGTTTCGAACTGGTTGTATCAGGGGGGACCTTGCCTGTCGGCAAAGATGCGCCGGCATGGGCCGTGCAATGCCAAAAGCTGGGCGCAGGCGTAATACTGCCGACCAGCATGGACGAGGACGGCACCGGTGCCGGCTATGACATTCCCTATATACGGGCCGTTGCCGACTCGGTGAGCGTGCCGGTTGTGGCATCCGGCGGAGCGGGCAGTCTGGAAGATTTTTACCTTGCCGTAGCGCAGGGGCACGCCTCCATTTTACTGGCCGCTTCCGTCTTTCACTTCCGCCGGCTGAGAATAAAAGAAGTCAGGGAATATCTGAAAAGCAGAGGCATTGATGTCACCTGACACTCAGTCGCTGCCGTTGGCTGCATGAACGTTTATGGGCAAACTTGCCGACATTGTGTTTTTCCGCAGACATCCGCCATGTCCCAGGTGGATGTGCTTCACCTTCGATAACCGGTTCAGGCGAATGATACAGAATCCGCGGCGCATCATCGGGCCGTTTGTACGCGAAGGGGATGTCGTGCTGGATGTCGGTCCGGGCATCGGCTATTTCACTATCGAGATGGCCAAAATAGTCGGCCCCGGAGGCAAAGTGATTGCCGCCGACATTCAGGAGCCCATGCTGCGCGGGATAGAAAAGCGCGCCCGTCGGGCCGGCGTGCGCGATCGTATAGAGCTGCACCTGGCAACAAATGAGCGCATCTATGCCGGACAAAAGGCGGACTTTATTCTGGCATTCTGGATGGTCCACGAAGTTCGTGATCCCCAAAGGTTTTTTAATCAGCTTCGTGAGGTGCTGAAACCCACCGGACGTTTTTTACTGGCCGAACCGAAGCTGCATGTGTCGTCGGAGCAATTTTACGCGCTGATTGACGGAGCCGGTCAGGCCGGATTCTTTCAGAGCGCATCGGTCAGTGTTCCTTTGAGCCATGCCGCTCTTTTTTTCGCTTAAAGCATCTTATCTGCGTCAAAGACAAAAAACGAATCAATTAAAAAACTCATATGCCGATATAGACAAAGATTGTCATAAATTCCACGGGAGGTTCTCATGATCAGGGATTACATAAATTATTTCATTCCTTTACACATTCGCACCGATGCGGATGAATACCGGCGGGCTTTCCAGTTTACCGTTTTTACACAATTGTCGCCTTTGTTTTTTCTTCCCAACGTCATCAAATGGTACAAGATGGGTTTTGCGGGGCTGGCGGTAAGCATTTTTTGTGTGATGGTCTGTGTGGCCGTGATCGGGCCGTTTGTTCTGAAGATAAGCAGATCGCTTACCATTATGGGGAATTTCGTCATTGCCGCGATGGTCTGGCATTTTTCCGTTCTTCCGGCTGTCACCGGGGGCATTCTTTCATCGTCGCTGGCCTGGAATATTGTGATCCCCGTCTTCGCGGCCACCTTTCTGGGATTCGGAAGTTTCATATTCTGGTCTTCCTTCATATTTCTGGAGTTTATCGTTTTTCTGGTAATTCATATAGGGGGCATTCCCCTGCCGTCTGTATCACTCACCCCCAAACAGTTGCTTCAGACACAGATTGCCAATATTTTAGGACCTTTTTTAACAATGGCGATCTCGTTGTTTTTTGGAAATCACGGCTTGAAGCAGGCGTTGGTCGCACAGAAAACTGCGGCGGATGAAAGCCGCGCGGCTCATTTAAGACAGGCCCAACTGGCGGAAAAATCGGACTCCCTGGCACAGAAGCTGGCTTCCATTTTTGAACAGGTCAGCCGTTACACAGAGCACCTGACGGAAAACGTGATGATAAAAATGACCGAACTGATCGGAAACTCCGCCCGCAACGCCGCCGCCGCCAACGAGCTGATCGGTACTTCCGGCGCGGTGGTCGAGCAGACCAGCCAGTCGATGCAGGCCCTTACCTTGCAGATGACCGATGTTACACGCACCAGCGAGGAGACTTTCAAAATCATAAAAACCATTGACGAGATTGCCTTCCAGACCAATCTGCTGGCGCTCAACGCGGCCGTCGAAGCGGCCCGCGCAGGCGAAGCGGGTGCGGGGTTTGCCGTCGTGGCGGACGAAGTGCGCAATCTGGCCATGCGTTCGGCCGAGGCGGCGAAAAACACCTCCGGCATGATCGAAGAGACCATCAACCACATCCGGACCGGTGAGATGCTTGTAAAACAGACAGGCGACAATTTCACCAGGCTGGCTGAAAGCGTCACCCGTGTGTTCGAGCTCGTTGACGGCATTGCCAAATCAACCGCCGCACAGAACCAGGGGATTGAAGAAACCAAGGCAATTGCCACACAGATTCATAAACTGGTCGGCCGGGAAGGGCACGGATGAGAAGATTACGGGTTTAGACAATGGGTAAGGGGGCAGGGTAAGGGGTCACCCGCCGATGGATTTGAGCCTTCTTTTCACTCCGGCATTGTGTAGCGCTTTTCCCGAAATAGTTTCAGGCAGGCCTCGGATGCTGTCTTGTCATAAAAAATGCCGCTGTTGCGTTCAATTTCTTCCAGCGCGACCGAGATTCCCAGGGCGGGGCGATATGGGCGGTGGGAGGAGATCGCCTCCACCACATCGGCAACCGCGATAATCTTTGACTCCAGGAGAATATTATCGTCTTTCAGCCCCCGGGGATAGCCCGAGCCGTCAAGGCGTTCATGATGTTCTCGCACCATGCGCGCGATCGGCCACGGGAATTCTATGTCTTTCAATATGTCGTAACCCGCTTCGGCATGGGTCTTGATTATTTCCATCTCCAGATTCGTGAGTTTTGTTGGTTTGGTGAGGATTTCCGAGGGGATGGCTATTTTCCCCATGTCATGAATCATGCCGGCCAGACGGATGCCGTCAATCCGGTCGGAGGAAAGTTTCATTTCTGTGGCAATGGCCCGGGCCAGGTCGGCCACCCGCCTTTGATGGCCGGCGGTGTACGGGTCTCTCGCCTCTGAAATTGCCGAAAGGGCCTTGATGGTCGCCCCCAGGGATTTGCGCAGACTGTCAATACTCTTTTGCCGTTCCTGCTCGAGTTTCTTTTGAGGTGTGATGTCGTCCACAATGCCCTGATAATACAGCAGGTTTCCGGCCGGATCTTTCATGGCCATAACGCTCATGTTGACCCAAATCCGGCTTTTGTCCCTGCGGTATAATTCGGTTTCATAGCCTTTGATGCTGCCGCGTTGTCTGATGATTTCCAGTGCTTTCCGGTATTCATCGGGATTTACAAAGGTCTGTTGAAAAGCGTTGATGATTTCTTCAGCCGCTTCTTCAGTGCATGAGTAGCCGAGCATGTCCGCAAAAGTGCGGTTCAGGGTTAAAGAGCGGTTGTCCGCCGAGGCTTGAAAAATCCCCTCCTGCGCGTTTTCCACAATCGTGCGGTATTTCACCTCGCTTTTGATGAGCTCTTCTTCCATCTTTTTTCGTTCGGTGATGTCACGCGAAATCCCGCGGAAACCGACGGGGGTTCCCTGCGCATCCTTGATCAGAGATACGGACAGTTCATACGTCTTCGCAGAACCGTCCTTGCTTAATATCTCAAGTTCCACGGCCTTTTCCGGTATGCCCGTTTTATAAACATTTCTGAACAGGCGAAAGGCTTTTTGGGCATCCTCAGCAGTTTGAAATTCACGGTTGTCCCTTCCGATCAGTTCCTCCCGCGTACGCTGCAGGTGCGTGCAGACTACATCATTGGCGAAAGTGTACTTTCCGGAAAGATCGATTTCAAAATAACCGTCGGGGATGGTATCGAGTATATCCCGATACTGCTCCTCCAGGCGGCATAACCGCTCTTCCATATCCTTGTGTTCGGTAATGTCGCGCGCGACCGTGATCGTGCCGGTGATTTCACCGCTTTCGCGTATCGGGGTCGATGTTACTTCGGCGAGTCTGACGTTTCCGTCCCTGGTGATAAATTCATGCACATGATTTTGTGCCGGTTCTCCCGCGAGTGCTCTGGGGACATTTTTCATGATCAGTTCCAGGGAAGGGGATGTAAACAGTTTCAGCTGATGGAAGGGCACGTTGAGCAGCTCTTCCGGTCTGTAGCCGAACAGCGCCTCCACGCTGGGCGTAACGGCGGTGATTTTCATTGCCTGGTCTGTGATTATAATGACATCCGACACGCAGGAGAAGGCCTGACGGAGCTTTTCCTCGCGATGCTTAAGAGTTTCCCCAGAATCTTCATGGCCGGTGGATACAGTTTTTACGTCTTTTTCTTTCATGGCCGGCCCATTGCCGTCCGTCGTGTTGTCTGCCGACGGGGGAGTGGTGTCCATGTGTCATCTCCGACATGTAAGGGTTGCACCAAAGAAAGCCTGGGGCTTAAAGAAGCCCGGTTTTTTTCATAAAACAACAAGCGGCCGGCTTGCATTCCGGCCAAAAACACAGGAGAAAATATCTGCATGTGTGTTTTCTCCGCTTATTTTTCAACTTCAAACTTCGTTTTATCCACACCGCAAACCGGGCATGTCCAGGAATCGGGGATGTCCTCGAAACTTGTGCCCGGCGCGACACCGTTTTGCGGGTCCCCCTGTGCCGGATCGTACACATAGCCGCACACGCTGCAGACGTAACGGGCGGACGGGGAAGGGGCTTTGGGTTTTGCTGCCGCGTCCGCGTCGAATGTCGGGGCGGTTTTCGGGGCCTTGCCGCCCTTGACATTCTTGTAATACAGATAAGTCATCGGTTCTGCATCGCTGAGCACATCCGCCTCTACGACATTGCCCAGAAAAATCGTATGTGAGCCGCAATCGAGCTGGCCTGCCAGCTCCGCTTCGATGAAACCGGCCGAGTGATCCACAATGATGGGCAGCCCGGTCACGCCTGGTTTTGTTTTAACATCTTCGAGTTTGTCAAGGTCGCGTCCGCTTTTGAAGCCGAACAGGCCGATAAAAGTCATCGGCGCCGCTTCCGTCAAAATTGTAATGACAAATTTACGGCTGGCGCTGATCAATTCATGTGTGTAATTGTCCTTACTGATACAAATGGCCACGCTGGCCGGTCTGGATGTGGCCTGGATAACGGCGTTGGCGATCTGACCGTTGAATTTTCCGTTTTGGCCGGAGGTAACAATATACATGCCATATCCGATTTTATGCAGTGCCGCTCTGTTCATGTGTGCTTTCCTTTGTTCGGTTTATGTTATTGATGGCGCAATCTATAACCGAATTTAAATTATTTTACCATGATAATTCTTTGCGGTTTTTTGTTTTGACAAACAATGGTTTCTCTTATAGGTGTCATGCAAACTGCACTGGCCGGTTCGTTTATGCAATCCGGACATATGTGTACGATGTTTCCTGATCGGCGTGTAAAATTGGAAAATGAAATGACAGCGAAGAGAAAAGCATGATCTCTTATCAGGAGTTCTTACAGAAAAAATCCTTTTCCTTTGAGGAAATTCTTGCCTTCTCGCGCGGGGCTCTGGTTTGCGATCCGCCCGACGGTTTCGAGGCCCGCCTGCCCGCGCCGCCTTTTTTAATGATGGATCGCATCGTTTCCGTGGAAAGCAAGGGTAATAAGGGTAGAATCGTTGCCGAACAGGATATTCGCCTGGATGCCTGGTACTTTCAGTGCCATTTTACGGGTGATCCGGTTCAGCCCGGGTGTCTCGGGGTGGATGCGATCTGGCAGCTTCTGGGGTTTTTCTGTGTATGGTGCGGAGCGCTGGGAACGGGCAGGGCGCTGGGATGCGGTGAAGTGGTTTTCAACGGACAGATACGGCCGTTTAACAAAACCGTCCGCTACGAGATCGATATCCGCCGCTATTCAAGGCTGAAGGCCTCCGGTGCGTCGGTAGTCATTGGAGACGGCCGAGTCTATGTGGATGACGATCTTATCTACACGGTAGCTCAGGCAAGGACCGGCATCTTCCAAGGCATTGCTTACCCTGATTATCCCGCTCGCTCGAAAAATTCCGTAGGCGGGATCATGCAGCGCTGAAGATGCCCAACGGATGATTGTCTAAAAACATATTGAAAATCTTTTCCGATTGGGGCTATGATTACCGGGTTTTCAGCAACTCGGTGATTGGACAGGTTTTGAACATCATTAAGAAGGCGGCCCTTTTTCTGGCCCGCAAGAAATATTGCAAGGACGCGATAGAACAGCGCGCCGATCTGTCGGCCATGCGTGAAAAGCCTGCCCGGCAGGTGATTGCCGGGCTAATTCTTGTCGCTTTCAGCTATGTTATCGGGCTGCCGGCAGTCGTTTTCCTGGGTGTCTGCGCCGTAAAGCTGGACAGGCCGCTGATCGTCGTGGTGGGTGGGCCGCTTATCTATGGTGTGTCCACCATTATTTTTTTGATCGGTATCAGACTGGCGGGGAAAAAGTATTTCCATGTGTTTTGCCGGTGGGCCGTGAGAGTTGTGCTGGAAAAAATTCTCGGCGACGATATCCGGGTGCTTTCTGAAAGCGTTTCGGACGGCCCCTTTCCTGATACAACGTGTTGACGCTGAATATATAATGTTGAGGTGAATCATGGCTACAATAGAAGAAATTATCGGTGAATTGAAAGTTAAAATTATCGCCACGCTGGGTCTTTTGGACGTTACACCGGCGGACATCGGTGATGACGATCCCCTCGTCGGTGGAGATACTGGTATTGACTCCATCGACGTTTTGGAACTGGTGATGATGATCGAAAAAGATTACGGAGTGAAAATCGACAGCAAAGAACTGGGCATCAAGGTGTTCGCATCCGTCCGCGCTTTGGCGAGCCATATCGCACAGGCGAAAAAGGAAGGTGCGTAATTGCCGCGGGTGTCCGCCGTGTCTTTGCACAACATAAGGCTCATGAAGTTTTCATGAAAAAAGTATTGTTAATTTCCGCCAACATGATGAAGCTGCCCTATGCGGTCTACCCGCTGGGGCTTGATTATGTTGCCGGGGCCCTGCAGTCTGATTATCACGTTGAAATTCTGGATATGAATGAACCAGGTGTTGCACAGTCTGCGGGAGAAAGAATCCGTGAGTATGAGCCGGATTATATCGGCCTTTCGATTCGCAATATAGACAATACGGATACCATCGACTGCCGGGGATACCTGTCCGACTACCAGGAGCTGGTAGGACGTATTCGCCGGAATTCAAAATCTCCCCTTATTCTGGGCGGAAGCGGCTTTACGATTTTCCCGCTGGAATTTATGAGGGCGCTGGACGCGGATTACGGCATCGCCGGAGAAGGTGAGAGCTTCCCGCTGCTGCTTCGCGCTCTGGAGGGAAAGACCGATGTCACGGAGGTGGCCGGGGTTGTCACCCGGGACACTTCGTCAATTTCCTACCGTGCATGGACCGGCGCCATGGACCGATCATTCGATGCGCGAGCCGCTCATACCAAATATTATCTGTCCTACGGCGGCATGCTTAATCTGCAGACGAAAAGAGGTTGCCCGTTTCGCTGCAGCTACTGCACTTATCCCCACATCGAAGGACATAAAATGCGGCTTTTCGAGCCGGCGGAAATAGCCCGGCAGGCCCGTGAGCTGCAGGATGCGGGTGCGAAATATATCTTTATTACCGACTCGGCTTTCAATGCCAGCTACGGTCACAGCATGCAGGTGGGCCGGGCCTTTCGTAATGCCGGTCTTTCCATCCCCTGGGGAGGTTTTTTCGCGCCCACAGTCGCGCCCGATGATTATTATAAAGAACTGGCTGACGCGGGGCTTACCCATGTGGAATTCGGCACGGAATCGATGTGCAGCGTCACTTTAGCCAATTTGCAAAAGCCTTTTTCTGCTGCCGAAGTTTTTCTGGCGCACCGGCAGGCGCTGGCGGCCGGACTGTTTGTCGCTCATTATTTCCTGCTGGGCGGGCCGGGTGAAACTCCCGATACAGTGCGCGAAACACTCAAGGGAGCAGATGAGCTCGAGCGGGCGGTTTTTTTCTTTTTCTGCGGCATCCGCATCTACCCGCACACCTCTTTGTTTGATACCGCCTTGCGTGAAGGGCAGATTCATGCGGGACAGAATCTGATCGAACCGGTTTTTTACCGCTCACCTTTTATATCCGACATCGAAATTATAAAGACGGTCGAAGACCACGCCGGCGGACGCTTAAACTGGATGGTCGGCGCGGGGGAAAGCAAGGCGACCAGGATTTTGCCCAGACTCTATGAGCGGGGACATACCGGACCTTTGTGGGAGCATCTCATTTCGTGATGCCGTACAGCTTTTCCGGCAGAGCTTGTCTGTTGCCTCGTGCGGTTATCCCTGCCTTACTGTAATGCGCCTGTACAGCCTTTACGGCCGACATGGCCGGCATGGCCGGCATTTGAATTTGATCCGTAATCAGTAAAACTTCAGGACTCGCCAATGAACGATGTGCACGCCAAAATATATCCGGCCCATGTCGCCGGTATCCTGGCCATCGTTGTTGCGGCCGGGGTTTTTTTTATTGCGCCGGTAGCCGCCGCCGCTTTGCTTTTTGCCTACGTCGTATTGTGTGTGGCGGCCTGTTTTTTTCCGGGGACTGATTTCCTGGGGCCGGTAATTAACCGGGGGCGGACGAAAGAAAATAAAGTGGCCCTGACTTTTGACGACGGGCCTTGCGTACATACCACTTTAAAAATTCTCGATTTGCTTGACCGGCATCAGGCCAGGGCCATGTTTTTCGTCTCCGGCGACAATGCCCGAAGGCATCCTGAGCTGATTTCGGAAATTGTCCGGCGCGGCCATGAAATCGGCAATCACTCCATGAGGCACGACCCGCTGGTGATGCTCAAAAGCGCAAAAATACTCGAGCGGGAAGTGAGCGAGGCTCAAATGGTGCTGCATAAAATGGGCATTGAGGCGCTTGCTTTCCGGCCGCCGGTCGGCATTATCAATCCTAAACTCCCCGCAATTCTCAGGCGGCGGGGGCTTTACTGCGTGACGTTCAGTCTCCGGGCGCGTGATGCCGGTAACCGGCGTGTCAAAAACCTCGCGGGAAGGATTCTCAAAAAGGTCACAGGGGACGACATTATCCTTTTGCATGACACGCCCGTGCATCGCGGGGAAGATGAAGAGGTGTTCTGGGGGGAGCTCGAAAAAATCCTTGCCGGGTTGAAAAGAGCGGGCCTGATGGCGGTATCCCTTTCCGAGCTTACAGGCAGACAGATGATGCGTTTTAACAAACCGCAGTGAAGTTGTTCTGAACTTGTTGCGATTTCGTTATTGACTGTAATTAAATTTTTTGATTGTAAATGAAAATAATGATATGCGTTGCAATCCCCGGATGAACTTAAAACTGACAAGCATGTGGGGGAGGGGCTTTTGATCCATCAGTGGGACCTGCTCAAAGGCGCACGCGAGGCATTGCCGGGCGCGTCCGAGTTTCAGATTGACCTGCCGGCTGACTGCGCCTGGTTTGCCGGGCATTTCCCGGGAGAGCCGATTCTGCCCGGAATCGCGCTGGTGCATCTGGTTTATGAGGCCATCTCTGCGCAGGCGCGACAGAAAGGGAAATCGGCCGTGATTTCGTCTTTGAAACGAATAAGATTTACAGGACCGGTCCGGCCCGGTAATACTCTGAAACTATCTTTACAAGGCGAAGGCGAGGGGCCGGAAAAAGTTTATACCTTTAAGATGGCGGTGAACGGACAGGCGGTATGCGGCGGCCAGGTATCCGTCGTTGAAAACAGTAGAGAAACAATCAAAGGAGGGGGTAATGCCTCAGAGTAAAGATTTCAAAGGCATGATACAGCACGTTGCCGAAATCATCATTGATGAGCTGAAACTGGAGGATGTCACACCGGACACATTTGACCCGGATCTGGATCTGGTGGATGAACTGGGCATTGACAGCATGGATCTGGCCACCATCGCGCTGGTTTTGCAAGATGAGTATAAAATTGTCATCGACGAGGATGATTATCCCAAATTGAAGACCCTCCGTCTTATCTGCGAATATATCGAAGAAAAACAGGCAACCAAACATTGAGGCGTCATTTATTTCCGTGAGGACGAATCTAAACATAAAACCGCAACCGTCGCGGCCGAAATTTTCGGATTTACTTGCCGATCCGGTCATCAGGGGCCGCTGGGAAAAAGTGCGCCGGTATTTTTTTCTTCGCGAATCGACCTATGATATGACGAACCGCTGCAACATCCGTTGCGATGGGTGCTACTATTACGAAGGCGACAAGCACTTCGCTGCGGAAAATCGCAATCCCGAAGACTGGCGCGCTCTGATGAGGTCGGAAAAAGGCAGAGGTATTACCTATGTCGTGCTCGCCGGTGCGGAACCGTCCCTGGTACCGGATCTTCTGCAGGTCTGTTATGATGAGATGCCGCTGGGCTGCATCGCCACCAACGGACTAAAAAAAATTCCCGAGCAGGTAGGCTACAAAATCCATATTTCCGTGTGGGGAAATGACCGCACCAGCGAGCTCACCCGCAGGGCTAAAAATTTACTGAAAAAACAGATTGAAAATTACCGCAATGACCCACGAGCGGTTTTTGTCTATACATATACGCGGGAAAACATTGACGAGGCGGACGAAGTGGCGGGCGAACTGGCCGCGCAAAACTGTAGACTGACCTTCAATGTCTTTTCCTCTCCCGTCGGCTATGAAGGACCGCTCAGACACCACCCCGCCTCACTGGCGCAGACCCGCAGCTCCATGATCAATCTTTTGCACCGGTACCCGCAGCATGTTTTGTTTTCTTATTACAATGCCGTGGCGCACACCTCACTTTTCGGACTGCATGATCTGTACAGCTGTTCATACCCGCGATGCAACCCTTCACAGGATATCGGCCTGGGGCGCTCGTTTCGACAGTACCGTACCGACCTGAACTGGGACCGTTCCGTTGCCTGCTGCGTGCCGGATACGGACTGTCCCGACTGCCGCCACTACGCGGCCGGCTCGGCGGTTGTCACGGCCAGGCTCTACCGGCATGTCATCACGCCCGACACATTTAAATCCTGGCTGGATTACGTTGACACCTATCTGGCCGTATGGGTGACGGGGTATGAAAAAAGCGAAAATCTATGTGACAAAGTGGTGGAGCCGCCGCCGCCCGCGAACAAAAGCCAGACGGGAGGCCGATTATGAAAACAGTGAGCTCTCTGCTCGATAAGCATTGGCATGACCGCTACCGGCGCATCTCCAGCCTGAATATCCGCAGCTCCATCTACGACGTGACGAACCGCTGCAACCTGCGCTGCAAGGGATGCTTTTTCTTTTCTTCCGGCGAGCATCACGTGCAGGAGGAAATGGACCTCCGCAAGTGGGAGGCATTTATCGATAAGGAAAAAGAGCGGGGTGTCAATCTGGCCATACTGATCGGCGGCGAACCCACCTTGTGCATGGATCGCCTGGATGCCTTTTACAAGCGCATCCCCACCTATTGCGCGACCAACGGTCTCATCAAAGTTCCGCGCGAAAAGTTTCCCGACATGATGGTCGGCATCTCCCTGTGGGGTGGAGGCGAGGACGAGAAAATTCTGCGGGGGAAAGACACCTTTGCCATTTCCAGCAAAAATTACGAAGGGGACCCCTTCACCTACTACCTCTATACGATCACTCCCAAACAGGTGGGCAGGATTGGGCCGGTGATCAGGCGCATCAATGATATCGGTCTGAAGGTGCACCTGCAGCTGCTTTCCAATGACGAAGGCGTCAACGGGTTTTTCTGGCGTCCCGAAGAGCTCCGGGACCTGCGCTTCGAAATGGACGAAATGCTCGACCAGTATCCGCAGGTGGTTATTTCCTGCAAATACTATCACGAAATCATCACGACAGGCGAAATGATGGGCCGTCGCTTCGGCTGGAAGGAATGCCCTTCGGTGACCGAGTCGATGGACAACCGCAAGCCGCCCGTACGCAGTCTGATTCATTTCTACCGCTGGGCCGCCGATCTTGAGACCGTGCACCGCTGCTGCACCTCCGCCACCCGCGACTGTTCAACGTGCAAGGACGGGGCCGCGCACATGAGCTGGGTGATGGTCAACAAGCGTGACCACATGAAAAGCACAAAAGACCTGCAAAACTGGATTGAAGTGTACGAAATGTTCGCCAAGCTCTACCGCTTCATACCGTGGTAGACCCGAGTTGAAGGCACGGATTGATGTTCTCGCTTGGGGTCATCACCATACGACGGTGAGCAGAGTCATCAAGGCCCAGGAAGAAAACTGATATTACAAGACCCGCCCCCCCATCTCACAAGATCTGACCCCACCAGCTCCTTATCTTCTCTTGACAGAGAATATTTTAATGGATGACCTTATTTTCCCAATCTAAGAGTTGGTTATTTGGCCTATCAATGTTTCTTGCAGTGCGGTAATCCATAAACAAAGCCTCGTCAATAGGTGAAGGTCGGGGCTTTCATCGAAAGGGCATCGACTTACAGGAGAATTCAGTTCTTTTGTTATTTCGCCGTGGCATACGGTCCGGGCGGAATTCCGTCACCCGGATAATACAAAAATGCTCGGCTATTGGCCTGACGAGCCAGCGGCATATAATTCGGCGCGGCCTTTTCAACCGCCGCGACGACCGCTTTCACGACCAAATGCGCGATCAGGCCGGCGGCGCCGCCTCCGGCCCCTGGGGTTCCTGAATCCGGCGTGTAAACCATTTTTACCCGATTGTCCCATAGAAGTTCGTCTGTTTTCCCGTCTCTGATCTGATAGTAGACGGCAACGGTTGTTGTTGTTTGCAAAACTGCATACCGTGCATCCCACCGTTCAACCACCACATAAAGAACGGCATCCGCGCCGAAAAGGTTGGCAAGTTTTGATGTCGGAGCGGTATGGACCAGCGAGCTATCCGCCAGTCCGTCGTCTTCCAGGACCCTTTTCACCACATTGATCGGGAAGACATAGTAGCCTCGTTCCGCCAGAGGCAAGGGCAAGGTGGAAAGCATGTAGTCGGCTGCGGTGACGTCAATGCTGTTGTTAACCGCGGGAACGATCAGAATGGATCGAGGCGCCGCGGACAGAAGTTTATCCTGTTTGTTGAGTTCTCTATGCGCACAGCCGCCAAAGACGAGTAAAATCACAATCAGCAATGAGCAGATAATTTTTTTCATTTCAGTCCCTCCGTGGAGGATTTCTGGTTGTCCTTTTCAGCCTGAATTAATGTTTCGGGAGACGCCGCTGCATTTTCTTTCTGTGTTTGCGCCCGATTGTCGGCAATCGCAATCAATTTGGTCATAAACACCTTTGATTCAGGCCATTTGTCTGATTCTTTTTTAAAATAAGTAATAGCTTCCTCGTGATTGCCTTCCTCGTAGAGTGCAAAACCATATTCTGCGTAAATTCCGGGTGGAACTTTCCCTTTCGGTTCGGCTTCTTCGATGATTTCTTTTAATCCCTTCACAAAGGCTTCTCTCTGGGCCGGATTTTTGTAATGTCTGTACATTTTTGTGTCGTAATTGCACCAGTTATACCTATACCGGCTTTGGGCGACGCATCCCGTCATTGCCAGTAAAAGCAGTGAGAGGCAAAAATATTTCAGTAACGTTCGCATGGAACCTCCCTAGCGGATGATAATGGTTTTTAAAGAGCCTTCGACAAACACACGCTGCTCATAGAGGACCTGGTTATTGATCGTCACACGGATCGTATGCGTGCCGGGTTCAACGGCGAGCACTCTCGGTTCTCCGCTATACTGAGCAGCTGGTCCCATGTTGATGCCATCGACATAGAGGATCGCTCCTTCCGGAGCTCCTTTGAAAGCCAGGGTCGGTCGATCGTCAACCGTTTTAACCGTGGTGGTAGGCATGGCGCAGGCGCATACAACAAAGACTAGAAACAGGGAAAGGAGAGAAAGCGTCTTTTTCATATTCATAGTTTCACCTCTTCAACATAAAATTTTACCAGCGCGGAGGAATCGATCGAGCCGGAAACGATTTCACAAATGGATCCTTCATTGGTTTCATTGTCACCGAAAAAAGAAAGGACTTTAATGGTTGCCACTTCCTTGCCGGGAAGCGTGATTTCCATTCCCGTTTGCCGACTTTTGACTTTTTGGCCTGCCGCCATGACCCTTAGCGTATCGCCTTGTTTGATACCCTGGCGTGAGCCGCCGCTGATGAAAGCTTTTCCATTTTCCACTTCCAGAATATCCGTGCGCCAGGGTTTGTCTTCAAGGGTGGAAACCAGTTTGTCGATCATATCGGTTATCGCCGCGGCAATGGCTTTGTCGTTCAATGTCGCGTCGTAGGAGGCTCTTCCGCCGTAGCCGGCAATCTCGCCGACTTCCGTACTTGCTTCACCAGCCCCCGAGGCGGTGTAAAATGCTTGTCCCGTTTTGATATCGACAAGCCGAACCTCAACCTTCGCTTTTGCGGTCTGCACTTTGGTGGAGCTCATGAATCCGACTTTGCCGGCGATCGATCGGCCGAATTCCGTGACGGAGCCGACGATAACCGTGTCAACGCCTACAAGACCGCCGCCGGAAATGCCCTGCTCCTGCTGGATCTTTTTGAGGTCGGACCGCTCAAAAACAAGGAAGTTTCCAGATTTGACCAAACGGCTGGCAAGCATATCGGATGCCTGCTTTCCCAATCTGTCAAAATCGCCGTCCGTCATCAAAGCCTTGCCGTAGTTGGTTTCGTTGGTAAAGCGAACTATCGCGATTTTACGTTTGTACCTTTTTGCCGAAGGCATGGCCGCGTCCTGTTGGGCTTGTATCTGTTGTGTTTGCGTTGCCGGGGCTTCAGCTTTTTCGAGCTTGTAGGATTCGGGCGTGGCGCAGCCGAAAACAAAGCATAAAAGCAGGCATGACAAGAAATAAACTCTGCGCATAAAGGGATCCTCCTTGTTTTTGGGGCCTTTGAAGTGGAAATGTATTTTGCGTATGTAAATGATTGCGAGTTCTAGTAAAAATATAAATGGATGTCAACGGAAAACTTGTCTTCATGAACATTTAATCTTAGTAAAGCCCCTGATGTAGTCAGGGGTGGGGTGTGGGGGAGAAGGCCCCACGCCTTTGGCAAATCAATGTAGTTGATGATCATGCAGTAGCAGGCTCTGCCCCCAATCTCTTCTTGAGGTCGAGAGCCGGTGCGTATCTCAGGAAACCCTGTAGGATCGAAATGCTGGGATTGACCGTAAAGAAAGTATTAGCGAAAAGCTGAAAAGAGCCGGAGGCCGCCCCGGCGCATTTGCCGCCTCTCAGATAAAAAAATTGAATCCCAGGTTAATTCAATGAGGAAAAGGGAATAATTTCATTTATGGCTATCAATAAAAAAGACTTATCAGAATTATTCCATTGTGTTAATTGAAAAAGCATGCTCACCGAGTTCATACCTTTTCGCGCCGATGCGCAAACCCGGGAAAACAAGTACCCAAACCTGTAAAGGAGCCGTTTGATGAAATCATTATCCGCAATTAAAAAATTTCGTTTCGCCTCTTTGACAATCCTGCTGATCTTTTTTGTGTCGGGATGTTCAACCTGTCTGCTCAAGAAGCAGAGTCAGTCCAAAGGCTATCCGATTGCGTCCGATGTGCTGACGACGGCTCAACGGACGGTCGTGCCGGGCGTAAAGCCCGTGCAGGCGATTAATCTTTGGGAGATTTCCAAATACAACCAATACGGTTATGGGAACTGGACGTATGGCCCTGGTCTTCCGTATGACAGGCGGCTGGATATCATGCCGGCGGCATACAGCGGTTCCAACGTAACCAGAAAAACAAAATTGCTGAATTTTTTCGCCATCTCCGATATCCACATCACCGACAAGGAATCTCCGAATCAACTGATCTATCTTCAGCGTCTGCATCCCACCCTGCCCGTGGGGGCTTCTCTCTATTCGGGGGTGATGCTGTATACGACGCATGTTCTGGATGCAGCCGTGCAGACCGTGAACGCACTCCACAGGAAGGAACCCATGGACTTCGGCATTTCCCTAGGTGACGCCTGTAACACCACGCAGTACAACGAAACGCGCTGGTACATCGACGTGCTGGACGGCAAGGTCATTGATCCCGCTTCGGGCGCCCGCTTGGGCGCCAAGACCGTCGAGTATCAGAAACCCTACCGGGCGGCGGGGCTGGACAAGACGATTCCCTGGTACCAGACACTCGGCAACCACGATCATTTCTGGATGGGCTCCATTCCCGTGGAACACAGCCTGCGCAAGGATTTGCGTGAATCCTACACAAGTGACGAAGTCTTTGCGACGGGAGATGTCCTCGTTAACCCCGGGAAAATCGGCAGTCGCGATTACTATATGGGTGTGCTTGACGGTTCGACACCTTACGGCGACATTAAATACGCCGGTCCCGCCGGCAATTTTGCGAGTCCACCTAAAATAGCCGCCGATCCCGATCGCCGGTCGCTTTCGCGGACGGAATGGATCGACGAATTCTTTAAAACGACTTCCCGGCCTTTGGGTCACGGGTTCAATCTGGTTGATTCCAGAGCTCCGCAGGGATTTGCCTGTTACAGCTTCGTGCCCCGGTCAACAGTGCCGATCAAAGTAATAGTCCTTGACAATACGCAGAATGAAGACGATGGGTCAGCTGATATCCACGGGCACGGCTTTCTGGACCAGACACGCTGGGCATGGCTGAAAAAAGAACTGGCGGCGGGCGATGGCGCAGGTCAGCTCATGATCATCGCCGCCCATATCCCGATCGATGTTGAACCGACGGCGCCCAATTCCGAAATGGGCTGGTGGGTCAATCCTCAAAATGCCGTCACCCTGCCGGACCTGATCGCGGAACTCTACCGCCACCCGAACCTGATTCTGTGGATTTCCGGGCATCGTCATCTGAATACCGTGAAAGCATTTATATCGCCTGATCCGGCTGCTCCGGAAAAAGGCTTCTGGCAGGTGGAAACGCCGTCGCTCCGGGATTTTCCACAGCAGTTCCGGACTTTCGAAATTTATCTCAACAGCGACGATACGCTTTCCATCGTGACCACCAACGTCGATCCGGCGGTTCTTGAGGGCACGCCCGCCGCGACGTCGCGCCAATATTCGATTGCCGCCATGCAGATTGTGGGAACCTGGGATTTGACAACTAAGAACAATCCGACGAAAGATCCAACCGTCAGGCCCATGCCGACCGGCTCATACAATGCCGAGCTGGTCAAGCAACTGAGCCCGGAAATGCGAGCCCGGATTCGGAATTACGGGAAACCGTCGGGGAAGGAACAATAAAAGAGGCTGCTTCTGCGCAAACAGCGTGCTCACCATGGCATTTAAATTATGTCAATGTACTCAGAAGATGGATTCGTTTACAGCGGCCGGAGCGCCTGACTGATGTTGTGAAAGGAGTGAAAATCGTCAATGGTATTGAAGAAAAAAGGATCGCCGCCTTGAATTCCTCAATGCACAACTATTGACGATAGCTCCAGAAAGCAAGTTCCTATCAATGACTCATCTGCCATCTATTATTACAGACTTGGCGTTCCTATTGGCGATCGCGGGTATTGTAACTGTTATATTCAAATGGCTCAAGCAGCCTGTGGTGTTGGGTTATATTGTTGCTGGATTTTTAATAGGGACCCACTTCAAATTTTTCCCCAGTATAGGGGATGGGGAAAATATAAAGATTTGGGGGGAAATCGGTGTTATTTTTTTACTTTTTGCCCTTGGATTAGAATTTAG
>JAAYKU010000246.1 GCA_012522275.1 Smithella sp.
GCTTTGCCTTCGGCTTCCTCCAGATTCGCAGTTGCCCGCGACACCCTTGCCGTTCGGCTAACTCTTCCCCTTGCCGGGTGAGTAGTGGACTTGCACCACCAAGTCTGTGCGCCCTGCCGGGCGCACAGTAAAAAAGGGCGGCTTTTTAAGCCGCCCTTTTTTCAGCAGACCAGCCGTTGCGGTATCAGTCTATTTTCTGAGCTCCGCCGGTGTTTTATAGCGTTTCGGGTCTGACCATTTGGCGGCAAAAGCCTCGTTTTCCGGGCAGGACTCATGTAAGTACGCAACCTTGCCTCCCTGCTGGAACTGGATAATAGGCTGATAAAAATAACCCGGGTAAGTCTTGTAGGGATCTCTCGGATCAACTCTCTTGCGCGAATGGAAGAAAGGTTTTACTTTCTGGGTTTCATATTTCGTTTTGCCCAGAGAATATTCAGTTTCCACCTCTTCCATCGCCTTGATCAGCGCCTTGATATCATTTGTGCCTTTCGCCTGCTCAACCACCGCCTTGAAAAAATAAATATCGGCATAGGCGATGTGCACGTGAATCTGCATGGGGATTTTGCGCGCATGCGCTTTTTTCACGAGACTGACGGTTTTCCCCGGAACCAGATCCAGATCATCCAGGTCTGTATAAGACGACACGATACCCAGAGCTTTGCCGCCGGTCATGCGCCAGAAATCTTTGGTCTGGGCCACACCGCCGTATAGGTTAACCTGAATGTCGCGCGCCGCTGAATCCGCCCATTGTTTCGCGAAGGACTCAGTATCGGTAAACCAGGAACTGAAGTAGTAAATGACGTCCGCCTTACTCTGGGCGATTTCCTGCAGGATCGGCAGATACATGGTGCCGCGAGGTTTCACGGCCTTACTGTAGACGACTTCCAGGCCGCACTCTTTGGCGAGCTCTTCCCAGGTGGGCAGGTTTATATAGCTGATACCTCTGCGCCATTCGGTTGTCCAGGCCAGATCTTCCCACAGAAACGCCAGCTTTTTGGCTTTCTGATACTCGGGAACAGTTTTGCAGAAGAAGTATTTCTGCTGCGCGTAATGGGCAGGCTCCGCATCCCAGTCGCGGAAGCAGTGATCATATTTCGGCGCCTCATCGATGACACGGGCGGTCAGTTCGGAGCCCATCGGCCCGTTGAAAACCAGTATATGAGGATATTCTTTGGCCAGCATGCCGGACGCCTCCTGTACCGCCAGAGAGATTTCCGAACGGCCTTCCACGGAAACGAATTTGGCCTTGTCTTCAATGACCAGCTTGCGCAGTGCTTCTACGGAAAGAGACGTATCTCCTTTATTGTCCATCACCACATACTTAATCGGACGGCCCAGAACACCACCTGCCGCGTTGATTTCTTCGACGGCCATTTTCTGGATATCCATGCACGGACGTGTGCCGGGTGAGGCCACCATACCTATGTAGCCGACCACAATCGGCTCTCCTTTCGGCTGCGCCATGGAAACGGACGGCAGGCCGACGGCCATTACAGCCAGCAGCAATATCGCCGAAACAACAATGATTGCACCGTTTGTTCGCTTCATGATTACCCCCTCCTCCTTTAAAAATTTGTTAATGTTTCGATCATCAACTCTCCAACGAGTGTTTGACCCTTCTAATCGCTTAGGTACTTTTTGCGAATGTAGTCATTATCTTTGCCGATTTCGCTCGCCACCCACTTGACACGCGGCGGCGATTCGGACATTTTCACGAAATTGGCGCTGATCGTGTATTTACCGAGCTTTTCATCTTCCACTTCCTGAAAGGCCTTACGGATATGCCACTGCTTGTTGGTCATCGCCTCTTCCGGTGTCATGAGCTTCATGACAATCGGCACGCCGCCGCCGCGCCATTTCGACCGGGCCGATTTTCTGCTGTAGTTGAGCGCCATCCTCACCAGCTCGTCGGCGGTGAACTGAAGCGTCTTTTCTTCGATAATTCTGTGCAGGTGAAGCGCTTGCTCCAGTATGTCCGGGATACGGTCCGATGAGTAGCGCCAATCGTCCTCCTGCTCCCACAGACCCAGGATTTTCAGCAGAGCGCGGAAATCATGGTCGCGCGGTGCGGCAATCGCCACAAAGCCGTCTTTGCATTTCCAGTGTCCGTAGGGATATAAAATAAAATCCAAAACCCCGATCCGCGGGCGAGCCTTTTCCCAGGTAAAACCGATTGTGGCCGGCATCCCGACCATGGAAGAGTAAGCGTCCATCCCGGCGACATCGACCATCTGTCCCTCACCCGTGTTCTGACGGTGGAGCAAAGCGACTGTTCCGCCCAAAGCGGCGGAGAGCCCGGAAATATACCACCCCACCCACATCCCGCCGCGCAGCGGCCAGCTGAAAGGTTCCCGGTCTTCCGCTGGCGCGCCCATCTGCGCGGGAAGCCCGGAGCCCGCCTGCGAGGTGATATCCGTATCCGGCGCCCGGGCTGCTTCGCGGGCCTTGTCCGTATATTGACCATAGGCGGAAAGGGCAATATAAATCAGGCCGGGATTGACCTGGCTCAACTGCCGGTAACCGATTCCCCAGCCGTCCATTTCTCCCGGCGCGAAACTTTCAATCACCACCGCGGCCTTTTTCGCTAAAGCGGCAAATGTCTTTCTGTCTTCGTCACTATTTTTAATGTCGAGCGTCATATAGCGCTTGTTGCGCCCCTCAAACATGAACGGAATGCCGACACCCTGAACCGTCACGCCGAAAGGCGTGATCTGGCGCGCGGCATCTCCCTCGGGCGGCTCGATTTTGATCACTTCCGCGCCGAATTCGGCAAGGAAGCTCGCGCAGATAATGCCTGCAAAGTTTGCGCAACTCACGTCAAGCACGAGGATGTCGTCAAGAACTTCCGCCTTCCCCTCCGCATTCATCATTTCGGTAAGTATTTTCCCCCGGTCGCCGCCTTTGCCCCCGTGCCGGGTGTAGACCTCTTCCCTGCTGCTCATGAGCTTACCTCTTTTCCGTAGTTGTAGATGGGATCCTCATCCAGATTGTAATATACGGGCGGCTTCAGGCCCGGCCGGTCATCGAATGTCCCGATGACTTTTTTCTTCTCCAGGTCTTTGATTTCATTCTCCGACAATCCCAGAAATTTCTTGAGTACCACACGGTTGTGGTAACCCAGAGGCCGGGCGAGCCACTTTGTGCGCGAAGGCGTGCCCGAAAGCTGCGCGGACGGTCCGGCAATCACCAGGTTGCCGTAAACATCGTCTTTGAACAAAACGACGCTGCCGCGCTTGCGGCGCCATTCGTCGTTGGCAATGGTGAAATCATCCGCTACCTCTGCTGCAGGGAATCCCGCCTCATCAGCCAGCCGGACAATTTCTACGCCCGGTTTGGACTTGACCCATTCAGTCACTATCTCGGTAAGCGTCTTTGCATTTTCCGGCTTCAGACGCTCGATCGTATCGGCAAAACGCGGGTCGGAGGCGAGCTCCTGCCTGCCTATCGCAGACGCGAATTTTTTGAACTGCCCGGCGGTCGCGCAGGCCAGCGCCAGGTACTTGCCGTCGGCTGCCTTGAAGATCGAGGCGGGCATCATCGTCGGGTCTGTGTTGCCGGTACGGCCGATCGCCTCCCCGGTGATCGAGTAGTAAGTGTAATGAAACAGTGTGCGCATGAGGCCTTCGGTCTGCGCCATATCAATGTACTGCCCCTTGCCGGTTTTCTTCCTGTAGTAAAGGGCCATCAAAACGGCCAGCGCGGCAAAATTGCCGGGCACGAAATCGCCGACATAGTCCGGCAGTTTATAGAAAACATCCGTATCCGGATAGCCATTTAAGGTCAGCACGCCGCTGGCACCCTGGGCCAGCAGATCCCAGCCTGGAAAATAGCGCATCGGCCCGAACTGGCCATAAGTCGAGCAGGACAAAAAGATGATGTTCGGATTGATTTTAGAAATTTTTTCATAGCCGATCTGCCAGGCATCAGCCGTGCCGGGGGCGAAGTTTTCAATGACTACATCCGAGGTTTCCGCCATTTTGTAGATCAGCTCCTTGGACTGCCGCAAAGCCAGATTGACGGAAAGAAAATATTTATTTTTGGTGATATTGTGCCAGATCGGGTTGGAGTGCTTCCAGTATTTACCCCAGTAAGTGGCGGGACGCCACAGATCGCCGTAAAAGGGAAGTTCGAGCTTGATCACTTCCGCGCCGTAGTCGGCCAGCAGCCGCGCAGCGACGGGACCGAAAATGACATGGGAAAAATCCATCACCCGGATACCCTTGAGCGCTTCGGGCTTTTGACTTGCGTCATCAAGATTGAAAAGCTTTGCCGTGTACGAAAAATAATCTTCCATTTTCATCTCCCCAAGTATGCCTTTCTCACCAGATCGTTTTTCATCAGCTCTGGCGACCTGCCTTCCAGAACAACTCTCCCCTCTTGAATGATATAGCCGCGGTCGGCCAGCTGCAGCGCGCGCAGGGCATTTTGCTCAGTGAGTAAAATGGTAAGACCGCTCTGCCTGAGCTTGCCCAGCGTTTCATAAACGCTGTCCACAATAAGAGGCGCCAGGCCGATGGAGGGCTCATCCACCATAAGAAGCTGCGGACCGGCCATCAGCCCCCGGCCGATTTTCAGCATCTGCTGCTCGCCACCGGAAAGCAGGCGCGCCGCCATATTGGAGCGCTCCTTCAAAATGGGGAAAAGACTGTATACATATTCCAGGGTCTGCCTGCGTTTCGACCAGGACGCCCTGCGGTACGCACCCAGCAACAGATTTTCCCTGACGGTCATAAACGGGAAGCTTTTCATCCCTTCCGGTACCTGCACAATGCCTCTGGCCACTACTTTATGAGAAGGCAGGCCCTGAATCGCCTCGTCACGGAAAATTATTCTCCCGCCGCTTCCGGCCATCATTCCCTGAACCACATTCAAAATGGTGCTTTTCCCCGTACCGTTCGAGCCGAGAATAGTGACAATCTCTGATGCCCGTACGTTGAAACTGACATTATGCAGCGCGGGTATGACCCCGTAAGACGCGCTCAAACCGCTCACTTCAAGCATATTCCCTCCACCCTCTGCCCAGATACGCCTCGATAACATCGTCGTTGTTGACCACTTCGTCCGGCGTGCCTTCCGCCAGCTTGGCGCCGTAGTTGATAGCGACAATCCGGTCGGCGGCCTCCATCAGAACCGCCATAACGTGCTCGATCCAGAAAACAGTGATGCCGAATTCCTCTTTCGCCCTGCGAATCATCTGGATAGCATTTTTGGCCTCGCCCGGATTAAGACCGGCCATCACTTCATCAATAAAAATGAGCTGCGGCGTGGTGGCCAGCGCACGCGCCAGCTCCAGCATTCTGAGTTCATAAAAAGTCAGATCCCGCGCAAGGATATTGCGCTTGCTGAAAAGACCGACAAATTCCAAATAATGAGTCGCGTCGTACATCGCGTCCTGAAAACTCTGATGGATTCTTTTTTTGCCTGAAATGGAACTGGCCAAAACGCTGGTGAGAGCCGTCAGTTCGGGGAAGGGACGCGGTATCTGGTAGGTGCGGGCCAGGCCCATGTGCGCCCGCTCGTGTGGTTTCATGTGAGAAATATCCAGACCGTTCATTTCGACTTTACCGGCCGTCGCGGGAAAGTAGCCGGTCAGGCAGTTGACCACAGTGGATTTACCCGCTCCGTTGGGCCCGATAAACCCCAGCGTTTCCCCTTTATAAATTTCAAAGGACACATCGTTTACCGCTACGATTCCTCCGAAACGTTTCACCAGATTGCTGACTTTAAGTAATGGCGCCATGAATGCTTACCTCCGCACATGAATGGTTGGCAAATACTCGCGATAACGGCGTTTCCGGTACAGGCCGAACAGTCCTTCCGGCAGGACAAACAGCAGGACCAGAAGGATAATCGGAAAAAGCACCGGCTGAATCGGCCCCATGAAGCGGATCATCAGCATCTCCAGAAAGGCGATAAAATAGCCGCCGACCACGCAGCCGAAAACCTGGGCGCGCCCGCCGATCATCAGTACAAGAAGAACCTTCAACATGAAGGTCAGGGGCAGATATGTAATACCTGCGAACGAACTGAAATAATGGGCGTAAAACCAGCCGATGATGCCGATCATGGTGCAGGCGGAAACAAACGCGATAATTTTTATCTTGCTGATGTTGATCCCGATGGAATGGGCGACATCCTCGTCGTCATTGATCGCCGCCATCAAAAGACCATAGCGGGATTTGA
>JAAYKU010000247.1 GCA_012522275.1 Smithella sp.
AACATGATCTGCCGCTCCGGCTCCACAAGACGCTCAAGAACCCCGGCCTTTTCATATTCCGGATGTGCATCCAAGAAAGGCTGACGTGTGGGCAGGATTTCGGTCATGGCCTGATGAAATTCCGGTTCATTTGGATTTTTGGTTTTTGCCCATTCCAATACATTCGTCGTGTATGACATAGCATTATTCCTCTTTCAAAAAAAGAAAGACGTCTGGCAACAGACCGGCAAAAAGCCGATTGCTGACAAACGTCTTTGTTTATCATTTATTATACATTATATTATCACTGAATTGGTTTATTGTCAACTGTTTTGCAAACTGTTTTGAGTTTTTTAGAGACGAATGATGCTGTCCCTTTCAGGGCCGTTGCCTATATATCTGATTGGTACACCGGTTTTATCACAAATCGTCTGCACGTATTGTTTGGCGTTTTCAGGCAAATCGCTATAGGTCCTGCAGCGAGAGGTGTCCGACAACCACCCCGGTAAAATTTCATATGCCGGTTCAACGCGGTAGAGATCGTAGGTGTTTGGCATATTTCGGAGAACCTTACCGTCAAGCAAATAGTCGGTGCATATTTTGATTTCGGGCAGTGCGTCCAATTTGTCCAGCTTTGTCAGTGCCAATTCATCAAAACCATTGATTTTATCAGCGTATCGAAGTACCGGCAGATCAAGCCAGCCGATGCGGCGAGGGCGTCCTGTTCTTGCGCCGTATTCGTCGTCGGGGTTTACACCCGGTCCCCGCAGCAATGCCGCATCGGATTCCGTCATTTCAGTGGGAAACGGCCCGTCGCCGACTGTGCTGGAGAACGCTTTACAGACGCCGGTAATCGAATCGATCAGCCTGGGTGAAAAGCCCCCGCTCACTGCGGCATACGCGGCAACGGGATTTGACGATGTAACATACGGATAGATACCCAGGTCAATATCTTTCATCGCGCCGAGCTGTCCTTCAAATAAGATGCGGGCGCCTTTTGAGAGCGCGGAATGCACCACATCAAACGCGTCGCAAAGGAGCGGCGCCAGCTTTTTTTGCCAGTACAGGCACTTATCCATAATGTCATCGAGGGTGAATTTCTCAGCGCCCATAAAGGCGAGCTGCGCATTGACGTATTCCAGATGGCTGGACACTCTGTCCCTTATCGTTGTCGCATCATGCAAATCGCCCGCGCGTAGATTATTACGCAGGAATTTGTCTGCATAAGCCTGCCCAACGCCGCGTTTGGTGGTCCCTATGCCGCCGGCGCGTTCCATCGCCTCATCCAGTTTCACATGCCAGGGCATAATAAGATGCGCGTTTTCTGATAGCAGAAGCTTCGACGTGCTGATTCCCGCGTTATTGAGCATTTCAATCTCCGCAATCAGCACGTCCGGATTAACGACTGTTCCGGTTCCTATGAGGCACTGGCATTCCGGGCGAAATATGCCGCATGGAATGATGTGCAGCTTGAAGACGCCGTGGGTGTTTATCACTGTATGTCCCGCGTTATCCCCGCCTTGAAATCGCACAACCAAATCCGCGTCCTTCGCCAGCCAGTCCACCAGCTTGCCTTTGCCCTCGTCGCCAAACTGCGCTCCGACCACGACTTTAACTGACATACAATACACGTATAATGAAAACCATCTCGAAAGGGGTGGTTTTTCATTATTTCTCCTTTCTTAAAGATGCTATATGGCAGGAGTAGCTACCTGCGATATAATCAGCGCAAGCACTGTGGATTTGTTTCTATACAACTACAGCTTGACTGTTTGGAGGTGACTCAAACCACAGTGACTTGTCTGAATTGGTAATTAGTTAGTTAACGCTGGACGTTTCTATTTTCGTGAATACATGGACAAGTCATCTGTGGAAACAGCAGTGCAACTTTGAAAAGGAGGAAACCATGTACTTTGTAGGAATCGACATCTCAAAATTCAAGCACGACTGCGCCATCATTGATGACCTTGGCGATGTTGTCACGCCTTCGTGGTCGTTCAGAAACGATTGCCAGGGGTTTTCTTTGTTAGCAGAGCTGCTGACCAACTTGGGCAAAGACGTAAAGATAGGATTTGAGTCTACCGGTCATTATGGGCAGAATCTAAAGCTATTTCTCGAATCCAACAGCTTTACCTTTATGGAATTTAATCCGCTTCTGATCTCCCGATTTGTTCGCAGCAAATCGCTCAGAAAAACGAAAACCGATTCCATCGATGCACTTCTGATCGCCCAATATTTGATGACGGTAGAGTACAAACCCTATCCGGCATCATTTTACCACTTGGACAAGCTGAAGTCATTGACAAGATTTCGGGACAGCCTTGTCCGGCAGCGAAGCCGACAGCTAGTTGAACTGACAAATGTTCTCGACAAAATCTTCCCTGAGTTCAAGCCGTTCTTCAAACACAAATTCTCCGTTACCGCCCTGTACATACTGTCGAATTACGCCACACCGGAGAAAATCGCTAATATGAACTCTCGCTCTTATGAAGCCATCCGAAAGCTTTCACGCGGAAAATTTACAATGAGCGCCTTCGTTCAGCTCAAGACGCTGGCAAGGAACACTGTCGGACAGTCAGACGATTACTTGTTACACGAGATGGACGTGCTTTTGGCGCTCTACAACCAGCTAGACGCCAAGATTCAGGAAATTGAGGAGCAGGTGGTTGCGTGTATCCGGGGGATTAACCCTCCCATGCTGTCCATTCCCGGCATCGGTGCGTTATCTGCAGCCATCATCCTCTCCGAATACGGAGACCTCAGCAATTACGACAGCCCTGCTAAGCTTCTTTCCTTTGCGGGTTTAGAGCCAGGATATTTCCAATCCGGGCAATCCGAACACACTGGCCGCATGGTTAAGCACGGCTCGTCACATCTACGGTATGCTCTCATGAACTGCTGCCTGCCCTTGATTACCAACGAGCCTGTCTTTGCCGAGTACTATGCTAAGAAACGTGCTGAAGGCAAACCCTACCGCGTTGCTATGACCCATGTCGCAAAGAAGTTGCTGCGGGTTATCTATACGCTTCAAACAAAGAATGTTACTTACGATCCAGGGCTAATCCGTTAATTTAAACTTGGCTTTTTCAAGCCCTTGAAAGAGGGCTTGGTTTGGTGCACTCTTTTTTACCAGCGTAAGTTTCATCATTAAGGGGTTGACTTTTTATAGTTAGTCAC